>NZ_CP041036.1:4338634-4648537 GCF_006385555.1 Shewanella polaris | reverse complement strand
CTGTGTATAGATCAGTGATCATCAAAGATCAAATTCGATCCATTATTTGTAAAATTCAAGCAGATCCAGCTTTATTAACCGATCCAACTTGATCTATAATAGCGATTCTTTGATCTATTAATACGAGTAAAGATCCACAAGATATAGTGTCTGTACACAGACTTATCCACATCTTCTGGTGCTTAATCGATAGTAGATTAAAATAAAGTTTGGCAGAAATTTATCATATAAGTACTTTCGTTATTGACGGTAGCATTTAAAGTGATTACAATTCGGCCTCTTTTTTGCCCTTACCTCTAATTTTGGAGCTAAGGTAAATTCACTAACAAAGACGGATTGCCATCATGAGTAAACGTACTTTTCAACCTAGCAACCTGAAGCGCAAGCGTTCTCACGGCTTCCGCGCTCGTATGGCTACTGTAGGCGGCCGTAAGGTGCTTGCACGTCGTCGTGCGAAAGGTCGCGCTCGTTTATCTGCGTAAGTAGATAACTAGGTGACTAGCTATACCTTTTCGCGGGAGTTACGTTTGTTAACTCCCGCGCAATTTAAATCTGTATTCTCCAATCCAATCAAAGCATCCTCTGCTGAAATAACTCTGCTCGCAATTCCAAATTCAGAGCAACATCCTCGTTTAGGATTAACTGTGGCCAAACGTTTTGTTAAACGTGCAAACCAACGTAATCGTATTAAGCGTGTGATAAGAGATAGTTTTCGTTTACATCAACACGACATCCCAGATATCGATATCGTTGTATTAGTCAGAAATGGCGTGATGGAAATGGAAAATGCAGAACTACACAAATTAATAGAAAAGCTATGGCGCAAACTCAATCGCCGTTACAATGGCTAGCAACTACGGTTATTCGTGGTTACCAAATTATTATCAGCCCTTTATTGGGACCGCGGTGTCGGTTCAATCCAACTTGTTCTTATTACGCTATAGAAGCAATAAAAACTCATGGAACAGTGAAAGGTAGTTGGCTTGCTATGAAACGCATATTAAAATGTCACCCTTTACATCCCGGCGGTAGTGATCCCGTCCCCCCTAAAAATGACAGGTGTAATAAATAGGCTATGGAATCTCAACGCAATATATTGCTAATCGGTTTACTGTTTGTCAGCTTTTTAATGTGGCAGCAATGGCAAACAGATAAAGCACCACAACCAGCAGCGACTCAAACTGTTAGTCAAACTAACGCGGCATCGCAACACAGTGCTGACGTTCCTGAAGCAGATATAACTGGAGTACCAGTAGAATTACCTGCAACTAAAAACCTTATTAGCGTTAAAACTGATCAGCTTGAGATTAAAATCAATCCGATTGGTGGTGACATTGTTTATGCAGCATTAGTGGCTCATAAACGCGAAATAAACAGTAATGATCCATTTGTCATTTTAGAGCAACACAACGATTTTACATATATAGCTCAAAGTGGACTCATTGGTCGAGATGGTATCGATAGTAGTGCTAATGGTCGTGCAACTTATAGTGTTCAAGCTAATTCATATTCGTTAGCAGATGGTAAAGACACACTAACAGTGCCATTAACTTATACTGCAAACAACGGTGTTACCTACGTAAAAAACTTTACTTTTACACGGGGTCAATACGATGTAAAAGTTGATTACAGTATCAACAATACTTCTGCAGCACCTTTACAAGTGCAAATGTATGGCCAAATCAAGCAATCGGTTAAAGAATCAGAAAGCAGCATGATGATGCCAACCTATCGTGGTGCAGCATTCTCATCTCAAGATACTCGTTATGAGAAATATAACTTTGACGATATGGCTGAAAAGAATCTCAATAAAGTCACACTGGGTGGTTGGGCTGCAATGCTACAACATTACTTTGTGTCTGCTTGGGTTCCACCAGCAACAGATTCAAACACCATTTTCTCAAGTATGAGTGCTGGTGGATTAGCTAATATTGGTTTCCGTGGCGCGGTATATGATATTGCACCAGGTACAGCAAAAGAAATTAGCTCACAGTTTTATGTCGGCCCAAAAAATCAAAAAGCACTTTCAGCTATTTCTGAAACCTTAAACTTGGTTGTTGATTACGGTTTCTTATGGTGGTTAGCTATTCCAATCCATTGGTTATTGATGTTCTATCAATCATTTGTGGGTAACTGGGGTGTGGCTATTATTTTGATAACACTCACCGTCCGTGGTGGTCTATATCCGCTTACGAAGAAGCAATATACCTCTATGGCCAAAATGCGTAATCTCCAGCCTAAATTGGCAGAGATGAAAGAACGTTTTGGTGATGACCGTCAAAAGATGGGTCAGGCTATGATGGAGTTGTATAAAAAAGAAAAAGTAAACCCTATGGGCGGTTGCTTACCTATTCTGTTACAGATGCCAATTTTCATCGCATTATACTGGGTACTACTAGAAAGCTATGAATTACGCCATGCGCCATTCATGCTTTGGATTACTGATTTATCGGTTCAAGATCCATACTATGTATTACCATTGTTAATGGGCTTATCAATGTTCTTGATGCAGAAAATGCAACCGATAGCGCCAACAATGGATCCAATGCAAGTGAAAATGATGCAGTGGATGCCAGTTATCTTTACCGTATTCTTCTTATGGTTCCCAGCAGGTCTAGTACTTTACTGGTTAGTGGGTAACTTAGTTGCAATCACACAGCAGAAAATTATTTATGCAGGCCTTGAGAAAAATGGCATAAAATAAGCCTAAGCTCAATGTGGTATAACTGATTAAAAAGGCGGCTGATTAGCCGCCTTTTCCTTTATCAATTTTATAGGTAATACCGTGACAACAGACACTATTGTGGCACAAGCCACCGCCCCAGGACGAGGTGGCGTAGGTATCATTCGCATTTCTGGTGATTTAGCCACTAATGTAGCAACAGCGATTATTGGCCATGTGCCTAAAACTCGTTACGCAGAATATTGTGACTTTAACAATGCAGACGGTCAGGTGATTGATCAAGGTATTGCGCTATTTTTTAAAGGACCAAATTCATTTACCGGCGAAGATGTATTAGAACTCCAAGGCCATGGCGGCCAAATAGTACTTGATATGCTAATTAAGCGTGTCATGGAAATAGACGGTATTCGCATTGCTAGACCTGGTGAGTTCAGCGAACAAGCCTTTATGAACGATAAGCTCGACTTAACTCAAGCAGAAGCCATTGCAGACTTAATTGATGCCACCAGTGAACAAGCAGCAAAAAGTGCGTTGCAATCACTACAAGGTGAATTCTCAAAAGAAGTACATGAGCTTGTCGACCAAGTCACCAATCTACGCTTATATGTAGAAGCCGCGATTGATTTTCCCGATGAGGAAGTCGACTTTCTATCCGATGGTAAAATTGCCAACGCGTTATATAAAATAATCAGCAAACTAGACACTGTACAAGCCAGCGCCAAGCAAGGTTCAATTATCCGCGAAGGAATGAAGGTTGTGATTGCCGGCCGCCCTAATGCCGGTAAATCAAGCTTACTTAATGCATTAGCAGGTAAAGAGTCAGCCATTGTGACTGAAATAGCAGGCACAACTCGCGATGTACTTCGCGAACATATCCACTTAGACGGAATGCCACTGCACATCATCGATACCGCAGGGTTACGAGATACACTCGACACCGTTGAACAAATAGGTATTGAGCGTGCATGGGCCGAAATAGCCAGTGCTGATAGAGTTTTGTTTATGGTAGATGGCACCACAACTGACGCCATAAACCCGCACGAAATTTGGCCCGACTTTATCGACCGCCTGCCAGCAAAACTCGGAGTGACTGTTATACGCAATAAAGCAGACTTAACCGGTGAAACCTTAAATAACACCGAAGAACAAGGCTACAGCGTTTATCGGATATCAGCTAAAACAGGTTTAGGAGTTGATGAGTTAAAGCAACATCTCAAATCATTAATGGGTTACCAAAGTAACTTAGAAGGTGGCTTTATTGCCCGTCGCCGTCATTTAGAAGCGCTCGAGCTTGCCGCAAATCACTTACAGCTGGGTAAAGAACAACTTGAAGTGTATTTAGCTGGAGAGTTACTAGCAGAAGAACTGCGCATGACACAAATGGCCTTATCTGAAATCACGGGTAAATTCACCTCAGATGATCTATTGGGCAAGATTTTTGGTTCATTCTGTATTGGTAAATAGGTGTAAATTGATGAAACTCGCTAACCAAGTTGTGGTGCTCGATTTTGAAACCACAGGATTATCACCAGATAACGGTGACCGAGCCATAGAAATTGGTGCGGTTAAGTTAGTTAATGGTCAAATAGTCGATACTTTTCAGGAATTGATTAATCCTGGTCAGCGAGTCAATAGCTTTATTGAGCAATACACAGGTATTAGCAATGACATGCTCAAACATGCCCTAGTATCCAAACAAGTTATGGGGCAGTTTTCCAAGTTTATTGATGGTTTTAATTTGGTGGCACACAATGCCAGCTTTGATAAAAAGTTTCTCGATGCTGAATTTAGTCATAGCAAACTGCATTACAATGGTCAGTTTGCTTGCTCGTTATTATTGTCTCGACGTATTAGCCAAGAAGCCCCCAACCATAAGCTTGGCACACTTGTAGATCATCACCAGTTACCTAACGATGGTGTGTTTCACCGAGCCTTGGCTGATGCCACCATGACCAGCCATTTATGGTTACATCAAATTGATGTATTACAGCAGCAACTGCCCAAGCAAGCTATTACCATTGAACTAATCAATAAAATATCCAGCCTTCCAAAAGCTCAAATTGCACGCTATTTGCGAACGATGAGCTAGTTACAACTCTTGCGATAACTTATCGACCAATAATCTCACTTTGGGTGATAAATGGCGATTATGCGGATACAAAGCCCAAATACCTTCTTTAGGTTGTTGAAAAGGAGCAAGCAATACCACTAACTGCCCCTCTGCTATAGCATCATTGACGTAATATCCTGGTAACTGCACAATCCCCAAACCACATATAGCTGCATTCAATAAACTCAAACCACTGCTACAAGCTAAAGACCCATGCACTTTTACCGTCTTAGGTTTACCTTGCTCAACAAAATGCCAATGTGACTGACTGCCGATTAAACAATTATGCAGACTTAACTCCGATAACGCATAAGGCGTGCCGTATTTAGCGATATAACTCGGGGCTGCGCACACATATTGGCTTCGACTAGTAAGCCGCTTTGCCATCATAGTCGAATTAGTTAATCGCCCTAACCTAATCGCCAAATCGTAACCACCGTCCACCAAGTCAAGTTGCTGATTAGTCAGTTCACAAATCACTTCAATGTCTGGATATTGCTGCATAAAATCAATCACTATCGGCATTATAAACTTTTCACCATAAGTCACTGGCGCAGTAATTCTAATAAGTCCTTGTGGCTTATCTTTTAAACTTGAAATGGCTCGTTCTGCTTCATCAAGACTGTTTAATACTTGGCGACAATGCCGATAATAAACCGAACCTTCTTCGGTTAACGATACTTTACGGGTGGTGCGATAAAATAATTTGGTGTTTAAACGGTTTTCAAGCTGACTGATTTGTCGACTTACTTGAGCTGTTGAAATGCTCAAACGTTTACCAGCCACAGTAAAACTGTCAGTTTCAGCCACTGCCACAAATTCGAAAATGCCTTCCCATTTCATCATTATTACATTCTCGTAAAAGTCATTTGCAAAATAAGCTGATTATCATTCTATGATAAACAAATACAATAACTTAATACACTACACTGTAGTAATACCTCTTAACCATGTTGACCATGGTCGTTAATGTTAAGGAAATCATTTATGTCAGCACAATTTATTAAATCAAAAGCCGCTATTGCTTGGGGACCTGGCCAGCCATTATCGGTAGAAGAAGTCGATGTAATGTACCCAAAAGCGGGTGAAGTCATGGTACGTATTGTGGCATCTGGGGTTTGTCATACCGATGCATTTACGCTTTCTGGTGATGATCCTGAAGGAGTATTCCCAGCAATTCTTGGTCATGAAGGTGGCGGCATAGTTCATATGGTCGGTGAAGGGGTTACCAGCGTACAAGTAGGCGATCATGTTATTCCGTTATACACAGCAGAATGTGGGGTATGTAAGTTCTGTACTTCTGGTAAAACTAACCTTTGCAGCGCAGTACGTGAAACTCAAGGGAAAGGATTAATGCCAGACGGCACTACGCGTTTCTTTAAAGACGGCAAGCCAATTTTTCACTACATGGGCTGTTCAACATTTTCTGAGTACACAGTATTACCTGAAATATCATTAGCCAAAGTCAGTAAAGATGCGCCATTAGAAGAAGTGTGTTTATTAGGCTGTGGCGTAACAACAGGTATGGGGGCAGTACTGAAAACAGCTAAAGTTCAAAAAGGTGATACTGTCGCTATTTTTGGTTTAGGGGGTATTGGTTTATCGGCAATTATTGGCGCCACCATGGCTGGTGCGAGCCGGATTATTGGTATTGATCTTAATGAATCTAAATTTGAACTTGCCAAAAAATTAGGTGCAACCGACTGCATTAACCCTAAAAACTTTGATAAGCCTATTCAAGAAGTGATTGTAGAAATGACCGACGGTGGTGTCGATTTCTCATTTGAATGTATTGGTAATGTCAATGTAATGCGCAGTGCATTAGAGTGCTGTCATAAAGGTTGGGGCGAGTCAGTCATTATTGGTGTAGCAGGTGCAGGCCAAGAAATATCAACCCGTCCATTCCAGTTAGTCACTGGTCGCGTATGGCGTGGAAGTGCATTTGGTGGCGTTAAAGGACGTAGTGAATTACCGGGTATTGTTGAGCAATACTTAGCTGGCGAATTTAAACTTGACCACTTTATAACTCACACGATGGGGCTTGAAGGCATTAATGATGCATTTGATTTAATGCACAAAGGTGAAAGTATTCGCAGCGTGATTCACTTTGCCAAGTAACGTTTAATTAATAGTGACAGGCGCAGTTAAGTGTAAAACCACTTAATTGCGTTCTGACAAATAAGGACACATCATGACCATTGAAAGTATCAGCAGTACCAAAGCATTTGGTGGTTGGCATAAACAATATAGTCATCAATCAAGTGCACTTAATTGCACCATGCGATTTGCTATTTACTTACCACCACAAGCCGAAAGCCAAAAAGTACCGGTTTTATATTGGTTGTCAGGGCTTACCTGTACTGATGAAAACTTTATGCAAAAAGCAGGTGCACAGCGAATAGCAGCAGAGCTAGGCATGGCTATTGTCGCACCCGATACCAGCCCACGAGGTGAAAATGTCGCAGATGATGCTGACGGCACTTATGACTTTGGTTTAGGTGCAGGCTTTTATCTAAATGCCACTAAACCACCATTTAGTCAGCATTACCAAATGTATGATTACGTGGTAAACGAATTGCCAGCATTAATTGAAGCCCATTTCCCAGTAACAGAGCAACGCAGTATTAGCGGTCATTCAATGGGTGGACATGGCGCGTTAACTATCGGATTAAAAAATCCGCACAAATATAACAGTTTGTCAGCATTTAGTCCTATTTGTCACCCAATGGACTGTCCATGGGGCATCAAAGCATTCCGCGGTTACTTAGGTGATGACCAGCAACAATGGAAACAATACGATAGCTGCGAGTTAATGGCCAATAGCCAACAATTTGTGCCCGCGCTGGTGGACCAAGGCAGTAATGACAATTTTTTGAATGAGCAATTAAAGCCACAAGACTTAGTTAAAATAGCAAAAGACAAAGGTTATCCGCTTGAGCTAAGAATGCAGCCTGGTTATGACCACAGCTATTATTTTATCGCGACATTTATTGAAGACCATTTGCGTTTTCATGCAAAGTATTTGTCATTAAGTTAGCTATCCAAGTAATACTGCAGTATTAACCCCATATCAACGAGCCTTATAAGGCTCGTTTTTTTATGCTAAAAACATTAAACACTCATGTTAACCAATAAACAAAGCCTAAATAAAAGCACTTAAAAACGCCTAAAGCACACTTATTTACACCGTTATCCCCCTTTATAAACACAAATAAGCCAACATTAATCGCAATTGAACGAGTAAAATAGCCAAATGCATCGCCCCACAGCGATCAAAACAGGGATGCAATAATGAAATACACAGATAATTTGGAGTCAAGATGGCAAAAGTAGCATTATTAGTAGGCACAACATTAGGCGGTTCAGAATATGTTGCCGATGAAATGGCGGCTCAACTTGCTGAGTTAAACCATCAAACAGAGGTCTTTATTGAGCCCAATATAAATGAATTACCAGATTTTTCAGTGTGGATTCTAGTCTGTTCTACTCATGGAGCAGGCGATCTGCCCGACAATATAGTACCGTTTCATAAGCAATTAATGATCGAAATGCCCGATCTTAACCATATAAAGTTCGCTTTATGTGCAATTGGTGACTCTAGTTACGATACTTTCTGCCAAGGACCAGAAAAAATAACCTCACTACTTTTACAATATGGATCTAAGCCTATTGTGGATAAGATCCAAATAGACGTCCAACGAGATCCAATACCTGAAGAACCTGCTCTAGCGTGGTTATTGCAATGGCAACATCTTATCTAAGCATATATAGGTCAGATCATTTTCTGCATAAATCATGATCAACCCACAGATTAGATCATACTTATCCACAATATGTTACTTCTTAGTATAACTTTGTGGATAAGCTATTATTTTTAGCGATCATAACTCTGTACTATTCACAGTCCGATCTGCTCAATGATCACCCTTGTGGATAACTACCCGATCTATCCCCATGTTATCTTGAGTTTGATCGCGATCAGATCACAGGTTAGTTTTAACTTTACCATATGATTTTAAAACAAAATTAAAGTTATCAACAGAAAAGTCCGATCCTAATAATAAACATAATAAAAAGATCTATATAAAGATCTTAAGATCTATTAAGCAAACCGCATCTTGATCAATCAGTGAAAAATGATCGTTCACGTTCAGACAAGCAAGTGCTAAAATGATCCAATCGAAAAAAGATTAAATTCGAATTTAACTTTCTTAGCTATCAAAGGTCAGATAATGCATTTTCATGAACGGTTTGATGTAATTGTTGTTGGTGGTGGTCATGCCGGAACTGAAGCAGCACTTGCAGCTGCAAGAATGGGCTCAAAAACATTATTGTTGACCCATAACATCGACACACTTGGGCAAATGTCTTGTAATCCTGCTATTGGAGGAATTGGCAAAGGGCATTTGGTAAAAGAAATTGATGCCTTAGGTGGCGCAATGGCAACAGCCACTGACTTTGCAGGTATTCAATTTAGAACGTTAAATTCCAGTAAAGGCCCAGCAGTTCGTGCTACACGAGCCCAGGCAGACAGAGCGTTATATCGTCAAAAAATCCAGCATATTTTACAAAATCAACCTAATTTACGTATTTTCCAACAAGCTGTTGATGACCTAGTTGTTGAAAATAACAAAGTTGTTGGTGTAGTAACACAAATGGGTTTGGCTTTCGAAGCACCAGCAATTGTATTAACAACGGGTACTTTCTTAAGCGGTAAAATCCATATTGGTATGCAAAATTACAGTGGTGGTCGCGCAGGTGATCCACCGGCAATTGCATTAGCAAATCGTTTACGAGAATTAAATATCCGTGTTGGCCGTTTAAAAACCGGAACCCCACCACGTATTGATGCTAATACCATTGATTTTTCACAAATGACCGAGCAAAAAGGTGACACACCATTACCTGTAATGTCATTTATTGGTGATGTAAGTCAGCATCCAAGACAAGTTTCTTGTTTTATCACTCATACCAATGAGAAAACCCACGACATTATCCGTGGAGGACTAGATCGAAGCCCTATGTATTCAGGTGTTATAGAAGGGATCGGACCACGTTATTGCCCATCTATTGAAGACAAAATCCACCGTTTTGCAGACAAATCGTCGCATCAAATATTTATTGAGCCTGAAGGGCTAAGCACTAATGAAATTTATCCAAACGGCATCTCAACCAGTTTGCCATTTGATGTACAGTTAAATTTAGTTCGTTCAATAAAAGGCATGGAAAACGCTGAAATTATGCGTCCTGGCTATGCCATAGAATACGATTATTTTGATCCACGAGATCTTAAAAACTCATTAGAGACCAAAGCCATTGAAGGACTGTTTTTTGCTGGTCAAATTAACGGAACAACAGGTTATGAAGAAGCCGGAGCACAAGGATTACTTGCAGGGATGAATGCATCATTGCAAGTACAAGGCAAAACTGCTTGGTGTCCTCGTCGTGATGAAGCTTATCTAGGTGTTTTAGTTGACGATTTATCTACATTAGGTACAAAAGAACCGTACCGCATGTTTACTAGTCGTGCAGAATACCGTTTATTACTTCGTGAAGATAATGCTGATTTACGCTTAACAGAAAAAGGCCGTGAACTTGGATTAGTTGATGATAATCGCTGGGAATCATTTATTATCAAAAGAGAATCGATTGAATTAGAACTTCAGCGTTTACGCAGCCAATGGGTTCACCCTAATTCAGCTTTACTGGGCGTACTCAATCCAGAATTAAATACTCCTATTTCACGTGAAGCATCATTTGAAGATTTATTACGTCGTCCAGAAATGGACTATGCAAAATTGATGTCATTAGAGGGTTTTGGTCCTGGACTCGAAGATAATCAAGCTGCTGAACAAGTACAAATTCAAGTTAAATACTCGGGTTATATACAACGTCAACAGGAAGAAATTGATAAAGCTATCCGCCATGAAAATTCATTATTACCATTAGATCTGGATTATCAAGAAGTGCCGGGGTTATCAAATGAAGTGATTGCCAAATTAAATAGCCATAAACCTGATACAGTAGGACAAGCATCGCGGATCTCTGGAATTACTCCAGCTGCGATATCAATCCTGTTAGTACATATGAAAAAACGCGGTTTATTGCGAAAAATAGCATAAATTTAGCTCTTTTTTCAAATCAATAACACAAGGGAAGTCATAAGACTTCCCTTAGTGCTTCTACGGCTTCATAATAACTGCCGTCTTTATCATGCAACCTACGAGGCTTTCTGTGTTATCTGCCCAACTAAAAACCTATTTAGCTGAAATGAAAATGTCAGCCACTGAATTACAACAAAAACAATTAGTGGGTTTTGTTGAAATGCTCGATAAATGGAATAAGGCTTATAACCTCACTTCGGTTCGCGATCCTGAGCAAATGTTAATTCGTCATGTTATGGACAGTTTGACTGTTTCTCCTTATCTTGAAGGGCCACGTTTTATCGATGTAGGTACAGGTCCTGGATTACCAGGGATCCCATTAGCTATTATGAATCCCGATAAAGAGTTTGTACTGCTTGATAGTTTAGGGAAACGGATCCGTTTTCAAAAGCAGGTTCAGTTCGAATTAAAAATTAAAAACATTACTTCAGTTGAAAGTCGTGTTGAAGCATATGAGCCAGAGATTAAATTTGATGGTGTGTTAAGTCGCGCATTTGCATCAATACAAGATATGCTTAGTTGGTGTCACCATTTGCCGACTGAAAAAGGCACTTTTTATGCGTTAAAAGGCCAGTTAAATCAACAAGAATTACAAGAGATACCAGCAGGTTTTTCGTTGGTAGAAACCATTGTATTGCATGTACCAAAGTTAGATGAACAGCGACATTTATTAAAAATTGCTAAGCAATAAAGCGTATTTCATTTGCTAATTAAGCTAACCGGACATCAATAATTATTCAGATAGGATGACATTGTGGGTAAAATCATTGCCGTAGCCAATCAGAAAGGTGGCGTAGGAAAAACAACAACTTGCGTTAATCTCGCCGCATCACTTGCCGCCACAAAGCGTAAAGTATTATTGGTCGATTTAGATCCTCAAGGCAATGCAACAATGGGTAGTGGAGTAGACAAATATGATGTAGACAACACTGCTTATGATTTATTGGTCGAAGAAAAACCGTTTGCTGATATTGTGATTAAAAATACTATTGGTAAATACGATTTGATCGCAAGTAACGGTGATGTCACCGCTGCTGAAATTAAATTGATGGAGTTTTATGCCCGTGAGATCCGCTTACGTAATGCATTGGCACCGATCAAAGATGATTACGATTTTATTTTTATTGACTGTCCACCATCGCTCAATATGTTAACTGTCAATGCAATGTCTGCTGCCGATTCTGTACTTGTGCCAATGCAATGCGAATATTATGCATTAGAAGGCTTAACAGCATTAATTGACACTATTACTAAACTCAGTGCAATGGTTAATCCAACATTAAGCATCGAAGGTATTTTGCGTACAATGTACGATCCGCGCAATCGTTTATCTAATGATGTATCGGATCAACTCAAACAGCATTTTGGTGAAAAAGTGTATCGTACGGTCATACCGCGAAATGTTCGTTTAGCTGAAGCACCTAGTTTTGGTGCCCCTGCCATGTATTACGACAAATCAAGTGCTGGAGCTAAAGCCTATTTAGCCTTAGCAGGTGAAATAATCCGCCGAGCAGAACAGCTAACTCAACCCAAACAAGCGTAGGATACAAAAATGACGTTAAAAAAACGCGGTTTAGGTAAAGGCTTGGATGCCTTATTAAGCCACAGTAATGCCGCTAGTCGTAAAAATGCTCAAGCAGAAGAACAACAAACAACAAAACAAAGCGACTTAATTTACCTTGAGCTTGATTTATTACAGCCAGGTAAATATCAACCCCGTAAAGATATGTCGCCTGAAGCATTAGAAGAACTTGCGGAATCTATTCGTGCTCAAGGTGTTATACAACCAATTGTTATCCGAAAAATTTCTGAAACTAATTATGAAATCATCGCGGGTGAACGTCGTTGGCGTGCGGCTCAATTAGCTAAACTTAATAACGTCCCGTGTATTGTTAAGCAAGTTGCCGACGATGCTGCAGTTGCCATTGCTCTCATTGAGAATATTCAACGTGAAGATTTAAATGCAATGGAAGAAGCTATAGCATTACAACGATTACTTGAAGAATTTGAGTTAACTCATCAACAAGTGGCTGATGCTGTAGGAAAATCACGTGTTAGTGTGTCAAATTTATTACGTTTGAATAGTCTAAATGAGCCTGTTAAACGTTTGTTGGAAAATGGTGATATCGACATGGGCCATGCCCGTGCACTATTAGCGTTAGAGGGTGATGAGCAGACTAATTTGGCTCGATTAGTGGCTTCAAAAGAAATGACTGTTCGAGAAACTGAACGATTAGTCAACAAAGCCTTGAATCCGGCTAAAGACGCCGAAACACCAGCTAAAGATCATGATGTTAGCCGTTTAGAACAAGAGTTAATTGAAAGACTCGGTGCCAAGGTTGCGATTAATCATGGCAGTAAAGGTAAAGGCAAAATTGTAATAAATTACCAGAATCTTGCTGAATTAGACGGAATTTTGAGTAAAATTCGATGAAATATGAATTAAAGCAATTTCATTAGTAAGTTTGTGACATAGCTCTTATTTTCGTTTTTGATTATTTAGCGCTAAATCGTGTGCATAATCGTTGTTTTGCTATCATCAAAGTTGCAAACAAAGCGCGAAAAGGTATACTTTGCAGGCTTTTTGAATCTTAAGGCTAGTTTAATATATTAAATTTAACATTAAGACCGCGAAAGGCATTAATGCGGAGAGATGAAGTTGAGTAATGTTTTAGCGCGTCGTGGCAGGTTAGCAGCCTATAAATTAGTGCTGGTACAAGCGGCAGTCGCGAGTATTATTTCAATATTTTTTTTCGTTATGTGGGGAGCACAGTATGGTCTATCTGCACTTGCAGGTGGAGTTATCGCTGTACTTCCTAATTTTGTATTCGCAACCCTAGCTTTTTCACATAGTGGAGCAAGCTCAGCAGCAAAAGTGATTAAAAGCTTTTACTGGGGGGAAGCGGTAAAGATGCTATTAACCATTGCATTGTTTTCGTTAGTGTTTATCAATTTAAAAGTCGGATTCATGCCACTTTTTAGCTGTTATTCGTTAGCGCTAGTAGTACATTGGATAGCACCTTTATATTTCAAGCAAAGTTAAGTGGGATGAATCATGTCTGCAACTGGTGAAGCGTTAACACAGCAGAGCTATATCCAACATCACCTTACCAATTTAACTGTTGGTGAAGGGTTTTGGACTTGGAACATTGATTCATTGTTCTTTTCGGTTGGGCTTGGAATGTTGTTCTTATGGCTGTTTTACAGTGCCGGCAAAAAAGCGACAACTGGTGTTCCTGGCAAATTTCAATGTTTTGTCGAGATCATTGTTGAGTTCGTTGATAGCAGCGTGAAAGAAACTTTTCACGGTCGCAATCCTGTTATTGCACCTTTAGCGTTGACAATTTTTGTGTGGATTTTCATGATGAACTTCATGGATATGCTCCCTGTAGATTGGTTGCCTTGGGCAGCTAGTTTCATAGGTATACCATACCTAAAAGTTGTTCCAACTACCGACGTTAACATTACCTTCAGCTTAGCTCTTGGTGTGTTTGTGCTGATTATTTACTACAGCATTAAAGTCAAAGGTGTTTCAGGTTTTGTTAAAGAGTTAACACTTCAACCTTTTAACCATTGGGCAATGATACCCGTCAACTTATTATTAGAAACAGTGACTCTAGTTGCGAAGCCTATTTCATTGGCTCTACGACTATTTGGTAACTTGTACGCTGGTGAGTTGATATTTATCCTTATTGCATTGATGTACGGTTCTAATGTGGCGTTATCTGCTCTAGGTGTAGGATTACAACTAGGTTGGTTAATATTCCATATTTTAATTATTACTTTACAAGCATTTATTTTCATGATGTTGACCATTGTTTATTTAAGCATGGCTCATGAAGATCATTAAGGGTAACCGAAAATTTTTTGACCTAAATCATTAATAACAAAGATTTAGAATATTGGAGATAGATATGGAAACTGTATTAGGAATGACGGCTATTGCTGTTGCTCTACTTATTGGTATGGGTGCATTAGGAACAGCTATCGGTTTCGGCCTTTTAGGTGGAAAGTTTTTGGAAGGTGCTGCTCGTCAGCCAGAAATGGCTCCTATGTTACAAGTTAAAATGTTCATCGTAGCGGGTCTATTAGACGCCGTAACTATGATCGGTGTAGGTATTGCGCTATTTATGCTATTTACTAACCCATTGGGTGCAATGCTTTAATTAATGCTTCTGTCTTTAATCTAACTAGGAGGCTGTTGTGAATTTCAACGCTACCCTATTCGGTCAGACGGTTGCCTTTATTCTCTTCGTGTGGTTTTGCATGAAGTTTGTATGGCCTCCGTTGATGAATGCCATCGAAGAACGCCAGAAGAAAATTGCTGATGGTCTGGCAGATGCCGGCCGTGCAGCAAAAGATCTAGAGTTAGCACAAATTAAAGCTACTGAGCATATTAAAGATGCGAAAGTTACTTCCAACGAAATTATTGAGCAAGCTAATAAGCGTAAGGCTCAAATCGTTGAAGAAGCAAAAGCTGAAGCACAAACTGAGCGAGCTAAAATAGTCGCACAGGGTCAGGCAGAAATTGAAAACGAACGAAATCGTATGAAAGATGATTTGCGCAAGCAAGTTGCTTCTTTAGCCATTATTGGTGCAGAGAAAATTCTAGAACGTGCGATTGATCCAGAAGCCCACAGTGACATTGTTAATAAACTTGTTGCTGAAATTTGATTAAGGGAGTTGAGTTATGGCTGAATTAAGCACCATCGCTCGCCCTTACGCAAAGGCAGCTTTTGATTTTGCTGTTGAGCATAAAGCAGTAGAAAGTTGGACAGAAATGTTAACTTTCGCTTCATTGGTAAGTGAAAACGAATCAATAAAGCCACTGCTTAATGGTACTTTAGCGAGTACTGAACTTGCCTCACTATTTATAAAAGTATGTGGTGAGCAAGTCAATGAGCAAGGTCAAAACCTGATAAAGGTAATGGCTGAAAACGGTCGTTTAGGGATACTGTCAACAGTATCGCTACTTTTTGCTGAATACCGTAATGAGTGGACAAAAGAAGTTGAAGCCGATGTGGTTTCTGCTACTGAGTTAAGCTCTGAGCAACAGCAGCAAATTAGTGTTTCTCTAGAGAAACGTCTCGCACGCAAAGTTAAGCTGAATTGCAGCATCGATGCATCGCTTATTGGCGGTGTAATTATTAAATCAGGCGACCTAGTCATTGATGGCTCGGTAAGCGGTAAATTATCGCGTTTGTCTGATAAGCTGCAGTCGTAATTGGGAGTTTGAGCATGCAACTGAATTCCACTGAAATCAGCGATCTGATTAAGCAGCGGATCGAGCAGTTCGACGTCGTTAGTGAAGCTCGCAACGAAGGTACAATCGTTGCAGTAAGTGACGGCATCATTCGCATTAACGGCCTTGCCGATGTAATGCAAGGTGAAATGATCGAACTGCCTGGTGGCTGTTTTGCAATCGCGTTGAACTTAGAACGTGATTCTGTCGGCGCCGTAGTAATGGGACCTTACGCTAATTTAGCTGAAGGTGATAAAGTAAGAACCACTGGTCGTATTCTTGAAGTACCAGTGGGTCGTGGTCTACTTGGCCGCGTTGTTAACACTCTAGGTGAGCCTATTGATGGAAAAGGACCTATCGACAACGATGGTTTCTCTCCTGTTGAAGTGATTGCACCAGGTGTTATTGAACGTAAATCAGTAGATCAACCAATTCAAACTGGTTATAAAGCCGTTGATGCCATGATCCCTATTGGTCGTGGTCAACGTGAATTGATTATTGGTGACCGTCAGACTGGTAAAACAGCGATGGCCATTGATGCAATTATCAACCAGAAAGATTCAGGCATTAAGTGTGTCTATGTAGCTATTGGTCAGAAAGCTTCTACCATCGCTAACGTAGTACGCAAGCTTGAAGAACATGGTGCATTATCTAACACTATTGTTGTTGTTGCCTCAGCTTCTGAAGCTGCAGCACTGCAATATTTAGCACCATATTCTGGTTGTTCTATGGGTGAATACTTCCGTGATCGCGGTGAAGATTCTTTAATCGTATATGATGATTTGTCTAAGCAAGCAGTTGCTTACCGTCAAATTTCATTACTATTGAAGCGTCCACCAGGACGTGAAGCATACCCAGGTGACGTATTCTATCTACATTCTCGTTTATTAGAGCGTGCTTCACGCGTAAACGTAAATTATGTAGAAAAATTCACTAAAGGTGCAGTAACAGGTCAAACCGGTTCGTTAACGGCTTTACCTATTATTGAAACCCAAGCTGGTGATGTATCAGCGTTCGTACCGACCAACGTAATTTCTATTACAGATGGTCAGATCTTCCTTGAGACAGACTTGTTTAACTCGGGCTTACGTCCAGCTGTTAACCCAGGTATTTCTGTTTCTCGTGTTGGTGGTGCTGCGCAGACAAAGATTATCAAGAAACTGTCTGGCGGTATTCGTACTGCACTTGCACAGTATCGAGAGCTTGCTGCTTTCTCACAGTTCGCATCTGATTTAGATGATGAAACACGTGCTCAACTTGAGCATGGTGAGCGTGTAACCGAATTAATGAAGCAAAAGCAATATGCTCCTATGAGCGTTGCTGCCCAGGCTGTGTCTATTTTCGCAGCTGAAAAAGGCTACCTTAAAGGTGTTGCTTTAAATGAAGTCGGTCGCTTTGAGGCCGCTCTGCTTTCATACATGAACAGTCAACATGCTGACCTAATAAACACCATCAATGCTAGCGGCGATTATAACGCTGATATTGAAGGTGAGTTAAAGGCGGGCATGGACAAGTTCATTGAAACCCAAACCTGGTAATAATGAACACGGGGTGTCATTAGGCACCTCTGGTCCCAGATTGGAGAGTAGAGATGACCAGCGCTAAAGAGATTAAAACTAAGATCGCGAGTGTTAAAAATACTCAGAAGATCACTTCTGCTATGGAAATGGTAGCCGCTAGCAAAATGCGCAAAGCGCAGGAACGCATGGCAGCGAGCCGTCCATATGCTGAAAATATGCGTAAGTTGATCGGTCACGTAGCGCAAGGTACTCTCGAGTATAAACACCCCTATTTAGAGGTGAGAGATGCCAAGCGGGTTGGTTATATTGTTGTAGCAACCGACCGTGGTCTTTGTGGTGGTTTGAACGTCAACCTCTTTAAAAAGGTTGTGTCAGACGTTAAAAAATGGAAAGAACAGGGCGCAGATATTGAGTTTTGCCCAATTGGTGCCCGTTCTGTTCAGTTTTTTAAAAGCTTTGGTGGTGAAATATCCGCCCATGCATCAGGTTTAGGCGATGCGCCAAAACTTGCTGATTTAATTGGCACGGTACGTGTCATGTTAAAAGCTTACAACGAAGGAACACTGGATCGTCTGTACATTGTGTTTAACAAGTTTGTTAATACTATGAGCCAGACTCCTGTGATCGAACAGCTGCTACCTTTACCTAAGTCAGATGAAGAAGTAGCGAGTTACCCTTGGGATTATATTTACGAGCCTGATCCAAAAGAAGTTTTGGATTTATTGTTAACTCGTTATATAGAGTCTCAAGTGTATCAAGGTGTTGTTGAAAATATTGCCTCTGAACAGGCTGCCCGTATGGTAGCAATGAAAGCGGCAACAGATAACGCTGGCGAAATGATCGATGATCTGCAACTCGTCTATAACAAGGCCCGTCAGGCTGCGATTACGCAAGAACTGTCGGAAATTGTATCAGGCGCTGCAGCGGTTTAGGTTAGGTAACGAAATCAAGTTTAGAGGATTAATCATGAGCACAGGTACTGTTGTCCAAGTAATTGGCGCGGTTGTGGACGTAGAGTTTCCACAAGATTCTGTACCTCGAGTATATGACGCTCTGAAGATCACTGGCGAAGGCGCCTGCAATGGTTTGGTGCTGGAAGTTCAGCAGCAGCTAGGTGGTGGTGTAGTTCGTACCATCGCTATGGGTTCTTCTGATGGTCTGCGTCGTGGTCTAGAGGTAGCAAACTCAGGTTCACCAATTTCTGTTCCGGTAGGGGTTAAGACCCTTGGCCGTATTATGAACGTATTGGGCGAACCAATTGATGAAGCGGGTCCAATCGGTGAAGAAGAGCGTTATGAAATTCACCGTGCAGCTCCTTCATATGAAGATCAGTCAAATTCAACCGAGCTATTAGAGACAGGTATCAAGGTTATCGACCTTGTTTGTCCTTTCGCTAAAGGTGGTAAAGTTGGTCTGTTCGGTGGTGCTGGTGTTGGTAAAACAGTTAACATGATGGAACTGATTAACAACATCGCTAAAGCTCACTCTGGTCTTTCTGTTTTCGCTGGTGTTGGTGAGCGTACTCGTGAGGGTAACGACTTCTACTACGAGATGGAAGATTCAGGCGTATTAGACAAAGTAGCCATGGTTTATGGTCAGATGAACGAGCCTCCAGGAAACCGTTTACGCGTAGCGTTAACTGGCCTGAGTATCGCTGAAAAGTTCCGTGACGAAGGTCGTGACGTATTGTTGTTCGTGGACAACATTTACCGTTACACCCTAGCTGGTACTGAAGTATCTGCACTATTAGGTCGTATGCCTTCTGCAGTAGGTTATCAGCCAACACTAGCTGAAGAGATGGGTGTTCTTCAAGAACGTATCACTTCAACTAAGTCTGGTTCGATTACTTCTGTACAAGCAGTATATGTACCCGCGGATGACTTGACTGATCCGTCACCAGCAACAACCTTCGCTCACTTAGATGCGACTGTTGTATTGTCTCGTCAAATTGCTTCTTTGGGTATTTACCCAGCGGTTGACCCATTGGATTCGACTTCACGTCAGTTAGATCCACAGGTTGTTGGCCAAGAACATTATGATGTTGCAAACGGTGTACAAACTGTATTACAGCGTTATAAAGAGCTGAAAGACATTATTGCTATTTTGGGTATGGATGAATTGTCAGATGACGACAAAACCATGGTATTCAGAGCACGTAAGATTGAGCGTTTCTTGTCTCAGCCTTTCTTCGTAGCAGAAGTCTTTACTGGTTCTCCAGGTAAGTACGTTTCTCTTAAAGACACTATTCGTGGCTTTAAGGGTATCTTGGATGGTGAGTTCGATCACATCCCTGAGCAAGCGTTCTACATGGTTGGCTCAATCGATGAAGCTGTCGAAAAAGCTAACAAAAAGAAATAACTAGGCCGTAAAGCTTAGTTCTTTAAGGAGAACTTGATGGCAGCCAAAACAGTCCAACTTGATATTGTTAGTGCAGAAAATAGCATCTACCACGGCCAAGTTAGCTTTTTAGAAGTTACTGGTGCTGAAGGTGAGTTAGGTATTATGCCTAACCATGTTGCGTTACTGACAAAAATCAAGCCTGGTATGGCGCGCTTTATCAAGCAAGATGGCAGTGAAGAAGTGTTGTATCTATCAGGTGGTTTACTTGAAGTGCAACCGACTGCAATTTCAGTGCTTGCTGATGTAGCATTACGTGCCGATGATATTGATGAGAAAGCTGCTTTAGCAGCCAAAGAACATGCTGAGCAAGCAATTGCTAACGCGGGATCTGACTTCAATTATGAAGCTGCAGTAATCGAGTTAGCCAAGTCTATGGCTCAATTACGTGTTGTTGAATGCATCAAAAAAAATATCACCAGATAATCTGATTATTTGACGCTTAAAAGGCGACTCTTTATGAGTCGCCTTTTTTATTGGTTAAATCTCCAGCTGTGTTTTCCCTTTGGTTGATATTCCGTTAAAATGTCAGCAAATCTCTATCGGTTCATTAAAGGAATGCTCAATGTCGTTAAATGTTGTGATCTTAGCTGCAGGTAAAGGAACTCGGATGCGCTCAGATCTGCCTAAAGTGCTGCATCCTATAGCCCACAAAAGTATGGTTCAGCATGTAATCGACACTGCAAATTCACTCGGTTCGCAAGCTATTCAATTAGTATATGGCTATGGGGCTGATAAATTACAAGCGGCTTTAGGTGAGCAAGCATTAAATTGGGTTTTACAAGCAGAGCAACTCGGTACTGGCCATGCGGTTGCTCAAACAAACCCGAACATTAACGACAATGATACAGTATTAATTCTTTATGGTGATGTACCACTTATTCAGCAATCAACTCTAAAGGAATTATTGGCAGTACGCCCAGCTAATGGTCTTGCAGTATTGACGGTGAATTTGCCCAACCCTACTGGTTACGGTCGTATCGTGCGTGAGCAGGGTCGCGTTGTTGGAATTATTGAACAAAAAGATGCCAACGATGAACAGTTAGCCATTAATGAAGTAAATACTGGCATTATGGCTGTACCAGGTAAGCAGTTAAAAGCATGGTTAAATCGTCTATCTAATAACAATGCTCAAGGCGAATACTATTTAACTGACATTATTGCTATGGCTAATGCCGATGGAGTAGAGATTACCACCTCACAACCACAATCTGCTATCGAAGTTGAAGGCGCCAATAACCGCGTACAACTTGCCCAGTTAGAGCGTGCTTACCAAGCTCGTGCCGCTGAAAAAATGATGCTCGATGGTGCTAACTTACGTGATCCTGCCCGTATTGATATTCGCGGCGACGTGACGGTTGGTATGGATGTGATGATTGATGTTAACGTTATTTTTCAAGGTAAAGTGGCCTTAGGCAATAACGTCACAATTGGTGCTGGTGCGATTTTGATTGATTGTGATATTGCCGATAATGCCGAAATTAAACCTTATACTATTGTTGAAGGCGCTAAGCTTGGACAAGCTGCCAGTGCTGGGCCTTTTGCTCGTTTACGCCCTGGAGCAGAGCTTAAAGAAGACGCTCATATTGGCAACTTTGTTGAAATTAAAAAGAGTGTATTAGGTAAAGGTTCTAAAGCAGGCCACTTGGCTTATTTAGGCGATGCTGTTATTGGTGCAGGTGTTAATATAGGTGCAGGTACTATTACCTGTAACTACGACGGTGCTAATAAGTTTATTACTACCATTGAAGATGGCGTATTCGTCGGTAGTGATACTCAGTTAATTGCACCTGTTACCATAGGCAAAAATGCTACTTTAGGTGCTGGTTCAACTATCACCAAAGATGTTGCTGAAAATGAACTGGTGATCACTCGTGTTAAACAGCGCCATATTACCGGTTGGCAGCGTCCAGTAAAAATTAAAAAGTAAATTCAGATTTAATTAAAAACTAAAAACGTCAAAAGCCTCTGCTTATCACAGAGGTTTTTTTATGCTTTTATTTCAAATTCAGGTCATAAAAACTAGATAAAGTTTCATTTGGTGCTAAAATATCTTTCGTTTTGAAACTTATGTGAAAGATATTAAGCTTAATGACTAAACGTAATACCCAACAACGTCGCCATTCGATCATTAAATTGGTTAATGAGCAAGGCGAAGTCAGTGTCGATGAGCTGGCTAATTTATTTGCCACTTCAGAAGTCACTATTCGCAAAGACTTAGCCATGCTTGAAACCCATGGGCTATTGTTACGACGTTATGGCGGGGCTGTTCCTGTTCCTCAAGAAATGACTCAAATTACCAATGAGAAACTGTCTTTAAACAAGCAAGCGATTGCTGCTAAAGCTGCTGAGCTTATTCGTGATCATAACCGAATTATTATTGATAGCGGCAGTACTACTTCTGGTCTTGTGCAGCAACTTAATGATAAGCGCGGTTTAGTGGTGATGACTAATTCATTGCAACTGGCAAACGCCATTCATGAACTTGAAAATGAGCCGACATTATTGATGACCGGTGGCACCTGGGATCCTCATTCAGAGTCTTTTCAGGGCCAAGTAGCAGAGCAAGTATTACGTTCATATAATTTCGATCAATTATTTATCGGTGCAGATGGCATTGATTTGGATCGTGGTACCACCACATTTAACGAACTAACCGGCCTAAGCAAAGTGATGGCTGAAATGTCTCGTGAAGTCGTAGTGCTATTAGAGTCGACTAAAATTGGCCGACGGATCCCTAATCTAGAATTACCTTGGGATGTGGTTAATGTCTTAGTTACCGACGACAACATCACTCAAGAATCCGTTAACACTATTTCAGCACATGGTGTAAGAGTCATACTCGCGCCATACGCTAAGTAAACAAAATTAAATTGAAACAGTAAAGGAAACTAACATGTGTGGAATCGTAGGCGCTGTGGCGCAAAGGGATGTTGCAGAAATTTTAGTAGAAGGCTTACGTCGTCTTGAATACCGTGGTTATGACTCTGCGGGTATTGCAGTCATTAATAATGGAGAATTAGCTCGAACTCGCCGAGTCGGTAAAGTTCAAGAGTTGTCTTTAGCACTAAATACCACACCACTCGCTGGCGGCACAGGTATTGCTCATACTCGTTGGGCTACTCATGGTGAACCTAATGAGCGCAATGCACACCCTCATTTATCTGAAGGCGATATCGCGGTTGTTCACAACGGTATTATTGAAAATCACAATAAACTACGCGAAATGCTAAAAGGCTTAGGTTATGTATTTGCATCAGACACCGATACTGAGGTTATTTGCCATCTAGTCCATCATGAGTTAAAAACCGCAGCCAGCTTATTAGCTGCAGTACAAGCGACAGTTAAACAGCTTGAAGGTGCCTATGGCACAGTGGTTATTGACCGTCGTGATAGTGATCGTATGGTGGTTGCTCGAAGCGGTAGCCCATTAGTTATTGGTTATGGCTTGGGTGAAAACTTTGTTGCATCAGACCAATTAGCATTGTTACCCGTCACTCGTTCATTCGCATTTTTAGAAGAAGGCGACGTAGCTGAAATCACTCGTCGTGAAGTTAACATTTTTGATGTTAATGGCAACGCTGTTAAGCGTGAAAAGAAAGAGTCTGAAGTTGTACATGATGCAGGTGACAAAGGTGAATACCGTCACTACATGCTGAAAGAAATTTATGAGCAACCTACTGCCATAGCACATACTTTAGAAGGTCGTATTGCTGGTGGTAAGGTATTAGATTCTGCCTTTGGTGAAAAAGCATCTGAATTGCTAAAAGATATTAAACATGTGCAGATAATTGCCTGTGGTACCAGTTATCATGCCGGTATGGCTGCTCGCTATTGGTTAGAAGATTGGGCTGGTGTCTCGTGTAACGTCGAAATAGCATCTGAGTTCCGTTACCGCAAGTCGCATCTGTTCCCAAATAGCTTGTTAGTCACTATTTCACAGTCTGGTGAAACCGCGGATACTTTAGCGGCAATGCGCCTTGCAAAAGAAATGGGCTACAAAGCCACATTAACCATCTGTAATTCAGCTGGTTCATCATTAGTACGTGAATCTGACATGGCTTATATGATGAAAGCTGGCGTAGAAATTGGTGTTGCGTCAACTAAAGCCTTTACCGTGCAACTTGCTGGTTTATTAATGTTAACAACGGCTATTGGTCGTCATAACGGCATGACAACTGAAATGGAAGCTGCGATTACTCAAAGCCTTTTATCAATGCCTGCTAAAGTGGAACAAGCACTTGGCTTAAATGATGCAATTGCAGAATTAGCAGAAGACTTTGCCGACAAACAACATGCATTATTTTTAGGCCGTGGTGATCAATACCCCATCGCGATGGAAGGGGCATTAAAGCTAAAAGAGATTTCATATATTCACGCAGAAGCTTACGCATCTGGTGAGTTAAAGCACGGTCCATTAGCTTTGATTGATGCCGATATGCCAGTTATCGTGGTTGCGCCAAACAATGAATTACTCGAAAAGCTTAAATCGAACGTTGAAGAAGTGCGTGCTCGTGGCGGACTAATGTATGTGTTTGCCGATGTTGATGCTGAGTTTGAATCAGACGACACCATGAAAGTTATCCAGGTACCACATTGTGATCAGTTCATGGCACCGTTGATCTACACCATTCCATTACAGTTATTGTCATATCATGTGGCATTAATTAAAGGTACTGATGTAGACCAACCACGTAACCTCGCAAAAAGCGTAACTGTCGAGTAAGTTGTTGATTATATTGTTTTTGACAAAAATTAGATAACGTTAAAATTAGAAAAAAACAAGCGCGTGACTGCGTTATATACGACAACTAAATTAAAGCGGCTGACTCATTGAGTGGCCGCTTTTTTGTGTGTTAATTTGTAACTTTTGAATGTGTGTCGGTTTTTTGGTCTTACCAGTTTATGGTGCAAGGATCTTGTTGGTTATTGGCTGAGATCTGTTTTGCTTGATCAATCATGTATTCTAATGCCGCCAGCTCTCCATAATCTCGATTTAACGATAACCAGTATTCGGTTCTTTTACGATTACGAAGCACCATGTTCATGGCAATATTTGCTTCTTCATTAAAAGTATCAAATGCTTTTTGTGCAGATGCATTATTAGCTAACCCTTCTGAATCATCATATTTCTCCAACACATTATTTTGTATAGATAAACCTACTTCATTAGTTAATAACCCACCTTTAGACTCAATTAATCTTTCACTGGTTTGTAAACATATATTCAATAATGCAGCATTGTCGGTATCAGTTTTTGTGCATAACTTAACAAGTGGTGCAAAATTTGTTTTATATCTTGTAGCGGTAATACCAAGCACTGCTACTTTTAAAGATAAATCATCATTGGCTCCAGCTTCTTTAAGGGCTAAATCGACTGTAGATAAATAGTCTCCGGAATATTCGTTATAACGTTGTGATTGGATAAATTGCATCAGCGACATTTGAGCTCTTTCTATGTTGCCAGCTTTTAGCTGATACAGTGCCATTTGTAACCACAAAGAACCGTTTTCAGTGTCAGTATCTAATGCTCTTTGCATCATTACATCATCACAGACTTTTGCTGTGGAATAGCTGCAATGTAGCATAAGGTTAAACGCTATTAACTTATTGCTTGGATATGTTTGTAATAGTTCGTCAAAATTTTCTATATCGTCTTGAATTGATTTGTTTTTGTTGATGAAAGCTGAAGCAATACGTGATTGTTGAGTTTGCTGTTGCTTAATATTGTCGAAGAAAATGTCTTTATTAGCCGAATATCTATTAAAGCTATCTTCGATTATTGGATCTGTAAACATTTCAGCTATACCATTACAACGCACCATTTCATGGTGGGATATATTTGGCGGAATACTATCAGTGTGATTTATGGTTTGCGTGTATTGAGCATTTTGTGAAGTAGATGGTTGCTGCACATCATTGGCTTTAGTTTGCATCACATTTTCAGTTGGAGTTTTCTTTTCATTAAAAATAAAAATGAGTGCAACTGCAAGTAATTCTGTCCCAACAAGCATAAGTTTTTGTTTCATCAAAAAGTCCGTTTGAATATTATCAATTCATACTGCTGATTTAATAACCATTTTGCAATGAGTATTCGCTGGATATTTTTGGTTATTTGCCATTATCTATTTTTATAAACCCATCAAATTAGTGTCTTGTGTGAGCATTTGCTGCAAATTTAAACTAGATTTAGTCTAATTAAATGAATCGGCTCAACGGATAAAGAGTTAACTTGAAGCTAAAAAATAATCTCGGGTGAGAAAAACTGGCTGCTGTGACGTTATGCTTCGGTGCTGCGCTTGGTATGGCTCTTATGGTAACTAATACAGCCCCTTTTATCGCATCAATGTTGGCGGTTATTGTTGTTGGGGTTTATATCAATATAGTATCTGGTAAATGGTGATTTATTGATTAGTGTTGGTAGGTCTTAGTGAACTATTATCGAAAGGTATTCGTTCTGTATTATGTCTCACTAAAAGTAAGTCGCTCAGTATTGAAAATTTTTAGTTGGCTTTTAAGTATAGTATTTTGCCTGTTTTGAGTGAGGCTCTTCTTGTTTTATGTATTTTCATACTCAATGTTGTTTACTTTCTTGAGTTACATTAAACAAAAAAGGGAACAAATATTGTTCCCTTTTTGCTATCTTCCATTGGCTAATTTACCAGACTCTGGCAACCAAACCTTTCAGGTAATAACCTTCAGGGAATGCGCTGCTAATTGGGTGATCGCTGGCTTGGTGCATGCGTTCAATAAATTGCACTTCACGCTTAGCATCAAGTGCGGCATCGGCAACCACTTTTTGGAATAGGTCTGACTGCATTAAGCCTGAACACGAGAACGTCAGTAATATTCCACCTGGATTCATCAATTGCATCGCAATCATATTGATGTCTTTATAGCCACGACATGCGCCATCTAACTGTGATTTATTATCAGCAAATTTAGGTGGGTCTAGTACGATAACATCGAAGGTTTTACCCTCATCTCGGTACTGGCGTAACAATTTGAACACATCGGCTTCGTTATAGTTCACGTGGTCATCATTAAGGTTGTTAATGGCCATGTTATCTCGAGCAGTTTGTAGAGCAAGCGCTGATACATCAACGTTTTCAATACTAGCCGCCCCCGCTTTAGCTGCATATAAACCAAATGTTCCTGTATAACAAAAACAGTTAAGTACCGATTTACCTTTAACGAAACGAGCTGCCATGGCGCGGTTATCTCGTTGATCCAGATAGAATCCTGTTTTATGGCCTTTAACAACATCGACGGCAATCTTAATACCGTTCTCTTCGATAATGATAGGCATTGGAGGCAACTCTCCGTGGAGTAATCCTACAACTGGAGTTAGACCCTCTTTCTTTCTTGAGTCTACATCTGAACGCTCATAGACAGCGCAGTCTGGATACTGAAGTACCAGTTGCTCAACAATCGTGTCGCGCCACTTTTCAGCTCCAGTACTTAATAGTTGGCAAACGAATACGTTGGCATAACGGTCTATGGTTATACCAGGTAAACCGTCCGATTCTGCCGCGATTAAACGATAACCCGTTAGACCCTGTTCGCGGATAAGATTATCGCGTCCTGCTTGGGCTCTTTTTAACCGTCTGGCAAAAAAATCAGCATCGATGGTTTCTTCTTTGTCGAAGGTCCATATCCTCACTTGAATTTGAGATTCTGGCGACCAGGCACCGCGTCCGAGCCAATGTCCGTCATGTGCCACGACTTCAACCGTGTCGCCAGCTTGCGGTTTTCCGCCATTGACGTTATGAATACCGTTGGAAAATATCCAAGGGTGGCGTCGCTCTAATGAACGTTCGCGGCCAGGTTTAAGTTTAATTCTGATAGCCATGGTATTGCCTAATGTAAAATGTAAAGGGGACTAATATTCACGTCGCAGTCGTTAAAAGGTGATTGTAAGCCTTTATTTCGACTTGGTTAGAGGTATGCATGCCATCAATTAATTGTTTGTTTCAAAAAATCGGGATGACGAATGGAGATCATAGCCTTTTTTTAGCTTAAAAACCTGACAAATAATTAAATGATTGGCTTGGTGTTAGATTGTTATCATCATAATCAATAACAAATGGGGAAGATCAGCATATTATTTAGTTCTAACATGATGGCTGTGGCTGCTGTTTATCAAGCCATTAATTTTGGGATCACTCGAAGCCCAAACTTAGCTGATAACTTTGTTTATGACTAATTATCAGCTTTAGACTGCGTTTATTTAATGTGCCTAAAATGTACATTAAATAGGGATTAACGGCTTGTTTGTGGTATTAATACGGGCCAATATTCTTAAGTGGCTTTTTGTATTGGTAAAAAACATTCTGATAATAGTTTTACTGACACTAATTTCATTTTCTAACGCTCAAACAACTCAACTGTATTTGTTAATTTACCAGCAAGAGAATTGAGTTCTAAACCTGCTTCACTAATTTGATGATTACCAACAGATACCGTTTCACCTAATAACCTAAAATCTTGCACTTTAAGCTTAACTGTATGCGCTTGCTGCTGTGAAGCTTGCGCTAGCATGGCAGACTCTTGACTGACGGTGGCGAGTGATAGAATGAGTTGGCGGCTCTGTTCAAGTGTTAACACTAATTGATTTGCTAATGATACTGAGTGTTGTGCTTTTTGTTGGTTTGAAGCCATATTATCGACTGCAGATTGAATTGAATCGACAATATTGGCGAGCATTGTATTTATTTCTACAGTTGAATTATGTGTGCGTAAGGCTAGCGTTCTAACCTCATCAGCAACTACCGCAAAACCTCTTCCTGTTTCACCGGCTCTAGCCGCTTCAATGGCTGCGTTCAATGACAATAAATTAGTTTGAGAGGCAATATCGGCAATGGTTTTTACCACAGTTGCCACTTGTTTACCTGAATTTTGCAGTGTTAGTAGCATGCTGGCAGTCGTTTCAATGTCTTGAGCCAGTACGCTAATGCTTTCTGCTGTTTGTTTAACTTCTTTTTGCCCTTCAACCATGCTCTGCGCACCCTGTTGAGCAGAATCTGATGCACTTTGAGAGTGTTCTACACTTTGTTCCATTTGTTGTTCAAGCTGCGACATTACATCTACTAAGCTCACAATGGTGTATTGAAGTTCATCAACAGAGGCTGATGATTTTTCAGTGGTATTGCTCAGTTGAGCTACTGTTTGGCTAATACTGGCAATCGCGTCGTGTACATCATTCATACCTAGGCGGAATACATTAATTAAACCGTTAACGCTGGTGGCAACATTACCAATTTCAATAATACATTCATCTGATAATTTTGCTTTTAGATTACGATTTTGAGCAATACTAGTCAGATCGTTTGATAGTTGTTGTATAGGGTTAGCAATTTGTTTTTGAGCGGCTAAGAAAGCACCTATTGCCACTAGTACCATTAATCCCACGAGTACATATATCAGTAAGGTATTGTCGCCAAGTTCTTTTTGAATGTTTATAGCATTTTGATTGGCTTGGTTTGATATATCTTGCGCTAGTGTATCTAGGCGATCTTTTAATTCATTGGCGCTATTGTTTAGACTACTTAACTGCTCGCGGGCATTATCCCAATCAACTGACGATTTGCTCATAGTGGTTTCAAGTGCCGACAAAGCAGTATTTAATGCATCTATTTGTGGCATTAACTGTGTCGATGTGACGTCACTTAATTGTTGGTACTGTTTGTTCAGACTTTGGGTTAATGTGTTTTTTTGTTCGCTAAATTCATCAACACTAATCGTTGTGCCATAAAGTGAATACCCCATTAATACTAATTCTTTGGCATGGCTTTGCACTTTGGTAATGCTATTAAGTGCGGGTAATGTCCCATCAATAAATCCGGCGACTTCATTCTTAACGGTTTGATTGCTACTGCTTAGTAAGCCTGCCGCAACTAAGGTCATTATCAAAATGGCGGCATATCCCAATAGAATACGAGCTTTGATAGTATTAAAAGCATTAAGCATGGGTAATTACCTTACATTTTTTGTCAGAATGAATAAGACCGGATAAAAATAGTTTTCTATTCAAGTTATTTTATTGTATTCATTATAGATGTTAGCTGAACATTAGCTTGAATCAATATATCGGCATTTTTAATGGTTTCTTTAAGCAAAAGAACAACCATCCAATGAAAATCTATTTTTTTACCAGAAAAATTAAGTATTGTTAGCTTTATTATTAAAAAGGGGAACTTTTAGTAAGAATCAATCGCTTCTAATAATTTTATTTTTAAATGGATTATTAAGATTAATTTCGTCAATATTTTTAGTTATTTGAAAATAAGTGTTGGCAAGAGTAGTGAGGACTAGCTTATGGAGTAAGTGTCATCGCGTCTTATCATGACAGTAACTATACATTGGTTAGCGATTAAACTCCCAGTTGGTTACTGACGTTAACCTATGATGTGTTTATTTGCTATAGCGTTAAGTTTCTTCATATAACCTAAAGACGTGCGTTTTATGTTGCTCGGTCATGATATTTACGTATTTAGCTATTCTAGTTACTCGCAAACGGTGGCTAGTGAGTTCCAAGGCCAATACGTATTAGGTTGTACAAGTTTTGCTGCTTATGATGTTGTTATCGTTAAATTCGCATTGTGTGACTGCAAGCATATGTTAGTTAATCGTTAGATTCAGGTCATCAATGTAGCCATGATCTTAGCGTTCGAACTATACTGACACTGTTGTTATCTCAGTTTGCTGCATTTTTTTTAGCTCAATGTTTTTCCACACTTTGTCATGGAAGTAAAACACTACGGTATTAACTGCTGGCTCAAGCAGGGCTATGGTGCCACCGATAATAATACTACCGGTTAGTAAGTAAGTAATCGTAAATGCGACACTAAAATGTAAAATGGCAAAGCTAATAGTCTTTTTCATGGTGGACCCCTATTTGATTTATTCAAATGATAACAGTTATCATTATCATGTAAAGAGGGTTGGTTAGATTATTGTAAATGAAAATATCGATTAAGATTTTTTTCCTAATTATAAAAACAGTAAAAGCCCTTTAAAAGGGCCTTTATGTTAGCGAATAATATGAATCAATTCAGGCTAGTAATGCCAAGGGAAACGAGAAAAGTCTTGATCTCGTTTTTCTAAAAATGCATCTCGGCCTTCTTGAGCTTCTTCACTAGCATAGGCTAGGCGTGTTGCTTCACCGGCAAACAGTTGTTGGCCCACTAAGCCATCATCAGCCATATTAAAGCCATATTTAAGCATACGCATGGCTGTGGGTGATTTAGAGTTAATCTCTTTGGCCCAAACTAATGCTTCTGTTTCCAATTCAGCATGTGGAATGGCACGGTTTACCATACCCATATTAAATGCCTCTTCTGCAGAGTAATTAAACCCAAGAAAGAAGATTTCGCGGGCACGTTTTTGGCCGATCATCTTAGCTAAGTAAGCACTACCATAACCCGAATCAAAACTGCCTACATCTGGGTCGGTTTGCTTGAAAACAGCATGTTCTTTAGAGGCTAATGTTAAATCACAAACCACATGCAAACTATGACCACCACCAACCGCCCAACCGGGTACTACAGCAATCACCACTTTAGGCATAAAACGAATCAAACGCTGCACTTCTAATATATGCAAACGCCCCATACGAGCAACATCGGGCTTACCGTCTTCAGCCCCCTCGTATTTATAACCATCTTTACCACGAATTCGTTGATCACCACCTGCGCAGAATGAGTATTGACCTTTTGCTGATGGACCATTACCTGTCAAAAGTACACAGCCAACATCAGACCATTGTCTAGCGTGGTCTAAAGCCATAAAGAGCTCATCTACTGTTTTTGGACGGAATGAATTAAGGCAATCAGGGCGATTTATGGCGATACGGACAGTACCTTGAGATTTTGCGCGATGATAAGTGATGTCTTCAAAGTTGAATCCTTCGACAACATCCCATAAGCTAGGATCAAAGATGTCAGATACCGATTCAGTTTGTGATTGTGTCATAAAAAAGCTAGCCCCTGTTGTAAATATTACACAAAGGCTAGGCTTATTTGATACTTAGGTCAATTTGTTACCAAAAAATAGTTAACGAACTCAGATCTTATCGCAAATAAATTGTAAGTTATCTTTGGTAAACACAGGGTGACGAGCACTACTATGACAGTATTGGTTTTTAAACTCGCTAATAGCTTCATTACTAGTAAATACACCATCTAGTTCGCGGATCTCAATGGTCGACAAACGATCATAAATTTCTGTTTTTATTTGTGGTATGTGTTTATCAACTCGGATAATTTTGGTACCCGTCATCGAATCAAGTTTTCTATCTGCCTTATTAAACATACTTTTAATATCATTAATTGGCTTATCAAGTTTATCTGTTTCAGTCGCGAAGTAATAAATACCCCCCGCGATTATTGCTAAAATAATCCAGCCTCTCATTTTTCTATCCAATAATGTGTTATTACCTATATAATAAGCTAGTTATCGTTCAATATTAAAGCAGTAAGGCTGTAAAATGACGAAAGAATCTAACCCCAAGGACTTTTCCAAGCAACAGCGTATTCAAATCCATCAACCAGATGCCAGTAAAACAGACCGTTTTAATCCGCGCAACCGTATTTACGTAAGAGCTGTCGATGGCTTATGGACATCGATACGCCGTAAGATGGGTTGGATTGCCATGTTATTCTTCTTACTTTTGCCTTGGATACCATGGGGAAATAGACAAGCAGTTTGGTTTGATCTTGCTGAGCAAAAGTTTCACGTGTTTGGTTTAACTATTTGGCCACAAGATTTAACCTTGCTCGCTGCACTATTTATGATCGCCGCGTTTGGGTTGTTTTTCGTTACCACTTATTTAGGTCGAGTGTGGTGTGGTTTTACTTGCCCACAGACAGTATGGACCTTTATTTTCATCTGGTTTGAAGAAAAGTTTGAAGGTGCACGTAATAAACGTATAAAGCTTGATCAAATGCCATGGAGTGTTAATAAACTCTGGCGTAAAACAGCTAAACATACCGCTTGGTTATTTGTCTCACTATTAACTGCCACTACGTTTGTTTCGTACTTTGTTCCAAGTCACGAACTCTATATCGACTTTTTTACACTTAACGCCAGTGGCGGGATTTATTTTTGGGTCGTATTTTTTACGGTTGCTACTTACGGTAATGCCGGGTGGATGCGTGAGATTATGTGCATCCACATGTGTCCTTATGCGCGTTTTCAAGCAGCAATGTTTGATAAAAATACCTATATAGTAGGGTACGATAGCCAACGTGGAGAAACCCGTGGCCCACGTACCCGCAAGCAAGATCCTAAAGAAATGGGGTTAGGTGATTGTATAGACTGTGATTTATGTGTCCAAGTGTGCCCAACAGGAATTGATATTCGTAATGGCCTGCAATATGAATGCATCAACTGTGGTGCCTGTATTGATGCATGCGATAACACCATGGAACGGATGGGATACGATAAAGGTCTCATTAGTTACACAACAGAAAACAAGCTTGAAGGTGTGCAAGAAAAGGTGTTGCGACCAAAGTTAGTTGGTTATGGCGTGGTACTGACGGTTATGATCCTAGTCTTCGTCTACGCTAGTGCGACCATCGCCCCAGTACGTATGGATGTCATTAGAGACAGAAATTCTCTTTATAGAGAAAACAACCAAGGCAACACAGAGAACACCTTCACCATTAAAATTCTGAATAAGACTGAGCAGCCGCAAGAATATGAGCTAAGTGTTGAAGGCTTGCCTAATGCCAGATGGATTGGCCCACAACATGTATCAATAGAATCGGGTGAAGTTTTGACCTTACCAATTAGTATCGCTGTTGATCCTATCGAGCTTAAGAGAAGTATCACCAAAATCGATATCAAAATCACTGCACAGATAGACGGTAATCCAATAGAGATAAAACAGGAAACTCGATTTTTCGGTGATTAGAACCGAGTGAAATAGCCATAAAAGGGACGAATAGTCCCTTTTTTGTTCTTTTCGTTTGAAAAAACACCTGTTAGTTATGTTTATCTAATATTTAAGCTTTTTATGCTTGCACTAAATCTTGAGTTGCCTATAATGCGCATCCACTGACACGGCAGACAGCGCAAGCGGTCACCGGGTTAGGTTGAATTAAGTGCTTCAAAACACTGAGTTCAGCAGCGAAAAGAAAGTTTGAAAAATCACTTGACGCCAACACGGGGAAGCGTAGAATACGCACCCCAAGCCAACGACCTAGCGTCTTAGGCTGCTAACATGAAAGACTTAAACTTCTTCATAGTGAGCAACGTTCTTTAACAATTTAAACAAGAAATCTGTGTGGACATTCACAGGTATTGAGTTATTCGAAATTGTCTTCTGTTCTTCGGAATGTTGGCAATCAAAAAATTTCAACTCAATGCAACGATGAATGTTCATAGCAATATGTAACAAACATTTTATAGATTCTTCCGAGTTTATAAGGTGTAAATCAGAATTCATTGAGCCGAAATATTCCTAACCGAATATTTCAAAAAAACTTTAATTGAAGAGTTTGATCATGGCTCAGATTGAACGCTGGCGGCAGGCCTAACACATGCAAGTCGAGCGGTAACAGAAAGTAGCTTGCTACTTTGCTGACGAGCGGCGGACGGGTGAGTAATGCCTAGGGATCTGCCCAGTCGAGGGGGATAACAGTTGGAAACGACTGCTAATACCGCATACGCCCTACGGGGGAAAGGAGGGGACCTTCGGGCCTTTCGCGATTGGATGAACCTAGGTGGGATTAGCTAGTTGGTGAGGTAATGGCTCACCAAGGCGACGATCCCTAGCTGTTCTGAGAGGATGATCAGCCACACTGGGACTGAGACACGGCCCAGACTCCTACGGGAGGCAGCAGTGGGGAATATTGCACAATGGGGGAAACCCTGATGCAGCCATGCCGCGTGTGTGAAGAAGGCCTTCGGGTTGTAAAGCACTTTCAGTAGGGAGGAAAGGTAGCGTGTTAATAGCACGCTGCTGTGACGTTACCTACAGAAGAAGGACCGGCTAACTTCGTGCCAGCAGCCGCGGTAATACGAGGGGTCCGAGCGTTAATCGGAATTACTGGGCGTAAAGCGTACGCAGGCGGTTCATTAAGCTAGATGTGAAATCCCCGGGCTCAACCTGGGAATTGCATTTAGAACTGGTGAACTAGAGTCTTGTAGAGGGGGGTAGAATTTCAGGTGTAGCGGTGAAATGCGTAGAGATCTGAAGGAATACCGGTGGCGAAGGCGGCCCCCTGGACAAAGACTGACGCTCATGTACGAAAGCGTGGGGAGCAAACAGGATTAGATACCCTGGTAGTCCACGCCGTAAACGATGTCTACTCGGAGTTTGGTGACTTAGTCACTGGGCTCCCAAGCTAACGCATTAAGTAGACCGCCTGGGGAGTACGGCCGCAAGGTTAAAACTCAAATGAATTGACGGGGGCCCGCACAAGCGGTGGAGCATGTGGTTTAATTCGATGCAACGCGAAGAACCTTACCTACTCTTGACATCCACAGAAGCCGGAAGAGATTCTGGTGTGCCTTCGGGAACTGTGAGACAGGTGCTGCATGGCTGTCGTCAGCTCGTGTTGTGAAATGTTGGGTTAAGTCCCGCAACGAGCGCAACCCCTATCCTTATTTGCCAGCACGTAATGGTGGGAACTCTAGGGAGACTGCCGGTGATAAACCGGAGGAAGGTGGGGACGACGTCAAGTCATCATGGCCCTTACGAGTAGGGCTACACACGTGCTACAATGGCGTATACAGAGGGTTGCAAAGCCGCGAGGTGGAGCTAATCTCACAAAGTACGTCGTAGTCCGGATTGGAGTCTGCAACTCGACTCCATGAAGTCGGAATCGCTAGTAATCGTAGATCAGAATGCTACGGTGAATACGTTCCCGGGCCTTGTACACACCGCCCGTCACACCATGGGAGTGGGCTGCAAAAGAAGTGGGTAGTTTAACCTTCGGGAGAACGCTCACCACTTTGTGGTTCATGACTGGGGTGAAGTCGTAACAAGGTAGCCCTAGGGGAACCTGGGGCTGGATCACCTCCTTACCTATACGACTAACTCAATACCTAAAGTGCAGCAATGCATGTGAGTGTTCACACAGATTACTTGTTAACTTCTTCGGAAGGTAAGTAAAACACACCGCGAGCCGGTTAAGTGTTGTTCTTTAACAATTTGGAAAGCTGATAGTACTAACTAAAGGCGCATAGATGATAATTCGTTGTCGTTTGTGTGATTACGTTAGTGCGAAAAATAATACTGATACGAAAAATATCAGTATCTTGAGTTCTCAAAACACTGTTTAAGTGTCTTGAATATTCTAAAAACTAAGGCGAGTCCACTTCCTACCCTGGAGGTGAGACAAGTAAAAACCAGCTAGTTGCGATATAACGCAGGTGGTTCACGAAAGTGAAACTCATTTGGGTTGTATGGTTAAGTGACTAAGCGTATACGGTGGATGCCTTGGCAGTCAGAGGCGATGAAGGACGTAATAACTTGCGAAAAGCGTTGGCGAGCTAGTAATAAGCATTTGAGCTAACGATATCCGAATGGGGAAACCCAGCAGCATAAGCTGTTATCACTACATGAATACATAGTGTAGTGAGGCAAACCCGGGGAACTGAAACATCTAAGTACCCGGAGGAAAAGAAATCAACCGAGATTCCCCTAGTAGCGGCGAGCGAACGGGGATTAGCCCTTAAGTCTATGGGGTGTTAGTGGAATGTGTTGGAAAGCACAGCGGCACAGGGTGATAGCCCCGTACATGAAAACTAACCATAGATGAAAACGAGTAAGGCGGGACACGTGACATCCTGTTTGAATATGGGGGGACCATCCTCCAAGGCTAAATACTCCTGACTGACCGATAGTGAACCAGTACCGTGAGGGAAAGGCGAAAAGAACCCCTGTGAGGGGAGTGAAATAGAACCTGAAACCGTGTACGTACAAGCAGTGGGAGCGGTTCTTGAGACCGTGACTGCGTACCTTTTGTATAATGGGTCAGCGACTTACGTTTTGTAGCGAGGTTAAGCGAATAGCGGAGCCGTAGGGAAACCGAGTGTTAACTGCGCGTTTAGTTGCAAGGCGTAGACCCGAAACCGAGTGATCTAGCCATGGGCAGGTTGAAGGTTGAGTAACATCAACTGGAGGACCGAACCGACTTATGTTGAAAAATGAGCGGATGACTTGTGGCTGGGGGTGAAAGGCCAATCAAACTCGGAGATATCTGGTTCTCCTCGAAAGCTATTTAGGTAGCGCCTCGAGCGAATACCATTGGGGGTAGAGCACTGTTAAGGCTAGGGGGTCATCCCGACTTACCAACCCTTTGCAAACTCCGAATACCAATGAGTACTACTCGGGAGACAGACAGCGGGTGCTAACGTCCGTTGTCAAAAGGGAAACAACCCAGACCGTCAGCTAAGGTCCCAAAGTGTATGTTAAGTGGGAAACGATGTGGGAAGGCTTAGACAGCTAGGATGTTGGCTTAGAAGCAGCCATCATTTAAAGAAAGCGTAATAGCTCACTAGTCGAGTCGGCCTGCGCGGAAGATTTAACGGGGCTAAACATACCACCGAAGCTACGGGTGCATGCCATTAGGTGTGCGCGGTAGAGGAGCGTTCTGTAAGCGGTTGAAGGTGAAGGGGTAACCCACACTGGACGTATCAGAAGTGCGAATGCTGACATGAGTAACGATAAAGGGAGTGAAAAACTCCCTCGCCGAAAGACCAAGGGTTCCTGTCCAACGTTAATCGGGGCAGGGTGAGTCGACCCCTAAGGTGAGGCCGAAAGGCGTAATCGATGGGAAACAGATTAATATTTCTGTACTTTTGCTAACTGCGATGGAGAGACGGAGAAGGCTAGGCTAGCGCGGCGTTGGTAGTCCGCGTTTAAGGTAGTAGGCTGTATTCTTAGGCAAATCCGGGAATACGTACTTAAATGTACAGGTTGAGAGCTGATGACGAGTCACTAAGGTGATGAAGTAGTTGATGCCATGCTTCCAGGAAAATCTTCTAAGCTTCAGGTTAGTAGAAATCGTACCCCAAACCGACACAGGTGGTCGGGTAGAGAATACCAAGGCGCTTGAGAGAACTCGGCTGAAGGAACTAGGCAAAATGGTACCGTAACTTCGGGAGAAGGTACGCTGCTGTCGGTGATGGGACTTGCTCCCTAAGCTGACGGCAGTCGCAGATACCAGGTGGCTGCAACTGTTTATCAAAAACACAGTACTGTGCAAAATCGCAAGATGACGTATACGGTATGACGCCTGCCCGGTGCCGGAAGGTTAATTGATTGGGTTATCTTCGGAGAAGCTCATGATCGAAGCCCCGGTAAACGGCGGCCGTAACTATAACGGTCCTAAGGTAGCGAAATTCCTTGTCGGGTAAGTTCCGACCTGCACGAATGGCGTAATGATGGCCACGCTGTCTCCAGCCGAGACTCAGTGAAGTTGAAATTGCGGTGAAGATGCCGTATACCCGCGGCTAGACGGAAAGACCCCGTGAACCTTTACTATAGCTTGGCACTGAACATTGAACCTACATGTGTAGGATAGGTGGGAGACTTTGAAGCTTGGACGCTAGTCTGAGTGGAGTCAATCTTGAAATACCACCCTTGTAGTTTTGATGTTCTAACCGCGGCCCCTTATCGGGGTTCGGGACAGTGCCTGGTGGGTAGTTTGACTGGGGCGGTCTCCTCCCAAAGAGTAACGGAGGAGCACGAAGGTTGGCTAAGTACGGTCGGACATCGTACGGTTAGTGCAATGGCATAAGCCAGCTTAACTGCGAGACATACACGTCGAGCAGGTACGAAAGTAGGTCATAGTGATCCGGTGGTTCTGAATGGAAGGGCCATCGCTCAACGGATAAAAGGTACTCCGGGGATAACAGGCTGATACCGCCCAAGAGTTCATATCGACGGCGGTGTTTGGCACCTCGATGTCGGCTCATCACATCCTGGGGCTGAAGTCGGTCCCAAGGGTATGGCTGTTCGCCATTTAAAGTGGTACGCGAGCTGGGTTCAGAACGTCGTGAGACAGTTCGGTCCCTATCTGCCGTGGGCGTTGGATGATTGAAGGAAGCTGCTCCTAGTACGAGAGGACCGGAGTGGACGAACCGCTGGTGTTCGGGTTGTTATGCCAATAGCATTGCCCGGTAGCTACGTTCGGAATCGATAACCGCTGAAAGCATCTAAGCGGGAAGCGAGTCCTAAGATGAGTCATCCCTAGAGCTTTAAGCTCTCTAAAGGGCCGTAGGAGACTACTACGTTGATAGGCAAGGTGTGTAAGCGTTGTGAGGCGTTGAGCTAACTTGTACTAATGACCCGTGAGGCTTAACCATACAACCCAGATGGGTTTTACTGACCTTAGTGTTAGAATAGAGCGCTTAGACAGTGTGAGAGACTCAATACTCTTAATAAGAGTAAAAGCAATCAGCTTTCCGAATTATTATTTAATGCATCAAGAATAATGCGTTAGATAAGCAAAATTTGTCTGGAAACCATAGAGCTGTGGCACCACCTGATCCCATTCCGAACTCAGAAGTGAAACACAGTATCGCCGATGGTAGTGTGGGGTCTCCCCATGTGAGAGTAGGTCATTTCCAGGCGCCTAATTGACTTGAAAGAGTCGTAAAAAAGCCCGCTATTATATAGCGGGCTTTTTTACATCTGTAATTTGTTGTGAAATGGTTAGCGGATAAACAGGAATAAAAAACCGAGAACAACAGTTATAGTCATTCTCGGTTAGTAATATGAGAGTTAATAATTTTAAATATTCACTTTACCTCATGGTAACAAACTCTTCCGCGCCAGTTGGATGTATCGCAACAACTGAGTCAAAGTCAGCTTTGGTTGCGCCCATTTTCATCGCTACGCCAAAACCTTGGAGTATTTCATCCATTCCAAAGCCTATACCGTGTATGCCGACTACAACCTCATTGTCACCTGCACAAACTAGTTTCATTTTACAGGCTTGACGATGCGAGGTTATCGCAGAGTACATAGAGGTGAATGTTGAGGTATACACTTTAATGTTTTCTTTACCGTGTTTTTCAGTAGCTTCTGGCTCTGTTAAACCCATAGTGCCGATAGGAGGATGGCTAAATACTACGGTTGGAATTAAGCTGTAATCCATTTTGGCATCTGGCATGTTACCAAATAACCGCTCAGACAATAACCGACCAGCTTTAACTGCTACAGGGGTTAATTCAACTCCTCCAGCCATAATGTCACCAACACAGTAAATACCTTTAGCCGTAGTATTTTGCTGTTCGTCTGTAATGACGTAGCCTTTTGCATCTAGCTTCACATCAGTATGTTCTAAGCCGATGTTGCCAGTTGATGGTGAACGGCCAATGGCCCAAATTAGACAATCAACAGTTAATATTTCTCCATTTTCAAGAGCTAAAGTTAGGCTGCCATCGTTATTTTTACTGACCGATTTGGGCACACTATTAGTGTGCAGTGTTGGGCCGTCAGTTGCCATTGCTTCAACTAAAGCGTCAGTTAAAATAGGGTCAAAGTTACGTAATGGAGCGTGCTTACGTACTAATAGATGAGTTTCGCTACCTAGCGCATGTAATACGCCAGCAACTTCTACTGCAATATAACCAGCACCTATAACGGCAACACGTTTAGGTTGTTCGCGTAAGGCGAAAAAACCGTCAGAATCGATACCATATTCAGCACCAGGAATATTTGGAATGCTTGGTGCTCCACCTGTTGCAACAACGATATGATCCGCTGTGTAATGTTCGCCATCGACTTCAATGGTGTTGTTATTGATGAAGCGACCATATCCATTTAATAAGGTGACTTTATTACTTGCAAACCCACGACCGTAAGCATCATGAATACGGCTAATATAAGCTTCACGATTGTCGACTAGAGTATTCCAATTGAATTTATTGACGGTAACATCAAAGCCATAGTCTTTAGCGTACAAATTCAGTGCTTCGGCGACGTGAGCACCATACCACATGACTTTTTTAGGTACACAGCCAACGTTAACGCAAGTTCCGCCAACTTGTTTTGCTTCAATAATTAATACTTTCGCGCCACGCATTGCTGCACGGTTTGCTGAGGCTATGCCGCCACTGCCTGCGCCAAGCGCGATATAGTCAAAATGTTGAGCCATGATGATCTCCATTACGGTTAATACCACCATTGTAAGGGGGTTTGTGTTTGCAATCTAGTCGTTAAGTTATTGCAAACATGGCAAAGCTTAGCGTTTGGGCTGGCAAATGCTGCGATCAACATCCGTGGGACCAGTGCTGGCGCACTTAAGGCAAGTGAATTCTCTTTTTCTAATATCAATTTCATCTTGATAATGACTAAATTGATTGTTTTTTGTCTGGCGTAGTTTCTTTTGCAGGTGTTTAAGGCGATTATCGAGCCAGCGACAACTTGGGTCATTGGCTATTGTGGACCTTGATGAGCGATTATTTGTTTGTTTTGTTATTTGGTTTTTAAGACTAGGTTTAAGGTAAATATCATCTGATTTATATTCTAACCCAGAGCGTGGTTTTTCGGGGACAATGATAACCTTACCCAGATGATCACTAGCATGTTGCGGAGGTAGTGAACTAGCATTATCATTGGTCAGTTGTGTATGTTGATTAGGCTCTTTTGTAATGAGATCAGTTAGCTCGCCAGCTATTAATAGCTTACTTGGGAATGTTAATAACACAATAAATAAGCTAGTTGAAATACGGGTGATTGGCGTTAACATAAGCTTCCTTGCTTGAGTAAATTGGGCTTTCTTATACCCTTAAGTTTAGCCTTCAAACACTCAAATACCAGTGAACCATGTTAAAAAGTTAAGTTTAAATACACTCCTGCATAAGTTTGATCTAAGCTGCCCTGAATACCATCAGTACTAGCTTGCTGTTTAATGTCTTCTTGAGCAATACTGTGGCTAATATGTGCAGATAATGACATTGAATCACTAATTTGATGTTCAGCTTCTAACCCAAATTGAAAATGATTAGCACCATCGTGTTGTTCGCTGCTATATTGAAAGTCAACACCTTGTACTACATAGGGTGTTAACGTGAGTTGTTCATTAATTTCCCATGGGCTATGCAAACTCAGTTCAACAAAATAACCGCCAGCCTCGGTAGCAAATGTGTAATTAATAGCAGGAATAAGCCAGCTAAAACCGTTATAAGTTAATGAACTGAAAAACTCATTGTCGGATGCGCGCTCATCACCATAAAACTCTAAACGTTGATAGCCAATAGTGGCGTCGACGTCATCATGTAAATGTAAGGTATATTCTAAACCTGCATTCCATTCAATATAGTGCACTTGGTCTGCTCGGCCTACTACAGCATAAACCGCTAGATCCTCTTGTTCGAAACTGGCAACACCCCAAACAATACCGCCTTTATCTAAATTATTGCGACCTTCTGATATGTAATGGTTATCCCAAGCTATATTAAATCCAATTGTTGGTTGGTTATCTGTTGTGGCGAGTGCTGGAATTGAAACCATTAAACTTACCCAAGTCATTACAACGAGAAAAAAAGAGTTAACACTATTTTTACGGTTAATGGTTGAGGTATAAAAGGTCATATTTGTTCTGCTCGCGGTTAAAATGTAAATAGATATGTCTTAATAAAGCGTATGGTAGTCTATTTAAAGTAAATTTAAATGATAATCAATTTTATTTGGGATCTATCTGTCAATATTAGTTTTGTAAATTAAATGTAAACTGAATTTGAGGTGTTGATCACTTTATTTGTCTAGTAATTGAGCTAGGAAGAGTTAGCTTTGTATTTAGTTAAAATGATACAGTCAAAAATGGTGATAAAAGACGTATGTATCATTTAGAAAGGCCCGTTATGTTTGTAGGGGTAAATTGTTTCAACGCTTGAAAATGACATCAGGTAACCCAATATAAGGTAGATACTCTCGGCCCGGGATCTGAATAATAAAATCCCATCTTTTAACCCAAGTTGAGGTTAAATACTCACGCGACATAATTCGAGGAATCTTTATGAGCAATCCATTGCTAAGTAGCGCAGAATTACCAGAATTTTCAAAAATTAAACCTGAACACATTCAGCCTGCGGTTGAGCAAGGCATTGCTAAATGTCGTGAGACCATTGATGCACTGTTAGCTAAAAATAGCCAATACACTTGGGATAACTTGATTGCACCTCTAGAAGAGGTTGATGATGAATTAAGTAAAATCTGGTCGCCTGTGTCACACATGAATTCGGTGATCAGTAGCGATGAATTACGTGATGCCCATGATGCTTGTTTACCACTACTGTCAGATTACGGCACTTATGTTGGACAGCATCAAGGTTTGTACGAAGCGTATAAATCGATCCACGAATCGGCAGACTTTGCACAACTAACTCAAGCACAAAAAATGGTGGTTGAACAAAGTTTACGCGACTTTGAATTGTCGGGTATTGGTTTAGATGACAGCCAGAAAGCACGCTATGGTGAAATGGTTAAGCGTTTATCTGAGCTAACCAGTAACTTTTCTAACCAATTATTAGATGCAACTCAAGCATGGAGCAAACTGATTACTGACGAAGCCGATTTAGCTGGTTTACCAGAGTCAGCCATCGCAGCTGCAAAAGCCATGGCAGACGCCAAAGAGCAAAAGGGTTGGCTATTCACCCTCGATTTTCCATCTTATTTACCTGTGATGACTTATAGTGAAAACCGTCAACTACGCGAAGAATGCTACCGTGCATTTGTAACCCGCGCGTCTGATCAAGGCCCTAATGCTGGTGAATTTGATAACACCGACAATATGAACGAAATTATTGCGCTGCGTCATGAGTTAGCAAATCTACTCGGTTTTGCCAACTATGCTGAAAAATCGTTAGCGACCAAAATGGCCGAGAATCCAGCACAAGTATTGGGATTTTTAAATGAGTTAGGTGAACGCTCTGAAGAACAGGCAGCAACTGAGTTAGTCGAGCTACGCACATTTGCTAAAGAGCACTATAACGTCACTGAAATGGCGTCGTGGGACTTAAGCTTTTATGCTGAAAAACTACAACAACACAAGTATGAAGTATCGCAAGAAATATTGCGTCCGTATTTTCCTGAAGACAAAGTATTGTCAGGTTTATTTTACACCGTAAATCGTTTATTTGGCTTAACCATTAGTGAACAAAAAGGTGTAGATACTTGGCATAAAGATGTTCGTTTTTTCAATATTCATGATGCCGATAAAGTGCATCGTGGCAGTTTTTATCTCGATTTATATGCTCGTAGCGGTAAGCGTGGTGGCGCGTGGATGGACGATTGTCGCGGTCGCCGTGTAACCTCTACCGGGCTGCAAAAACCAGTAGCATATTTAACGTGTAACTTTAATGGCCCGGTGGATGGCAAACCTGCGCTATTTACCCATGATGAAGTGACTACATTGTTTCATGAATTTGGCCACGGCATTCACCACATGTTAACCAAGGTTGATGTGGGCGGTGTATCGGGTATTAATGGAGTACCTTGGGATGCGGTAGAGCTACCAAGTCAGTTTATGGAAAATTGGTGCTGGCAAGAAGAAGCGCTAGCGGAAATATCTGGCCACTATGAAACGGGTGAGCCATTACCAAAAGAGTTGCTTGATAAAATGTTAGCAGCCAAAAATTTCCAGTCGGGCATGATGATGTTACGCCAACTTGAGTTTTCATTATTTGACTTTAGAATGCACCATGAATTTGACCCTAAAAAGGGTGTCGATATTCAGGGGATTTTAGATGAAGTTCGTAGTCAAATAGCGGTATTAACACCGCCAAGCTTTAATCGCTTTCAACACGGGTTTGCCCATATTTTTGCGGGTGGTTATGCTGCAGGTTATTACAGTTATAAGTGGGCCGAGGTTTTATCTGCAGATGCATTTTCACGTTTTGAAATTGAAGGCATCTTTAACTCGGAAACGGGTAAAAGCTTCTTAAACAACATTCTCGAAATGGGCGGTAGTGAAGAGCCTATGGAATTATTTAAACGCTTTATGGGACGTGAACCAAACACTGATGCTTTATTACGTCACAGTGGTATTGCTGCGGTGAAATAGGATTTATTGAAAAAGAGGAGACGCTAAATAAGTGCCTCCTCTTTTTCAAATTAACTGCATATTTAGTGTTTATTTAATCGCTAGTGTTTAATAAATATACGTTAATTTAATTTTACTGCACATTTTTACATTTGAAAGTGATATAACTATTGCCTTAGTTAAATTATCGCCATACATTTATGCTTGTAAACTTATCATCACTCTAATGGATTCTAGATGTTGACCGCGATTCCTACTCCTAACCCTATTTTTTTCGAACTTACTCCAGGTAAAATTGTTGATTTACAGATCGACTATCCGGTAAAAGTACGCATGAAAGCTGCTTTGGTTGGATATGAATTAGGGCAATATATTATCTTAAAGCATCCCGCACCTCAGAAGATGAGTAATTACAGTGATGTACTTGTCGAGGGTAATGGTGTTGTTGTGCGTTACTTATTAGAAGGGCAGCAAGGTGAATGCTATGCCTTTAGATCGACAATTAAAAATATTACTAAAATTCCTGAAAAATTTATATTTTTACGCTATCCAGATAAAATTGAAAATCGTCAACTTCGAACTCATCAACGTTTTATTACTCATTTACCAGCGTCAATAGTTACAAGAGAAGATCAAAATGATAAAAAGGTCGCCCAATTAAAAGGCATTATTTCGGATATTTCAGCCAAAGGATGTGGTTTTGTATTTAAAACTGATAATGCCCAAATTAAAGTGAATCCGAAAGATATTTTCATTATTATGCGTTCACCTAACGATAAAGAAATATTGATTCCTGCCAAGGTATGTAATAGCCGATTTGAGAATGGGAAAGTCAATGTTGGTATTCAATTTGAAGAGGATGATGAACAAGTTAAAACCTTATTGAATCAGCTATTTATTGATTTGTAACTATGTTGAAACTGTTATTTACCCCCATTGTCGCGTTGTTTTGGATTGGCTTACAATAGATAAACGCTATTATGCCAATCCATCTTATGAACACCATAAATGAAAAATTTTAAATAGACTTATTGCTATCATTCCATTTCTCGCAACGTGTCATATTTTTCTGTTATTCCTTCCGTTCTTGAAGTACTTCTTTAAACGCGAACATACCATTTAACGCTGCTGGAAAACCGGCATAAATTGACATTTGTAACAATATTTCTTTTACTTCATCTTCGCTGCAACCAACATTCAAAGCTGCATTCAAATGAACTTTGAGCTGAGGCCTACAATTGCCCAAAGCGGTTAGTGCCGCAACAGTGGCTATTTCTCGCGACTTTACATCTAAGGCGGGTCGGGTATAGATATCGCCAAACGGATATTCAATGGTAAATCGGGCTAAGTCAGGGCAGATATCTTGCAGGCTTTCGATAACATTATGACCTGCTTCGCCGTCAATTTTTGACAACTGTTCCAGACCTAAAGTGAATCTTGAGTTTGGCATTGATGTACTCCTATCGATAAGTAGAAGCCAAACCTTACAAGTTAGAGTTAACTCTAAGTCAACGGACTTTATTGGCTTTATACAAATTAATTTTGTTTTCAAGCGCCAATAAATGATTTTTCTGTTGCTCAATGTGAGCTTGTAATTGTTCTTTGTGGTACTCGAGTAACTGCTGGCGATTCAATACCGTACTTGCACCTAATGCTCGCAATTTAGCGTATTCCTGAATTTTGACTAAAGGCATCCCCGTGTCTTTTAGGCGTTTGACAAAATTAACCCATTCTAAATCTTTGGCTGTATAGACTCGATGGCCGCTACTATTTCGTTGAATCTTGCTGAGTAAACCGACTTTTTCATAATAACGCAGCGTATATGAAGATAATCCGGCTAACGTCGAAAATGCTTTCATATTCATCACGTTACTCCTGAGTTAATGGTTTTTTCTGTAAAATCCATATAATACAATCAGTTATTAACAATACTCTCATGTGTTATAGATGTGAAACAAAGCTATCGAGTAAAAGTTGTTGAGCATTATCAACAAAATTATGTCATCTATCTCGAGTTAATAGCATAGGCACTTTAATCATTTATTTCGATAGTCATTTATTGTGATTCAAACGGGTGATTTGGCATTCTGACTAATAGGTACATTAGCTTTAATACATTTAAAGTATCGTTTATCGATAATTTATTGCTGATAAAAGGTTTGTGTGTTAACTTCAGTTTAACATTAACCAGCTTAGAATGATCATGGATAGAATTGTCTCGTTAAGTAAATGGATTAAATTGCTGATTGTATTTTTAGCTTTATTACAAGTCACTAGTTATAGCGGCACTATGGTGTTCGGAGAATTCCAAGCGGGTGAATATGTGTTAACCATTGATTGGTGGGGTTGGTTTAGTAGTTATCTAGCTGTCGACTTTGGTACACCTTGGCAAGCTCTCGCTCAAAGCCTTTATTATGCGGGATTTCATCCTGGGATCATTCTGGGCAGTGTTGAAATTCTACCTTACCTGTTTATTTACTATTTTCTCTACCAACTTTTTGGTCTGTATCAGCAAGGTCATGTGTTTACTCCAAGTAACTTCCGCTGCTTGAGCCGTATAGCCTTAGTATTTTTAGTCTGGATTTTACTTAGCCTTTTCTACCCGATGATCATCGCATTTACATTGCACTTTAGTGGTACATCTAGTGCGGTACCTGTTTATTTTAGCCTTGGCAGTCAAGAATTAAAGTATGCACTTTTCGGAATGATTTTTTACTGTGTAGCATGGGTAATGAAGCATGCAACTGAGCTTCAAGAAGAGGCGGAGTTGACAATTTAATGGCCATAATTATTGAGCTGGATGTGATGTTGGCAAGGCGAAAAATGAAGTCCACTGAACTGGCTGAATTGATAGGTATAACCCCTCAAAATTTGTCGGTGCTTAGAAGTGGCCGCGCAAAAGCGATTCGATTTTCGACACTAGACGCTATTTGCGAGCATTTACAATGCTCGCCAGGTGACATTTTAGTCCACAAGGACGATGAATAAATTAAGGACAATAATATGCAAAATTTGCTTAAAAAAATAACCACAGTTGCAATGTTAGGCACCACAATGCTGGTTACTTCAGGGTGTACTATGCGCCTAAGTGAAAGCACCTTTATTGCCAGCGATGAAGTCCCCACAGCCTTTACCGCTGAGTTTACTCAACAATTACAGCAGGCGATGCCTAATCATTTGATTACCCCAGTCAGCTTAGAGTCAATTGATCACGTTAAGTTAAATGGTTTTTATATCGATAACCCCAATAGCCTTACAACCTTGGTCTTTTATCAAGGCAACGGCATGAAAATCGAACCACATGGCCTGTCGGTACTGACCACATTATCAACGCTCAATACCGATATTTTAGTAATGGATCGTCGTGGATTAGGGGCAAGTGAAGGCCAACCAAGCATTAACAATATTATTGCAGATGCACAGCAACAACTGGATTATTTACATCAGCAATATCAGCCTGAAAAAGTGATATTGCACGGTTACTCACTAGGCAGTTTTATTGCCGCTGATTTAGCAAAAAATAATAAAATAGATGCGCTGGTTTTACACGGTTCAGCAACTAATGCCGACGACTGGGTTGATGAAAAAACACCGTGGTATATGGCACCGTTTATGACTTTGGAAATGTCAGAAGATTTTCGTAAAACAGATAATAAGCAAGTGGTAGCGCAATATTATCAAGGGCCATTATTGGTGATTGCGGCAGAAGATGATGAAGAAGTCCCGCCTGAACTGTCTGAAAAACTGTTTGTAGCTAGTCAGTCAGCCAATAAGCAGTTAATTATGGTGCCCAACGTTGGCCATCAAGGCATGTTAGACGATGCCAATACCATGAGTCTGTATCAAACGTTTATTACTGCATTGTGATTTAGTTTGTCTCCAAGTTAATTTCACATGGATGTGAACAGATTCATTAAGCCACAATAGTTGCTATTGACCTAAAGGCGGCTGCCATAACTCCACTTTATTACCTTCAGGATCGATGACCCACGCAAACTTGCCGTATTCAGATTCATCTATTTTATCGAGGACATTACAGCCTTCTGCTTTGAGGGCTGCGACGACAGCGTGAAGGTCTTCAACGCGGTAGTTGATCATAAATGGGGCTTGGCTTGGGGAAAATTGGTCGCTTTTATCTGAACTTACCGCCCAGATAGTGGTTCCACCAGTGGGCTTGTCATTTGAGTCGCTCCAAGAAAAAGCCGCGCCGCCCCATTCCTGAACATCAATGCCGAGATGACGCTTGTACCAGGCTTGCAATGCAGGAGCATCTTTTGCTTTAAAAAATATGCCGCCGATACCAGTGACTCGTTTCATGTGAACCTCCGATGTTATCTTTTTAAAATTGATTTACTTATATTAAGATGTTGTTTTTTTATTTGCATTAGTTAATTTCAAATCAAGTCTTTCGTTATTTTTTATAACAGCAACAATTTTAAACATAAAAAAAGAGGTGCTTTGCACCTCTTTTTTGTGTCATTCCATTTTCATTCGCAGCCGATAAATATCTCGCGATGAATGACGCCTTGGTAACACATTACGCCAATTTTAAATCGTACTGATTGCGGTACATCACCATGTCTTCTATGGTCAATACGGGCATATTATGTTTGCGACCAAAAGCGATAATTTCTGGCGCTTTGGCCATAGTGCCATCTTCGTTGGTTAATTCGCATAAAACACCAGCTGGCATTAATCCTGCCATTTGCATTAAATCAACCGTGCCTTCCGTATGGCCACGGCGAGTCATTACGCCGCCAGCGCGAGCTCGTAATGGGAATACATGCCCTGGATGAGCTAAGTCAGAAGCTTTAGCGTCGCGGTTTGCCGCTGTTTTAATCGTGGTAACACGATCTTGAGCTGAAACACCTGTTGTTACACCAAGCTTTGCTTCTATAGAGATGGTAAAGGCGGTTTGATTGGCACTGTTATTATTAACAACCATCGGTGGTAATTGCAGTTTATTCGCGTGCTCGTCGGTTAAACATAAACACACAATGCCGCTGCATTCGCGGATCATTAATGCCATTTGGACGTTGGTTAAATGCTCTACTGAATAAATAACGTCGCCTTCATTTTCGCGGTCTTCATCGTCTAGTAATAATACGCCTCGACCTTCTCTTAATGCGGCTAATGCGTTTTCTACACGAGTGATGGGTTCGCCAAATTCGGCAAGTAGTGATAGCTGATTCATGGTTGTACTCCTAAAATGACCAGAATCAGGGCTTTAGTAAAGAGGGATATAAATCCAAAACAAATTGCACCTAAAAGCCGAAGCTTATCGATGTATCTCTATTCTCTCTCATCCGGACTATAACCGTCGGCTCTGGACTGTTAGGCTTTACCCGTTTAAGAGTTATAGCCTATGTCACCAGATCTGCTGACCTCGACGAATCGAGCGCTCGCGGGCTCACTTTTTCAAGTATACCGCCGGTGGGGAATTGCGCCCCGCCCTGAGAATTATAAACAATAAGTTTGTGTTAAATAATGGGAGCTTAAAGTGTGACTCCCCAAAATACACGCAACTATGGTAATCAGTTCAGATTAAGATGAAAAGGGGGATCGGTCGCATTAATGTAATAAAGCATTGCTAATGACTGTTTTATGAGAGGAACAATACTATTTCTCACTCACTTCAAGTATGACCTTGGCATATTATGTGTCGAATGAAGTGAACGTGCTTGCTCGCTGGTATGACCTTTGTTAGCCTGTTGCGCTTACATTAGGAGTAAATTGTTCATGAACCTGTATTTTCGTTTTATTTGGTTGTTTTTATGGCGAATAGGTCATTGTAAAAAAGTAAGTTTTTTAGGTACTAGCCGCATTGATTATCGTGTGTTGCCGTTAGATTGTGATATCAATTTGCATTTAACCAACTCTCGTTATCCTGCTTTTTTTGATTTAGCACGAACCTATTTGATTGCCGAATTAGGCTTGATGAAACAGTTTTTAAAAAATAAATGGTTACCCATAGTCAATGCTGCAGAATTTACTTATATCCGCGATATCAAACCGTTTGAAAAATTTACCATCGAAACTAAAATGGTCGGGTGGGATGAAAAGTACTTTTATATTGAACACCGTATTCTTACTAAGCGTGGTCTGCATTGTATTGCCCACGTTCGCGGGGTATTTATGTGTCGAGGCAAGCAAGTTCCTGTTGAAACCTTAATTGCAGCAGCAGGATACACTGATGACATGCCTGAAATGCCACCAGAAGTCGTTAAGTGGAAACAGTTTTTACAACTTAAAAAAGAGCGTAATATTTAATCTCCGAAAGTTGAAATATATTCCAAAGTAAACTGAATTGCTGGCTGTAACGTATCTGTGGCTCAGTGTTGATATATTATTTTGCCGTGTCGTTGATTTATTGTGAGGATATTGTGTGGCGAAGCTAGAAAAGTTTAATGATATATGGTCGCGCGCTTGTGAACGTAAAGGTGGTCCAGAAGCGGTAACGTCATTATTGCCAAAAACCTTAATGGCTGATGATATTCGCGAATATTCAGATGCCATTTTATTGTCAGCGCTCAGTAAGCAAGTCTTTCAAAGTGGCTTTGTTTGGCGGGTTGTTGTCAACAAATGGGCTGCTTATGAAAAAGCCTTTTTTGACTTTGAGCCGATGAAGGTTCTAATGTTATCACCTGATCAAATTCAACAACGTGCTAGCGATCCTGGATTAATTAGACATCAAAAGAAAACCCAAGCCATTGTTGATAATGCCTACATGATCCAACGTATTAGTGAAGAGTATGGTAGTTTTGCGGAGTTTATTGCTCAATGGCCAACGGATGATATTACCGGTTTATGGCAATCACTTAAAAAGCGTGGCACTCGTTTAGGCGGTAATACCGGGCCTTATTTTTTACGTACTGTAGGCAAAGATACTTTTTTACTTACCCAAGATGTACAGGCATATTTAACAGGGCATAAAGTGGTAGACGCGGGTTTTACATCGCAAACAGCTTTGCGTCAGTCCCAAGCGGCGTTTAATCAATGGCAACAAGAATCGGGCATGAGCTTGGCGCATATTAGCCGAGTTATTTCGCTTGGTGTTGGTGATAATCGGGTATAGCTTAATGTACTTATGCTTGATATCGAGATAGGAACATAACAACGATGGACGAAGCTACCTCATCTTTTTGTTGGTCATTTAATGGTTTTTCTATTTGAAATATTAAAGGCCAAAAACATTGACCCTTAATCAAGCTTTGTAATTCTGCTTGGGCTTGTTCAACATTAGTTACATTTAATCGAGCATCTTGAATTGCCGCTTTTATCCAACGAAAAGTGGCCGTTTCTTCCTTGATTATTTTTTGTATTTCTTCTTGTATTTCAGTCGTATAAAATAAATGTCCAATCACCATTCGTGATACTTCAATGTGTTCTTCTGATTGAATGTAATCAATATCTATTCGCACCAACTGTTGCAGTTGATCCGCCAAAGATTGATGTGAATTGTATACTAAAGAAGGTTGAGCTAATGCTTGCTTCCATAGGTCGGTCATTAAGCTTATGACCAAAGATTCTTTTGTCGCAAAATGATTGTATACCGTACGTTTAGATACCCCAGCCACTTCGGCTAATTTATCCATACTAGTAGCTGTAACCCCTAATTCTTTAAAGGTTGTTCTGGCTGCTTCAATAATCGCGGCACGTTTAATTTGGCTACGAGTTTGTTTTTCTGTATTCATGATAATCACGACAAAGGATTTATTTGATATATTTTACACTGAGCAGTTTACTTTTCAATGGGAGATTATTAAACTACACCGTGTAGTATACTTGTTGGTGCCAAAATGAAGGTTTTATCAGGTGTTATCATTGTTTTTATGGTGCTCGCAGCCATTATTTGGTTAACAAAAATTGGGACGGCAAACAAAAAAAATAAACCATTTACCAATAGCGAAAAAGCATACCAAGCTGGTTTAAGTAGTATATGGCCGATTGCCAAAGCTTATTGGAAAACGCAACGTCAGGCACCAGCCCCTAAAGATGCCGTTCCTTTGATAGCATTAACAGCAGATATATTGGCACAATCGACAGAAGATGCAGTATATCGCTTAGGCCATTCAACATTATTGATGCGTATAGACGGCGAATACTTATTAATTGATCCGGTATTCAGCGAACGAGCATCACCCGTACAGTGGGCTGGTCCAAAACGATTTCATCAATCACCCATTAGCATTGCTGATTTACCGGCGATAAAAACCGTTATTATCAGCCATGACCATTACGACCATCTTGATAAAGCTGCAATTGAACAATTGGCTGCTAACGTTCAGCATTTTGTGACGCCACTTAACGTCGGTGAATACTTAACCGCTTGGGGAGTTGACCCTATTCAAGTGACCGAACTGGAATGGTGGCAATCTGTTGAATTAAATGGCCTAAGTATTACTGCAACCCCGGCACAACACTTTTCTGGCCGCGGCCTATTCGATCGTAACCAAACGTTATGGGCGAGTTGGGTGATCCAAGGGTTAAAACACAAAGTATTTTATAGTGGTGACAGTGGCTATTTTAACGGTTTTAAACAAATAGGTGAGCGTTTTGGCCCCTTTGATCTGAGCATGATTGAAACGGGGGCTTATAATGAATTATGGAGCGATATTCATATGTTGCCAGAGCAGAGCTTACAAGCGCATATTGATGTTAAAGCCAAAGCAATGATGCCCGTTCACAATGGCACGTTCGATTTAGCATTACATGATTGGTTTGAACCATTTGAGCGCATTAATCTGCTAGCCAAGCAGTATAATGTCACCTTACTAACACCAAAATTTGGTCAAGCAGTCATGTTGGCCGACCCACAAGCTAATGAGCTGTGGTGGCATGCCATTATGGTTGATCCTAAAAAGATGGATGAATTAAATGAGGTTGTCACGAGTAACCACTAAATTATTATATTCATAGTGCATACAATTAAGTTGTGTGAGTCAAAAACGATTTTACCAACATGTTATTAAACAGTGAATTTAATGAGGTGTTCGGTCTGGTTTGTTTGATTATTTATTCAGATATCACAATCAATTAACAAATTAACTATAGATAACGTAAACTTATTATTTATTTACAATTTAATATCTATTGTTAAGTTGTTTGAATTTTATACCTATGCGATAAAGAACCCAGAAATTTTTATAGATTAATAATTAGCTATTATCAAATAAGCAGCTCAAAATTAAGCATGCCATATTGATATAAATCGGAGTAGGAGCAACCATGCATAAAGCATTGAAAGTCGCTGCAGTAATATCTGCAGCATTATGGATTACCGCTTGTGGTCAAGGGGATGAAAATGCCCAGGCGCAACAACAACGTCCACCTACTCCAGTTGGTGTGATGACTGTTGAAGCAGTTTCACAAGCTATTAAGGTTGAATTACCTGGCCGTAGCCGCGCTTTTTTGGAAGCCGAGGTGCGCCCACAAGTATCAGGAATTATTACTAAACGTGCCTTTGTTGAAGGTACCGAAGTAACACAAGGTCAGTCACTTTATCAAATTGATTCTGCCACTTATAAAGCTGCATTAATCAGTGCCGAAGCCGATTTAGCCAGTGCCAAAGCTTCGTTAGCATCAGCTAAAGCTAAAGCTGCTCGTTATGCACAATTGATTAAAACTAATGCAGTGAGTAAGCAAGATTTTGACGAAACAGAAGCGGCTTACAAAGAAGCACAAGCAGCAGTGACTGTGGCTAAAGCAGCCATTAATACAGCAAAAATTAATCTTGAATATACAGAGGTAAAAGCACCGATTTCTGGTCATATTGGTAAGTCGTCTGTGACTGCTGGTGCGCTAGTTACCGCAAATCAAAGTACAACACTCGCGACCATTCAACAGCTTGATCCGATTAATATCGATATTGTTCAGTCAAGTGCGCAACTATTACGTTTAAAAGCCAATTTGCGTTCAGGCCAGTTATTGAAAAGTGACAATGCTAAAGTGACCTTAATGCTTGAAGATGGCAGTACTTATGAGCATGAAGGTATATTGCAGTTTGCCGAAGTTAATGTTGATGAAACCACTGGTTCAGTCACATTACGTGCCGAGTTCCCTAATCCAGACGGCACATTGTTACCTGGTATGTACGTTCGTGCGATATTAAATGCTGGCCAAGACCCTCAAGCTATTTTAGTACCACAGCGCGCTATTACGCGTAATAGTAAAGGTCAAGCCGTCGCGATGCTCGTTGATAAAGACAATAACGTTGAAATGCGCGTGGTAAAAACCGCCGAAGTAATTGGCAATCAATGGCGTATTGTTGATGGCTTAGCTGCGGGAGATAAATTAATTGTCGAAGGGTTACAAAAAATTCGCGCAGGCGCACCCGTTTCACCACAAACATTAACGGCTGACCAACCACAAAAGTAGGGATAAATTATGGCTCGCTTTTTTATTGATCGCCCTATCTTTGCTTGGGTGATTGCATTATTAATTATGCTCGCAGGTGTACTAGCCATTAAAGGCTTACCCATTGCACAGTATCCGAGTATTGCACCGCCAACCGTGGTGATCAGTGCTTACTATCCAGGTGCTTCGGCTAAAACCATGGAAGATACGGTCACTCAGGTGATTGAACAGCAAATGACTGGCTTGGATCACTTACGTTATATCTCCTCCACCAGTGATAGTTTTGGTAATACCAAGATTACCTTAACGTTTAATGCAGAGGCCGATCCTGATATTGCCCAAGTTCAAGTTCAGAACAAGCTACAAGCTGCTACACCATTGTTACCGACTGAAGTTCAACAACAAGGCGTAAAAGTTAACAAGTCCAGTTCTGGGTTTTTAATGGTATTAGGTTTTGTGTCTCAAGATGGTTCAATGGGAAAAAGTGACATTGCTGATTATGTTGCTGCCAACATTCAAGACCCAATGAGTCGCGTACCTGGAGTGGGTGAACTCACGCTTTTTGGTGCGCAATATGCTATGCGAATTTGGTTGGACCCGCTTAAATTAACCCAATACAACTTAACCAGTATTGATGTTACTACGGCGATTGGTGAGCAAAATGCGCAAATTTCAGCGGGTCAGTTAGGTGGTGCGCCATCGCTTGCTGGTCAAGAACTTAACGCGACAGTGACAGCTCAAAGTCGTTTACAAACACCTGAGCAATTTAAACGTATTATTCTTAAATCTGATTCGTCAGGGGCAAATGTTTATCTTGAAGATGTCGCTAAAGTTGAACTCGGTGCAGAAAGTTACGCTGTCACTTCTTATTATAATGGTAAACCCGCGTCAGGTTTAGCTGTTAAATTAGCTACCGGTGCCAATGCACTGGACACAGCTACAGGCGTTAAAACCAAAATTAATGAGATGAAAGCATTTTTCCCGCAAGGGCTAGAAGTCGTTTATCCCTATGATACTACCCCATTCGTAGAGCAATCAATTGAAGGTGTTGTGCATACATTGATAGAAGCCGTTATATTGGTATTCTTGATTATGTATCTGTTCTTGCAAAACTTTAGAGCAACGCTTATTCCTACTATTGCTGTACCTGTGGTATTGCTAGGTACGTTTGCTGTGTTATCAGCAGCAGGTTTTACCATTAACACGCTCACCATGTTTGCGATGGTATTAGCTATTGGCTTGCTGGTGGACGATGCCATTGTTGTCGTAGAAAACGTTGAACGAGTCATGTCTGAAGAGGGCTTAAGTCCTGTAGAGGCCACTCGGAAATCAATGGATCAAATTACCAGTGCCTTGGTTGGTATCGGATTAACCTTATCGGCGGTATTTGTTCCTATGGCATTTATGTCGGGGTCCACAGGGGTAATTTATCGTCAGTTCTCCATTACTATTGTGGCCGCGATGGCTTTATCAGTATTTGTGGCAATTGTACTGACACCAGCATTATGTGCCACGATGTTGAAACCCGTTAAAAAAGGTCATACCTACGCTGAAACAGGCTTTTTTGGCTGGTTTAACCGTAAGTTTGATGCTCTTACTGTACGTTATGGGAATACTGTAGGCGGTATTATTAAGCGTTCATTCCGTGCCATGATGGTTTACGTTCTGTTGGTTATCGCAGTGGCTTGGATTTTCTTACGTATGCCAACCGCTTTCTTACCCGATGAAGACCAAGGTATCTTGTTTACCCAAGCTATTTTACCCACTAACTCGACCCAAGAAAGTACTGAAAAAGTGTTGCGAAAGGTGTCTGACTATTACCTAAATGACGAGAAAGACATTGTTAGATCAGTGTTTACCGTATCCGGCTTTAGTTTTGCGGGTTCAGGTCAAAACATGGGTATTGCGTTTGTTGGCTTAAAAGATTGGTCTACCCGTGAAGCGCCTGGTGAAGATGTGAAATCGTTGGCAGGTCGAGCAATGGGACGCTTTATGCAAATTAAAGAAGCCCTAGTATTTGCTTTTGTACCGCCATCAGTTATTGAGCTGGGTACCGCAAATGGTTTTGACTTGTATTTAAAAGACTTGAGTGGCCAAGGTCATGAAAAGTTAATTGAAGCTCGTAATCAACTGTTTGGCTTAGCAGCGCAAAACCCGAACTTAGTTGGGGTAAGGCCTAACGGTCAAGAAGATGCGCCTATGTATCAAATTCATTTAGATCATGCCAAATTACGTGCATTAGATATTGATATTAGTAATGCAAACACAGTGTTGGCAACTGCGTGGGGTGGCTCTTACGTCAATGACTTTATTGATCGCGGCCGCGTGAAAAAAGTCTATGTGCAAGGCGAAGCCAAATACCGCATGCAGCCAAGTGACTTAGACTCTTGGTATGTGCGCAATAGTAATGACGAAATGGTACCATTTTCGGCTTTTGCTACTGGCTCATGGGAGTATGGTTCACCACAGCTACAACGTTTTAACGGTGTTCCAGCGGTTAACATTCAAGGCGCAACGGCACCCGGTTACAGTACTGGTGATGCTATGGATTCACTTGAAGAAATGGCTAAACAACTTCCGCCTGGATATGCTTTAGAGTGGAATGGTTTATCCTATGAGGAACGTTTATCGGGTAACCAAGCGCCAAGTTTATATGCTTTATCGGTATTAATCGTGTTCTTGGTGTTAGCGGCACTGTATGAAAGCTGGGCAATACCATTATCCGTTATTTTAGTGGTTCCTGTTGGGGTTATCGGTGCGCTAGTGGCCATGAGTAGTCGCGGCTTATCTAACGATGTATTTTTCCAAGTGGGCTTGTTAACGACAGTGGGACTGGCAACTAAAAATGCTATCTTGATTGTTGAGTTTGCGAAGGAATACTACGAGAAAGGGTCTGGCTTATTTGAGGCAACCTTACATGCAGTTAGAGTGCGTTTACGTCCTATTTTAATGACCTCACTGGCATTTGGTTTAGGAGTTCTGCCGTTAGCGCTTAGTACGGGCGTCGGTTCTGGTAGCCAAAATGCCATTGGTACTGCTGTAGTGGGCGGTATGCTATCGTCGACATTCTTAGGTATTTTCTTTATTCCGGTGTTCTTTGTGGTCGTTGAAAGTATTTTCAGCAAGCGTAAAAAACCGACCGAGGAAGAAGAGGAAATTGTTGATAACGATAGAAAGTCGGTTTAATTTGTAAATTCGATTAAGAAAAGGCCCAGTTTTGCTGGGCTTTTTTGTGCCAGTAATAACAATATTAACCTAAGCATTAATAAACTTATTAACAAGCATTAAGTGATCATTTCAAAAGAGTATTTTGTTCATTTATAGTAACGAAACTTAAATAGTGTTTAAAAAACACTCATGAAAAATTAGCATTAGGCATTTGAAAAAATTGACTATTAAAATTTTAACTGTGTATTTAACACCCTAATACTCATTATTATTTATGTTATGCTTAAAATCTTAATTAAAACAGGTTTTTAACATCTTTTTGAACATGGTAAGTACTTTTGTGGTTACTTTTTAGCGAAGATATCGCTGATAAAGATGAACTTTTAATTAAATTATGATTATTATAGTGAATAACAAGAATAAAGGATGACACCATGCCGGCGCTGTTTATTAGCCTTATTTTAGCCGCTATTCTGGCTTATCTTTGGTATGCCAGTTTACTTAAAAAACGCACTTCAGCCATTGAAGCGCTAAAAGTGATCGACTCAAAAATTGATAAAAGACTGACATTGTTTACCGAGCTATGTCAGGAAAAACCTTCTTATCCACGTCCTTTGACAGATGACCAACAAGCCCAATTACAGCACCTGAAACAGCTACAACCTCAGTATGATTGGGATCAGCCTATTGAAGAATCAAATGTGGCTGGTGGCTCCTTGTCTGTATCGATAGCAGCTTGGCAACAAATTGACCAAGGTTTAGAGGCATTGTTAACCACTGTGAACAAAGACAAATTGTGTGCCGACCAGCTTGCCGAGTATATCCAGTTAGAGCTCGACTTTGTGCATGCGGAAGACTTTTATCGCAAAGCTGTAGAGGAGCTAAACAGTGGTGTAAAAATTTTCCCTGGTTCGGCAGTTGCTAAATTTGCTCATATCGCGCCGATGCCGATATTTGATCAAGTGAAGGAATAACCTCATGAAATGGCGTAATCGACAGACGCTATGGGGTATCGCTACGTTGCTGGCTTGCGTTTGTGTACCGATGCATGTACGAGCCAAGCAAGTGATTTACCCTGCCGTGGAAGACGTTGAAAAGCCGCAAATCAAAGCTAAGTATATTCCTGAGCAAGCTGCAGTAAAGAAACAGTTGTCGTTACAGCAATCTCAAACTTCCACCGCTGAAAATCGCCTCGTGCCAACTATTGATACATATAACGTGTTGAGTCGCCGCAACACTGAGCCAATCGATGAGCAATCAATTAATGATCAGCTGTCGTTGAATGCTGGTTATGTGGGCGATAAACAGAAACCGCGTACCTTAACCAACAATTATTCGTTAATGAAAACAGGCACAGTATCGAGTAAGCCTCGTGTTAAGGCCAATTATTCTGAAAATGGTATTGTCAGTGATTTAGGCGTTGAAAAGCGTAAAGTGTTTCAATACAAACAAACCAATGGGGTGATGGTGTTTAGCGATCAGCAACCGCTGGATGCAGACTATCAAGTGTTATTGTATGAATGTTTTGCTTGTCGAGTCGATTCTGTTATCGATTGGTATAAGATCCCACTATTTACCTCACATTTTGCTACCGACGTGGCTTTAGCTGCGCGGCAGTATCAGCTTGACCCTGCGCTCATTCGAGCTGTAATTCATGCAGAATCAGCATTTAAAATCGGCGCTTTATCCAAAGCTGGTGCCCAAGGGTTAATGCAATTAATGCCTGGTACTGCTAGTGATATGGACGTCGATGATCCTTTTAATGCTCAACAGAATATTCGTGGTGGCAGTCGTTATCTTGCGCAGTTATTAAGCCAATTTAACGGCGACATTGACCTTACTTGTGCGGCATACAATGCCGGCCCAACGACGGTTATGCAATACCGCGGTATACCTCCCTATCCTGAAACACAAGCTTATGTGAAGCGGGTGAAAATATTATTAAAACGCTACCAAAAAGCATTAGCCAGTTAATTTAAGGTATTTATTAATGAACCATTTAATTCATAAAGTACAACCTAAACGCGTTAAACTCAGTCGTAATAACGGTTATTGTTTAGCTGGTATGGCTGGGTTGCTGATATTGGGCGCTGTAACCGTGCCAGCATTTGCTGCAGACAAATCATCGTTTGTTGCCCCATCACAAGAAGATGTGCGTTTATACGACATTGCTACCGCACCACAAGCTAAGCGTATTGAACAAGATATTCGTACTTTAGTCGGTTTTGGTACTCGGCATACCTTGTCTGATACAAAATCTGACACCCAAGGTATTGGCGCCGCTAGACGTTGGATTGAAGCTGAGTTTAATCGTATATCCAAAGAGTGTGGTGGTTGTTTAGAAGTGGTGACGGTTGGTGACACCGTTCAAGGCAAGCGAATCGCGAACCCAACAGAAGTGGTTAACGTTATCGCTATTCAGCGCGGTAAAACGGATCCTAACCGTGTAGTGATGATGAGCGGCGACATTGATTCGCGTGTTAGTGATGTGCTGGATGCCACCTCAATTTCTCCTGGTGCTAACGACAATGCATCGGGTGTAGCTGGGGCATTAGAAGCTGCACGAATATTATCAAAATACCAATTTAACGGCACTATTGTTTATGCTGCATTGTCGGGTGAAGAACAAGGTTTGTATGGCGGCAATATTTTAGCTGACTATGCCAAAGCACAAAATTGGCAGGTTCAAGCAGTATTAAATAATGACATGATTGGCAATATATCTGGCATTAATGGCGTGATGAATAACAGTAGTGTACGGGTGTTTTCTGAAGGTGTACGTTTTGCCGAAACGGCAGATGAAGCCAAAGAAAGGTATTTTAGTGGCGGCGAAAATGATTCTGCTTCACGTAATTTAGCTCGTAAAATTAAGTCGCTAGCCGACCAGTACATGACTAATTTAGAGGTGATGCTCGTGTATCGACTCGATCGTTTTGGTCGTGGTGGACATCATTTACCGTTTAATCAGGCTGGTTTACCTGCTGTGCGTATTATGGAAACCAACGAAAACTATAATCGTCAGCATCAAGATATTCGTGTCGAAAACGGCATTGCTTATGGCGATGTGATTGAAGGGGTGGATTTTGATTTTACTGCCAAATTGACCTCGCTTAATGCGATTAGTTTAGCGTCACAAGCATGGGCACCAGCACCACCAACTAAAGTAACTGTTGCAGGGCAAGTATCACCAAGTACCAAGTTAAGTTGGGCTGATAGTGACGATAAAACGGTCGTTGGTTATCGCGTATATTGGCGATTAACTACTGTACCGGAATGGACTCATAGTCGTTATGTCGGCAAGGTTAATCAGTTCACGCTAGATAATATGGTAATCGATAATTATTTGTATGGTGTCGCGAGTGTCGCCGCCAATGGCAATGTTAGCCCTGTGGTATTCCCTGGTGCGGCAGGCGCGTTTTTTAAGTAATGCTCAGTCATACGTCAATAAATAACATCAAGGTCGTGGTGCTTCGCCCACACCCGACCAAGAAGGGGAAAACTGCTTCCCCCTCTTGGATCTCCCCCGCAGCTCCGACAAAGTGTTGATCCTCATAGCATAATAAAAATCGCCTAACGGCTCAGATGGTACATCCATGTACCCCTGAGCCTGTGCCATCATCCATGATGTCACTACGGCATTTTCATCACGCTATTTCGGACACTTCGGACGGAGAACCATTGAGCCTGCAGGTTAATTCCATTTGAAATTTGTGTGTTATTTCAATAAAGATAGTTAGGATCTGATACGACAATAAACTCACATCTTTTGCGGGTAGAAAGTCTTACTCGCCGACTTCCCACTTTACGCTAATGCTTCCGTCGGCACCGCCTAGTAAAGGCGCTAAATAATCCAATGTTTCTTTGGCGAGTTCATCCAATTGCCAAGGCGGATTAATTACCCATAAACCTGCTGCTGTCATACCAAACTCGTCACTGTCGGCGCTAATGCCTTGCTCAATACGCAGTTGTTTCTTAATGCCACTATTTTTAAGCAGGGTTAACATTGCTTCTGTTTGCTCACGTTTAACAACGGGATACCATAAAATAAATGTGCCTGTTGCAAAGCGTTTGTGGGCTTTTATGATAGCTTTAGCCACATCTTGATAGTCAGTTTTCATTTCATAGCTAGGGTCAATTAATATTACACCACGGCGCTCTAATGGCGGTACCGCGGCAATTAATCCCTGTAAACCATCACCTTTAATCACTTTGACTTGTTTGTCTTCAGCAAAATAGTCTGCTAACAACTCATGGTCAGTACCATGCAGTTCGTGTAACACCATACGATCTTGTGGACGAAGCTCAACATCTACAATAGCCGGTGAGCCAGGGTACACGGTTAACTCGCCATCAAACTCAGCGTTAAAGTGTTGCACTGTTTCAACATAGTTGGCCAATGCAGTGGGTAAATTAGTGTGGTCCCATAATTTGGCAACACCCTCTAAATACTCGCCAGTTTTTTGCGCAAACTCATCGGTTAATGAGTAGGCACCTGCACCTGCATGAGTATCGATATACACATAAGGTTTATCTTTTTTCTGCATCGCTTTTAATACTTGAATAAGCATTGAGTGCTTAAGCACATCGGCATAATTGCCTGCATGATAACCGTGACGATAACTGAGCATGGGTATTTCCATTAACTAATGAGACAGCAAAACTGTGTAATCGCCACATTATAAGTGGTCTAGCGCGCGAGGTATAGGTGTTCACTGGTGATGGCTTTTGGCATAATGGCGTAGTTTCTTATATTGGCATGGTAATCATCTTGTTGCAGACACCTATCTTCTTTAATCAGCAGTATCCTTCATTAGTCGACATCGCCCAGCGTTGGCAGCTTGTGTGGGACAAAGACGCCGCGTTTGAATTGCGTTTTGAGCAAAACTGTTTAAGTTTGCATAAGCGAGATGAACCTAAGCTCGACGGTATTAGTGTTGACTTTGTGTTTGGAGCTGTGGCGCATCGTCGCAAATTTGGTGGTGGTCGAGGTCAGTCTATTGCCAAAGCGGTTGGGCTAAAGCAAGGTGTCACACCTACTGTAGTTGATGGCACAGCAGGGCTTGGTCGAGATGCTTTTGTATTGGCCAGTTTAGGTTGTAAGGTCATTATGGTTGAACGTCATCCCGTTGTGGCTGCATTGCTTGAAGATGGTTTACGCCGAGCTTACGAAGACGCCGAAATAGGCCATTGGATGCGCGATCTTATGAGCTTATTTCATGGCTCAAGTATTAGTGCATTAGCCGACGCTGCTCAGTCATCTGGCACCGAGATCGATGTCGTTTACCTCGACCCTATGTACCCGCACCGCGAAAAATCGGCCCTGGTTAAAAAAGAAATGCGCGTGTTTCAAACCTTAGTCGGAGCCGATCTTGATGCCGATGGGCTGTTAGCACCCGCTATGGCACTCGCCACTAAGCGCGTGGTGGTAAAACGCCCTGATTATGCTGAAGACTTAGACGGTGTTAAACCTAGTATGGTTATCGCAACCAAGAAAAACCGTTTTGATGTATATGTAAAATCCGCAATGAAATAGCTCCTTTTAAAGTGGACTCGTTTTTATTCGTTATTACAGATTAAATTCAGATTTGTAGTAGCCGAGGCCGACCAACATACTTTGTTCCATTCTGAATTTGTGCTGTTTCTGCGGATAAACTTTGATGCCTTTGACCAATATTACCTAATGGGCGCATGTCCCATCATGCTGAAAAATAAACATTACTCGGCATAGCCGTTTCTAATCAATGTTTATCATTTTTTATGTTGTGAGTACTTTAGCTCTATAACAATGTCTATGGTGTTCTGTTAAATGACAATGTTGTCATATAGGTTGCGGGTGCGACACCTCAGATTAGATGCTTTTAAGCGTTTACCGCAAGAATAAAACTCAATGGAAGTGCTGCTTGTTGAAGATGAACAAAAAATTGCGGATTTTAGCTGTGAAGAACTGTGCACAAAAAATTCCTTATTTCTTCATTGTTTTAAATGTTATAAAATAGATGCGATTATGATGCGGTATTGATTCCTTGATAACCTATCTTGTTGTTAATATTAATATAACTCTATGGATGTATGATTATTGTAGTTATATGTAAAGGGTGTAGTGTTGACCTTAATTTTTCAGGTTATATCGTTATAAATATAAGTAATGGCTCAAAGTCATAAATTCAATACAAATTTATCTTGATCTTGCTACTTCGCTTTTAAGAATATAAATGGAGGTTTAATGATGTTTTGGAATAAAAATAATGGATTAATTTTGCGGAGTAACTTTAAAGATTTTCTTTTATATTTTGTCTTGTTGTTTGCATTTAGTTCAAGCAACGTTTTTGCGGTAAGTGTTAATGACTTTTCTCGTGCCCCTGAGTTTTATAATGTCAAAATATCGCCCGACGGTAAACACCTTGCTATTTTGGTTAACACTGAAGGACGTAAGACATTAGCTTTTTTAGATACTAAAACCTTTAACGTAACCTTTGCACTTAGTAGTGAAAAGCATGATCAAGTTGCTGATTATTATTGGGTGAACAATGAGCGAGTTGTGATCCAAGTTGAGCAGGTTCGTGGGGCGCTCGAAAAGCCACTTAATTATGGCGAAATTTATTCTGTAAATTTTGATGGTTCAAAAGGGTTAATGGTATTTGGCTACCGCAGTAAAAACCCAACCGCTCAAGGGGGGTTTCTGATTGATCTTCTTGAAGGTGATGATAAGCATGTATTGATTTCTAAACGCGCATTAAGTCGTAGAACCGACGTTTTTTCAGAAGTCACTAAGTTGAACATCTATAGTGGTAAAGCGCGTAAAGTGAAGCGTGCTCCCATCGTTTATAGTGAGTTTTTAATAGACCATGAAGGATATCCTCGTTTTGTATCTGGATTAGACAAAAATTACCGAACTCATCTTTATTACTCATCAGGTAAGGGAGATTCATGGAGCCAGTTTGGTGAAGACTTTGATGGAGAATTCCAGCCAATTGCATTTTCGTCTGATAATAATAGTATTTATGCGCTAAAAAGTGACGATGGTGGCCCGAAAGGACTTTATCACTATGACTTATTAACAAATAAGGAGACTGAGCTTTATCGCAGCACCATGGTCGATCCAACTTATGTCATAAGCTCCCAACTGAATGAAGTTTTTGGTCTGCGTTTGGATGAGGATTACCCTAATTATCTGTATCTGCAACCAAGCTCTGTTGAAGCTAAATTACATCAGTCACTTGTACAAGCTTTTAATGGTGACACTGTATTAGTGACCAGTGTCACGGCTGATGACAAACAAGCCATAGTACATGTGAGTAGTGATCGTAATCCTGGTGTGTTTTACCTTTTTGACACCGATACAATGAAAGCACGTCATTTACTAAATGCTCGAGGTTGGATAAAACCGAGTGAGATGGCGATGACAGAGCCTTTTAGAATTAAGACTAAAGACGGTTTAATTTTGAATGGGTTGATGACTTTACCAAAAGGGAAAGATAAAAATTTACCAACAGTTATCTTACCTCATGGTGGTCCACATGCTCGTGACTATTGGGGTTTTGACCCAATTGTACAGATGCTTGCAAGTAGAGGCTACGCAGTGGTACAAGTGAATTTTCGTGGCTCTACAGGGTATGGCAAATCTTTTGAAAAGGCTGGTTATGGTAATTGGGGAACAAAAATTCAAGATGACATAATGCTAGCAACCCAATATGCAATTCAACAAGGCGTGGCAGATGAGAAACGAATGTGTATTTTTGGCATTAGTTTTGGTGGTTACAGCGCTTTGCAGAGTGGAGTTCGCTTTCCTGACACGTTTAAGTGTGTAATTGGTTATGCAGGTGTTTATGATTTGGAGATGCTTTATAACGAAGGTGATGTTACATCGATGACTTGGGGTGATGCTTTTTTAGATGAAACTCTGGGTAGCGATAAAGCCGTTCAGCGAGCACAATCACCGGTTTACTCTGTCAATAAACTTAAAGCTCCAGTGTTAATTATTCATGGTGAAGATGATGAACGAGCACCAATCGAACATGCAGAAGCGTTAAAAGCAGCGCTGGATAAAGCTAATCAACCATACGAGTGGCTGGTTAAGGATAATGAAGGGCACGGTTTTTACAAAGAGGAGAATATCCAGGAAGTCTATGAGACGATACTTGCTTTTGTAGATAAGTACATTGGCCATTAGTGCCTATTATATTTAAACATGAGGCATCATTTTAACGAAGTTGATTCGGTGCCTCTGTATAAAATATCCAGGCTAATAAACATTGTTAACTTCTATTTTCAAATGATGTCATAACGAATATAAGTTTCTTATCTCTATTTAAATTTATCTGATTTTATTGTTAATTTTAAATTACGATTCTTTCGTGATTTCTAGAACCTAGTTTTTGGGATCTAACATGTCTATGCGAAGTCATATAAAGTGCGATCTTCATCGTAAATAGGCGAGTGTTTTTTACTCTTGTTTGTAAGTAAAATCCGAATGTAACAAACCTTGAACCGATATTGAGTGCTACATAGTCGTGGCCCGATAAACTCACGCCAATTCGTTTGGATTAAATCAATAAAAGCTTCAGGTGATAAAGAGCCTGTTTACAACCTCTCTGAATGACACTTGTACAATATCTTTCTAACAAGGTGGTGTGCAAATAGATATCTCGCTAGTGAGGTATCTATTTTTTCTCTTTATGGTAAATCAAATGGCACAGATAATATTTGTCGCATAAATGGCAATGAGAATGGCTTTTTCACCGTTTACTATTGCCTCAATTACCTTATTTGATGAACTCTAACAACCGGTAGTGGTAAGACTATAAAATGTTGGTTCAGCCGGATCCGATGAACTTGCCAAATAACGCAAGCTACAGTCAGCAAAAGATGTAAATCCCTTAGGATAAATAGATACAGATGGATTCGTTCCTGAATTATAATACATAGCCCAATCGGCAGTAATATCAGTCTTCGATGGGTCTACTACCACCTCAAACGAACCATCAAGCGCTTTTGCAACATTATCAGCTAAAGGTGAAATTATAACCCAAGGTGGTACTAATCGTTTCCCCATTCAATGTCACCGAACCCGGATCGAGCTTTTCTTGACCAGACAACACGGCTTTTGAATACACTAAGGTATTGGCCGACTTCAATACGCCTTGTAAGCCATTCAAATTGGCAATAAGAGCATCGCTTTTCAGGTTAATAAACTTGGGCGCTGCCACTACAGCCAAAATCCCTAAAATAATAATCACTACCACTAATTCAATAAGGGTAAAACCGCGCTGTTTATTCATGCGTATGTTCTCTCATGTTATGCTAAAACCTAGCCAGTGAAAAATATTGTCGAATCAAGCGCAAATTTATGTGGCTCACCCTCTGGTGGGGCTAAGAGGTTAATAAAGTCCGTCGAACCCAGCTAATGAATTAAGTGACTGTTTGATAACCGCTTACTATCCTGAACAGAAAATACATTGTAATGCATAATCAGGCGTCATCGCTGTGCTAGAAAGCAATTTTTTGAACAGTTACCGATATATCAGTATACGATTTTGTGAACGTCGATTTTTTTGTTAGATTGTGCGCATATAATTGCATTACTGCATTTACCCCACATAAGGGAAAGTTAACCATGAGCAAAGCTAAAATCGGCATCGTAACGGTTAGTGATCGTGCTAGCGCTGGTATATATGAAGATCTGTCTGGTAAGGCGATCATTGATGTATTAACTGAATATCTAACCTCGGAATGGGAACCTGTTTATAAAGTCATCCCTGATGAAGGCGATGTTATTGAAGCCACATTGATCGACTTAGCTGATAACCAAGATTGCTGCTTAATTGTGACGACTGGCGGAACCGGTCCAGCAAAACGCGATGTGACCCCAGAAGCGACCGAAGCGGTGTGCGATAGAATGATGCCTGGCTTTGGTGAGTTAATGCGTGCTGAGTCATTAAAATTTGTGCCTACGGCTATTTTGTCACGTCAAACAGCCGGACTACGTGGTGATTCATTGATTGTAAATTTACCCGGCAAGCCTAAGTCTATCCGCGAATGTTTAGATGCAGTATTTCCTGCAATTCCTTACTGCATTGACTTAATGGATGGTCCATTTCTAGTCTGTGACGAAGCGGTGATAAAACCGTTTAGACCTAAAGCGAAGTAATAACAGACTTGATTAACAAATGCCGTCTAAATTTGACGGCATTTTTATTTGACCTGATTGATGATACTTCAGCATCAATACTACAGCTGTTTAAACTGCTGCTTTAAATCAAAATCACTGTCGGTAACCAATTTCTCTAACACTTGCACTCGTTCAATCAACGCTTGGTTTTGTGCTTGTAAATCACTGACACTGCCCATGTCAGCTTGCTGCTTGTGCTTCATATAATACTTAAACATTTCAGATGCCGTGGTGCCAACCACAATAATGAAGACCAGTGCGATGATGGCTAAATCGTTGTCCATAATGACTCCTTATTTATGCGTTTTGTTAATCTATTTATGATTTGTTTATTTAATGCTTGTGTTACTGACCCAACCTTATTTCAATGCGATAAGGTTGGGATTCTATCGTTACAATCCAAATACCACTTTTTCACTTTTAAGCGACTTTTCTAAGCCGGCAGCTAATGCAATCGCAATGATCAGTGTGGTCACAGATGAAATAATTAACTGCATCATTGGAATTTCACGACCTTTAATAAAGTCCATTAATGCTTGCTGCTGGCCAGATACTGGTAACCACTGCAATACGTCTGGGGCAATGTTGTAACTGGCTGCCATTGACAATGCCAGTGGCACAAATAACACCATGGTTAAGTATGATTGCGCCTCTTTAAAGGTTTTGGCCATAAACGACACATACAATTGTAAAGTGGCGGCCATCAATGCGACTGGAATACCTACGAGGAACATTAAGCCCATAAAGTCTTGGCTAATGTTGATGGTAAAGCCGATTTCTTGCCACGGTACAAAGGGATAAGCCACTTTTGATACCAGCAAAATCAAGATTAATCCGAGCAGAGCAAAACACGTAACAGCAATGATTTTACCGATGACTAATTCGCGGGTGCTCATTGGGTGGCTTAACAATAACGCTAGTGAATTACGCTCACGTTCACCGGCACTGGTGTCGATAGCGAGGTTCATGCCGGAAATAAATACCGAGTACATCATGGTGAAAATGGCGATGCCTAAAATCATTCCACCTTTAGAGTCTGGTGTGGCTTTATCTTCGATATTAACCTTCAACGGCTGGGTGATACGTGGATTAATACCGCGTGCAATTAAGCGAATACTGCCCATTTCTGCGCTATAGGCTTGCAGTTGACGCTCTAGTCGACGAATTGATTTTTGCAGCTTCTCATCTGAATTGTCGGCTATTAATATCACTTCAGCTTGTTTAGCTTTGGCCATGTTGGCGGCGTAATCGTCACTAATCGTTAAGATTATTTTATTCGCTTGTTCATCTTCACCATGGTTGATGCCGTTATTACTTAAGTAGCGCACTAAATCTGGAGCGTTATCGGCATTGTTAATATTGATATTTAAATCTTCTGGGCTAGACAGTTGGCCAATTAATACCATAAACATGCCGCACATGATCAGCGGCGTACCAATGGCATAATATAAACCAGCCATAACCGATCGTTTATCTCGTGCGGCGTCGATGAGTTCTTTGCGCACCATTGCGAGTATCATTTTCATTATGCTGCAATCCCTTCGTCAGTACCGATAAGTTCGATAAATGCATCTTCTAGCGAGTCTTTACCTGTTTGCTGACACAATTCGTCAGGGCTACCAATAGCAACAACTTTGCCATTAGCCATTACGATTACTCTGTCACATAAGGCGGCGACTTCTTGCATCACGTGGCTTGAAAACAACACACAATGACCTTCAGCTTTGAGTTGCAATAAAATGTCACGCAATAAACGGGTACTCATGACATCAAGTCCACGAGTGGGCTCGTCTAATATGATGTTACTTGGCTTGTGTACTATCGCTTGTGCTAATGCCGTTTTCATTCGTTGGCCTTGGGAAAAACCTTTGCAGCGACGGTCGCTAATGTCTTCAAGCTTGAGCTGTGCAATCACATCGGCAGTGGCTTCTTTAGCTTGTTTACGCGACATGCCGCTGAGTTCAGCAAAAAAGGTAATATATTCACGTGGGGTAAGGCGCTCGTACAAACCAAAAGGGTCTGGGAATAAACCTAATTGCTTTTTGGCTCCTATTGGATCGACAGCCACATCAATATGATTGACGGTGGCAGTGCCAGAGTCTGGTTTAAGTAAGCCAAACAAGGTACGTAAACAGGTCGTTTTACCGGCACCATTGGGGCCGAGTAAACCCGTAATTTGACCATTTTCAGCGCTAAAGCTTAAATCATCTAGAGCCTGCACATCGCCAATTTTTTTAGTTAAGTTTGCAACAGTAATCATGACTATTCCTTATCCGCAGCGGTATTCGCTGGTGCTGTTGTTTCTATGTCTGTGGCCGTGTCGACAACCGGCAGCACTTCTACGGTGTTAGCGTTGAGATAAAAGCTACGACGCACATCTTTTTGTAAGCATTCTGCATCGATATCTTTTACTGAACCTTGTTCGACTAACTGGGCCACTAAATCATTGCCACAGCTTTGTCCCGCTACACCGTGGGTTGCGTAAGGTGCGATGAAGTGTTTTGAGTTGGTGAGTTTCTCTTGTGCTAAAGCGCCCCAATTGGGTGGAGTAGCTGGGTCTAACTCGCCAGATAACAATAAAGTGGGTAGATCACTGTGAATGGGTTCACTAAAGTTGTCATCAACAGGCTGTATTGGCCAAACCTGGCAGGTTTTTTCTAACCCTTCTAACATGTTGCCACTGATGTACGATTCTTTCGCATCTTTACGCATTTGATCTGTAATGCGGTGAATGTCTTCGCCACACACCACGGATGCATGCATGCCCATAGCAATACCTGTGCTGTCAGCTGTTAAAGCGTAAATACCTAATATTGGTTGGTAATTACCTTGTGACGCTTGATGAATAGCATGGGGGATCAGTGCACGGATGTTTGCCATGTACATCGCCATTCTAATTGCGCCGCTAAACTTACCGCGGGTGAGTAGAAAGTCGCTGAGTTCATCTGTTTGGGGGTCACGTACTTGTTGGTTTATCGGTGCGGTGGCGAGCAGTTGGTCGACTTTATTGTATTCGTCAGCTAAATCAGGAAACTGTTGCTGGCAAGCGGGTGTGCTTTTACAGTCGCGCCATAACACATTTAAACCACGCTCTATTGAATCACCAATGGCTACAACACTTTGTTGCATCGGTACCACGCCATCTAATGTCACGGTTAGTAAGGCTTCTGGGTAATGACGCATATAAAGCTGTGCCATACGTGTTCCGTAGGAAATACCGTATAAATGTAGTTTTTGATAACCTAAATATTCGCGTACTGCTTCGAAATCTTTTAACGCGGTATTACTACCGTATTGACTTACATCTGCATCAATTTGACCTAGGCATTTCTCTGTCATGGCGATGATATCGAGGTCGTCATCATTAATGCTAAGCATCAAAGAGGTATCATCGTCGCAAGATAAAATGTTCGACTGACCTGTACCGCGTTGGTCAATCAATAAAATATCACGCTGCTGGCGAACTTTGGTCAACATGCGATTAAAGCCAGCGGCATTTTCAATAGCAGATTGACCTGGACCACCAGCAATGGCGAGTAAAGCTTCATCTGGATGAGTATTTTTAATCGCAGGTAAAATAGCAAAATGAATATCAATTTGCTTACCGTCTGGTAGCTTAGGGTTTTCTGCTACCGTTATTTTACCGCATTGTAATTGCTCATCTAAACCGTCTAAGTAACAAGCGCTGGTTTTAGCCGGTTCGACCACATTGGCTTCCGATGTATCAGCAAAGCTATTGTTGGCAAGTAAAATAGCAATAGCAACCGCGAGCCATCGACTAGTACGCGTTGCCGATTGGCATAAATCTGGACGAACAATCCGCTTGGCTAAGTCGGTGTTGATAAACTTCCTGTTGATCATCGGAACGTTTCCTTTTTGCATTTCATGACGATTATGATACCTTAGCATCTAGTGTATGAGTGTATCAATGAATTAATACAGTTGTTAAAGGCTAATGTTAGAATTAATAAATGTCAACCCCAGCAGCGGCGAACCCATTTACCGACAGTTGCACGATCAAATCGTGCGCTTAATTGTCGGCGGGCAATTGCACCCCGAAGATGTTTTGCCATCAGTGCGCCAACTTGCCGAACATTTAGCGGTAAACCCAATGACGGTATCACGAGCCATGCAGCAACTTGTCGACCAAGGTTGGGTTGAGCGTCGTCGTGGTCAGCCGTCACGTGTGGCTGCTAGAACCGCAGCTAATAATGATTCTGGCAGCAGTTTACTGGCTCCACAATTAACTGCATTGGTTGAGCAAGCACTACAATTAGGGGTCGATTATGACCAGTTACAAGCATTGTTGGAACAATTTTGGAATAAAGAATAGCGATTGCAGAGCTAATTTTTAAAGACATCATTTAGGAAGTCGATATGGAAGCCGAAGATAAGCCCGTTTTATGTTTTAATCATGTGAGCAAAACCTTTGCCAGCAAAGATAAATCTGCAGCAGGCCAAACTGTGTTGGCTGAACTGTCGATGACACTTTATCCTGGCATGGTAGTCGGATTATTAGGTCAAAATGGTGCGGGTAAATCAACGTTAATGCGTTGTGCGTTAGGTATTCTCGATATCGACAGCGGAGACATTACAACATTAGGAGAAACACCTGCAACCTTGTCAATACCAGCCAAAGAATGCATCGGTTATGTGCCACAACAGCCTTTTGGTTATGAAGGCTTCACTATAGATAAAGCGTTAGAATTGCACCGCAGCTTCTATCCAAACTGGGATATGGCACTCGAACAAGATTGGCTTAACCGTTTTGATTTGGATGTCACTCAAGCGGTGCAAAAATTATCAGTGGGTCAGCGTCAGTCGCTGGCATTGATTATGGCCATGGCGTATCGACCAACCTTATTATTACTCGACGAACCCGTTGCTAGCCTTGACCCTATTGCCCGGCGTCAGTTTATGAGTGACTTGTTCGATCTCGCACTCGATTCGGGTTCTGCTGTGTTATTTTCATCGCATATCACCTCAGATTTAGAACGTGTTGCCAGCCATGTTGCCCTGATTAAAAAAGGCCAACTGGTACTGTTTAAAGAAATCGACGCCCTGCGTGAAGAGGTTAAATTACTCAACTTAACCGACAACGCCCAGTTACCGTCACATTATAAAATATTGAGCCAAACCGGACAAAGTGTGCTGGTGGATACTCAAGGCAACCCATCAAATATTACGGGTGTGCAGAGTGAAAAATCACTCAACCTAGAACAGTTATTTATGGAGCTGCATCGATGAATCAATCGCTGCAAAATAGCCAGCTTTCATCATGGCGTAAACCTTACCGTGGCATGTTGCGTTTATGGTTATATGACTTAGGCTGTGTCAGCTTTATTGCCACAGCAGGGCTTGGCCTTGCGCTGGGAATTCTGTGTTTAGTCATAGGTAAAACTGATATTGTCAGTTTAGTTTTTTCAATGGCCACAGTCTCTACAGCGGCAGCAATAGCGTGGCAATTAAATCGTTTAGCAGCATCCGAGCTGACCGGTCTAATACCTAATTATCAACAGCTCGTACTCGTTCAGGCGGTTACCATCGCAGTGGGTATGTTATTGATACAGCTATTGGTCTGTATTGCTTTTGCTGCTTATGATGTCATCCCCAGATTGCTGCTAGGGATAGTTGTTAGTTTACTGTTTATATGGGCTTGTTTATGGCGCAGTAACAGTTTTCATTTATCGTTTTTACTCTTCGTTTCCGTGCCGTTTATCGATAATCTCGCGTTTCATATTCCAACCTGGCTAATGTTGGCAACGATTGCAGCTCTGTTGTTTAGGGTGATTCCCTTATGCCGCCAACTCAGCTGGAATAATGAGGCGCGCGTGGTGCACCTCAATGCAGTGCAAATGGGCTGGATGTGGCTGCCAAGTATAAAAGGATTCACTTGGATTACTCGTGTGGAGAGGCTGTTTCACCCAATGAACTTTTTTATCGGCCCAGTGTTAACGGTTATGTTGTTGTGTTTGCCATTAATCACCCTCGGATTAATGTTGCTGTCGTGGCTGTTTGATATTGATGTACCGTCATTATTTCTATTGGCGCAATTTAGCGTGATCAGTTGTGCCATTGTACATTGGAGCCGAATTCAACGTTGGCGAGCCGCTGAAACACTGTTTTTATTGCCTAGTTATAGTGGTCTGAGTGGATTGCGCAATGCATTTTATCGTAGCCAATATCGTTTTATTGCTGTTTTAATGGTGATGGTAAGCGTGCTCTGTTTTATAAACAGCTTAATTGATCCTCAATATGATGGGTTATTTATACTGCATTTAGGGCTAAGTACTTTTTGGGGCTGTGCGATTATGTTGGGCATAGGTTCGGCAAGTCGTAATAGCCTGCAAGCCACAGCGGCAATGCTAATAGTGTTAGTTCATTCTGTTGTGGTGTCGCTGAGCTTTGCCGCTTTAAGAGATGGTAACAGTATTTTTGTGTGGCTAGTTATTGATGCGGCACTGGTACTTATTGGTATTGGCGTATTAGCTTGGGGCAAAAAACGTTTGTGGATAAATGGTATTACTACACCTTAATTCTGTTGGTTAATTTAGCGGTTTATGGATCTAGCAGCTTATCAGTTTAGTATATGAACGTGACCTTTAGCTCAAAAATAGAGCAAAAGCTCTTATGATTTGTCGCTGCTTAATGTAGAATACAAAAAGCGGAACACTTGTAAGCTAAAAAGGTCACTGTTATATGTCACTAAATCAATATCACGTCGTTAGACTTCTACAACAACAAAGCCAATCTTTAGGTGGTAATATTGCCCTTGAAGGCTTTGATATGCCTGCTCCTTGGCATATGGTGACGTGGGGTGCATTTAATACGATTACAGACTCTGTCGCACAGTTGTTAATTGAATTTGGTTTACAAGTGCAAGATAAAGTAGTCATTTTAGCCCAAAACTGCCCGCAATGGACTTGTGCCGATATCGGTGCCCTTAAGGCGCGTAACGTGGTGGTGCCTGTGTATCCCACTAGCACGATTGATCAAGCCGTATTTATTGTTAACGATGCTCAGGCAAAATTAATTTTTGCTGATAACCAACAACAATATGACATGGCATGTGCCATTGCCGCACAAGCTGAATGTGTGCAACACATTGTTGTGTTTGACGCTAATGTGACCCTGAATGCCGATAATCATGTGTATTTTGATCACGTATTAACCGCGCAATTTAATCCCCTTATTACGGATGAACTCAATACCAGATTAGCGAATACCAGCTTAGATGATTTATTCACGCTGATTTACACCTCTGGTACCACAGGTAATCCCAAAGGTGTGATGCTCGACTACCGTAATTTTGCCTCCATGATTAACCAACATGACAGCGAGTTACCTTTCACTCCGGGTGATGTGTCATTAGCCTTTTTACCGCTAAGCCATGTATTTGAGCGCGGTTGGAGCATGTATGTGTTATGCCGTGGTGGCCATAATGTGTATTTAAATGATACTCATCGCATTAAAGAAGCTCTAATTGCGGTTAGACCACATAACTTATGTGCCGTGCCGCGATTCTTAGAAAAGATATACAGCGCCGTACACGATAAAGTCAGTAAAGCCTCTAAACCAAGGCAAGCACTTTTTGCTTGGGCGATGGCAGTAGGTAAACGTCAGTTCGAAGTTAACCAAGGCCGTGCCTCTGGAAGTTTATGGTTAAGTGCACAGTGGAAGTTGGCTAACAAGTTGGTTTTTAGCAAGCTACAGCAAGTATTGGGTGGCCGTTTAAAGTTTATGCCTGTCGGTGGTGCTGCACTCGATGTTAATGTGGGCAGCTTTTTTCACAGTATTGGTGTTCCAGTATTGTGTGGTTATGGCATGACAGAAACCTGCGCTACGGTAACCTGTAATACTTTAGATAATCGTGTGCCAGGATCAAACGGTAAACCGTTAGATGCTATGCAAATTAAACTAGGCAAAGACGACGAAATTTTGGTGCGTGGCGAAACAGTGATGCGTGGTTATTACAATCGCCCTGAAGATACCGCTGAAGCCTTTGAAGACGGCTGGTTAAAAACCGGTGATGCTGGTCGTATTGATGAGCAAGGTAACTTATATATTACCGATCGTATTAAAGAATTAATGAAAACCTCTAACGGTAAATATATTGCTCCGCAACGGGTTGAAGGTAAGGTGGCATGTTGTCCGTTTATTGAACAAGTTGCTATTGTTGCTGATGCGCGTAACTATGTATCAGCGCTAATTGTACCCGCTTTTGAAGCTTTAGAAGCCTGGGCTCAGGCCCAAGGTATTCATGTTGAAAACCCAATTGAGTTATTACGTCACTCACAAGTGGTAGCGCATTTTGAGCAGCGCTTAAAAGAGTTGCAGTTTGAATTAGCCAGTTTTGAACAAATCAAAAAATTCACCTTATTACATGAAGCATTTTCGATGGAAGCGGGTTTAATTACTCCCACATTAAAGTTGCGCCGTAAAATGATTTACAGTAAATATCATACTGAAATTAACGCCATGTATGGTCATTGATATCGAGTGATTTAATCATAAAGGGATGCCACATGGCGTCCCTTTTGTTATTGAGAGATCGCTAGGATTCACAGAAATGTCATCTGTTTGTCTTATGCTCCAATCAGTCTTACCTGACCGATAACATCAATGTGAAAAAGCTCAAACGCTACCAATATGAACGTTATGCGGTGTTGTGCAAGGTAACGTATCAAACCGACTTTGATCCGCAATATTTAGGGTTCTCACGCGACAATTATGTCGAAATAGCCAATCGTTGGGGACATATCTGCGCGCGAGTGTTGTGGCGTGATGATCATCCTGAAGTGCTGGTGGTATTTCGTGGTTCGCAGACTGTACATGAATGGTTAATCAATCTGCTCTGCCTGCCTAAAGTGAAACAGTTTGACGACTGCTATTATCACGTCCATTACGGTTACGATTATTTATTGGAACAGCTTAGCAATCCTATATCACCAGAGTATCTGGATGATAAAAGTATTTTTCAGCAACTCTATACCATTGTTAATCCACTTATTTCATTGGGTAAACGCATTACATTGACTGGACATTCGTCTGGCGGCGCAATGGCTATTTTGGCGGCTGATAGATTAGAACGACAGTTTCCAAAATCGATTAAACGGGTCGTGACCTTTGGTCAACCGGCACCAGGATTTCGGAATTTCCAACGTCAATATTTATTACATCGGCGAACCTACCGTATTTGCTGCGGGGTAGATATTGTCACGTTTTTACCACCATTCCCGGGGCTTTTCTGCCATGTTGGGCGAATGCTGTGGCTGCATAATGAACGTATATACGACAATATTTCCCCACTAAAACGTTTTTTGCTCAGCTTTACTAGTTGGTTGTTGTCACCATTTGTATCGCACTACATGCATAAATATATCCGCGATAAAGATTTTTTTGATGACCTATAACAACTTGAGTCGTTAGAATGGGACAAAGGTGTTTTATCCATCAAGACTAACGTCAATGGACTTATAGTCATCATATTAAAATAATAATAAAGGAACTTTTGTGGCAGATACTCAATTTAGCATGAACTTGAAACCACGTTTTTGTGAAACCGATGCGTTAGGACACATTAATAACACAGTGATCCCTGTGTGGTTTGAAGCCGCTCGTGAGCCGATTTTTGAAATCGTTAACCCCGGGCAAGACCTAACCAAGTGGAACATGATTATTGCCGGTTTTACCATCGCCTTTACTGCGCCAACGTATTATGGCGAGGAGGTAATTGTAAAAACGCACATTAGCCGTTTAGGTAACAGCAGTTTTGATATATTACAAAGCTGTTGGCAGCACGGTAACAAAACCGCCGAAGCGACTACCACCATGGTGCATTACAATTATCAAACCGAAAAAAGTGAACCACTTGCTGACGATGTACGTCAACAATTGGCTGCATTAACAGGCACAGTTTAAGCGTTAACGTAAAAACTTGACCACATAACTGCAGCTTGCACTAACGTTAAGCTTTTGTGCTTTAGCCCAAGCCAATCCTGTTCGCACCAACTTTTCGGCAATGCCTTGGCCGCGTAACGTAGGTGGTACAAAGGTGCGGTGAAAATCGATATTTTGACCGTCTAAGCGATATTCAAGCATGGCTTCGACGCCTTGAGTGACAACCACAAAACGATGTTGGCTAGCTTGGTGTTGCACTGTCACGGTATTCTGGTCACTCATAGACGTGTCCTGCTATTTTCGCATGATTAATGTATGTATCGTATGTGCAGCGCTATTCATGTTGTTTTAAGGCTTCAAGTAATGCTGGGGTTAATTTGGCTTTTTGACCCGTTTTAAAATTAAACATCACCACTTTTGCCCAACCGATAGTGGTAACCGCTTGCTGTGCTTTGCTGAAAACGGTGTAATGCATAACAAAGCGGTCTTCACTGATATCGCTGATCTTAACACCAACAATGATGGCGTCCGGAAACGTTAGTGGACGCTTAAAGCGGGCATTGGTTTCGCTAAGTACTGGACCTACGCCAGTAGATTTAAGATCGCCAAGTAAGTTAATTTGATTAAAGAAATCGAGACGAGCGGTTTCAAAGTACTTAAAATATACAGAATTATTAACATGTTGCAGTGCATCCATTTCACCCCATGCAACTTGTATATCTGTGCTGATAGAATGTTGAGCTAAAAAGTCATTCATGGCGGTTCTCTGTTATGAATTAATAAATTAAACGCTTGTTTAAATCTTATCTGTTAATTTAACAGTCTGGCTGATGAACAGCAAGGGACAGTGGCTATTTGCAGTCGGTGTAGCCAGTAACCTCATAAGGATTTTCACCTTGGGAAAAGAGACTTTTTTAACAACATCAAGTTTATGGATATCGTCATGTTGGATGGTGTTTTGTTCACGGTTTACCGAATTACAAACCAAACTGAGTTTTCCACAAAAGTTGTATTTGGTGGCAATCATATTACTGTTCACTACTGACTCTGTTGTGTGGGTCGCGATGATAAGCGTGATGGCGATGTCGATTGAGTTTTGGCATTTGTTTGAGCGTATGTGGCACAGTTTGGCAGGCAAAGCAGTGTTATTACTGTTTTATGCAATTGTGGCCAATTTTGCCTTGGCTAGCTCAAGCTCAGTGGTTAACGATGTGGTTGGCGTAGCAGCCAGTAGTTTTAATTACACCCATAACTTCGCCATTTTGCTCTACATTCCTGCATGGAGTGTGGTAATGAGCTGTATTGTACTGTTATTACTACAGCTTGTTTTTCCGTTAATGTTTGGCATTTCTTTTATACTCCGTCCTTTTGGTGTGAAAAACTTTCGTCTGATTAATCACGTACATTTTCATCGTACGACTTTTTGGGTGCGAGTTATTCTTGCGGCGGTGGTGTTGTATCACCTTGCTATGCTGATGGACCTTTATGGCCAAGTTGAAAAAGCGTTGGCTGATCCGCAAGTTGTACAATTAGTTGAAGCAGAAACCGAAGAGGAAATACTTGCAGATGATGGTTCTACCTTAGCGGTTAAAGGTCAAGACAAGGACAAAGATGAATCCATCGACAAAAAAGCTGAAGAACCACCAGTCATTAAAACGGCTGACGAGCTAGTTCGCGAGCAAGAACTTGAGGCAATTGATGAGATAGCAAAACAGCCTTATAACCATTTACGCAGCCAGTATTTTACCAGTGTACGTAAAGCTATTGCGTTGTTCGCCTTTCAATTAGAGGCTAATACCAAATCACGGTGTAAAAAATTACCTTTGTCGCATGTGGTTGAGCTTAATGATTATGAAATCCTGGAGATAACTCCCGATATCAATGCTGAATACGGTTATCATTTTAAAGTAAAAAAATGTATCTCACCTGCATTCCCCAGTTAATAGATTTGCTACAGACATAAAAAACGACCTGAAAAGGTCGTTTTTTATGTTGAGTAGAAAAGTATTAATCGAAAGTTAATTCGCTAAAACTGCTGATTTTTCTACACTTAGCTTGGCGCTGATCTGCAAATCTGACCATTTGGCAAGTCGTCATTCCTGCGGCTTCTGCGGCTTTTAGCTCTTCAGCGACATCTGACACAAATAAAATTTGCTTTGGCTTCAAACTAATCGTATTACAAATATTACAATAGGCTTGTTTGTCTAATTTATTACCCGTGCGGGTATCAAAGTGGCCATTGAAAGACAGGGTTAAATCACCTGACTCGGTATGGCTAAAAAGCAGTTTTTGCGCTTCAACTGAGGCAGATGAAAAACTATAAATGCGGATGCCTTTTTCTTTGATTCGTTCAATGCTGTCAATAAAGTCAGGATAAATGTGGCCAGTAAACTCTGCGCGGTTATAACCCTGTTTCCAGATGAGTCCTTGCAGTGTTTTTAAAGGAGTAATTTTACGATCTTCATCGATCCATTGTTGCAGAATCTCAGTCACACGCTCGAGTGTGGCATCTGGCTCTAGGGCAATATCTTTAATATCGCTAATACAATAATCAACTATTACGTTATGTTGATTTTGTTCAAGAAAGTTAGCCATCTCTTTTCGTGAGTAAGGAAATAACACATCTTGAATAAAGTTAAGATCGGTAGTGGTACCGGCGGTATCAACGATAATAGCTCTAATACTCATATGATTTGTTACTCCGAAAACAATTAATTAGCTTATTGATGATCCTAAGCTTTATTGACGGCTAAGGCTAGTGCTATTCGTGATATAGCATCGATACAAGGTGACTTTTAGTGCAAGGTGTGAACTATATTAGATAATGTTAAATTGCCTTGTTTAGGAAGGTCTGTTAGGTTCGAATATTGCTCAACGCTTAAGTCTGACAAGGAAGCTAGTATGCTAAACATCGGGACGGGTCGTTTTTTAAAATGGCCGAAAGTATCACGCCAAAGTATATCTATATACACGTTATTACTGAGTTTTTTTCACGTTAGTCTAGTGTTTGCTACAGATGTATTGCCGCAGCAGACTACCGAAACCCTGAGCGTGAAATCCATTTTATTTAGCGAGAAAGTCGATTTTTTGGTGACCTTGCCGAACGATTATTTAAAACAAACCGATAAGCACTATGTGGTGTTATTTGACTTACATCCGCGCAGCCATTTGTATTTAGCAGGCATGCACGATTGGATGAGCCATAACGGCGGCTGGCCGTGGTTAGAAACCATTATTGTTACCGCGCCCGACGGCCACCAAGGCTTGGGAAAGTTAAAACAGGGTGCGATAGAGCAGCAAGGCGATCAAGCACTATTGGACTTTTTTGAACAAGATTTATTGCCCGCAATTGATAAACGTTATCGCACCAATGGCTTTCGTATTTTTAACGGCTTTACTGGCAATGCAGGTTTAGTGCTCTACAGCTTAATCAATCGTCCTAGTTTATTTAATGCCTATATTGCTGCCAGCCCGGTGTTATCAACAGACTTTGCCTATGTGCTCAATGATGCGTCTAAAAAGCTCAAAAACATGCAAGGCAAACCAAGATTTCTATTTATTAGCACCAGTGATAGCGGCTTTGAGCAAAGGCAGCTGGATTCGTTTGCTAAGCTTGAAGATATTATTCAAACCCATGCCAATCATAAATTGAACTATCAAATCAAACGTTTTGACGGCAGCTATTATATGACCCAACCTATTTTGGCGACGGCGTTGGGCATCGAGATGATATTTAACGATGTTCACACTGTTTTAGCGGCTGATTCAGAAGTATCTCAACAAGGAACGAAAGCAATTCTAGCCTACTATAAACGTTTGTCTGATGAGGTTTATGGCTTTGATGTGCCAGCAATTGATTCGCTGTTAGCCTTAGGTAATAGTTTAGTTAAAGCTGCACCACAGCAAGCGATTGGGGTTTATCAAGATACGCTGAAAGCCTATCCTAAAGCGCATTCGGCCTACCATGAGTTAGCCAGTGTTTATGCTGCTACAGGTAAAATGACTCAGGCTATCGAAGCTGAACAACAAGCGTTAGCGAGTACCGACCATCCGTTTTATCAAAACAAATACACTAAGCAATTAGCTGAGTTTCAAAAATAAGTATTTCAAAACTAAGCGTGTCAAAATCAAGCTAAACCAAACGATAAAAATGATAAATGACAATAAAGCCACAGTACGAGTGTTCGCCCTGTGGCTTTATTGTGTAACCTGCTCAAACACTATTATTCTGAGCTGAGGTTTAGTATTCCTAGTCGAGATTGATTACGCAGCAGTTTCGCTGGCTAACCACTGATTAATTTTTTGCTCCATTAAATCTAATGGCAAGGCGCCATTTTCTAATAAGCGATCGTGGAACACTTTAATATCAAACTTATCACCTAAAACTTGTTTGGCTTTTGCGCGTAGTTCGATAATTTTCAGCTCACCTAACTTATAGCCGAGTGCTTGGCCCGGCCAAACGGCATAGCGTTCAATTTCGCCTGTGGCTTCCGACAAATGAATACCTTCGGTAGCAACAGAATAATCAATGGCTTGTTCACGGCTCCAGCCTCTGGCATGTATGCCGGTATCAACCACAAGGCGAACCGCACGATGTAGCTCTGACTGCAAACGGCCAATGTTGTCGATAGGATCATTTGCATAAATGCCCATTTCGGCGGCTAAACGCTCGGCATATAAGGCCCAACCTTCGCCTGCAGCATTGGAATAAAATACTGTACTTAGTAGCGGCAGTTCATCAGATAAGCCAATAATGGTTTGTAAATGATGGCCTGGATTAGTCTCGTGGTAGGTCAAGGTTTGTAATGAATAAGATGGCAGTGATGCTGTGTCATACAAGCTGATCCAGAAGGTGCCTTTGCGTGAACCGTCTTGTGATGGTGCGTCATAAAATGCGCCACTAGTCGAAGCGGCGCGACTTTCTGGTACCGCTTCAATGGCCACATCTTGATTAGGTAAACGCCCAAACCAGTCTGGTAATTTTGCATCAACTAAGGCTAAGTCGGCTTGAATATCGGCCATTAGCTGTTGCTTGCCTTCTGGAGTATTAGGGTAAAGATATTGTGGGTCGTTGAGTAACACTTGCATGCGCTCACCGACGGTACCGTCAACATAACCGACTTTTTTGAGTAACCCGTCCATTTCGGTAGTAATACGTGCCACTTCCGTTAATCCGAGTTGATGAATTTCATCGGCAGTTTTGGTCGAATTGCCTAAATGTTGGATCAGCGATTGATATAACTTCGCCCCTTGGGGTAAACGACCAATACCAGCTTCATGAGTTGCTTTTGGGCGCACCGCTTCTAACGCTGCAATCAGTTGGCGGGTGGCGGCATAGTATTTAGTGTCAACTAACTCGGCAGCAGACTTTACCAACGTATCGCTATTATCTACTTTGGCTGCGTTAAGTTTAGCGTTAAAGCTGGTCACTAAAGGATGGCTGTTTGCTGGGCCACTGATTTGAGCTTGTAACCCGCGTAGGGTTTTATCAATGACAAAGTCTGGTGGAATGACGCCCATCGATACATCGTGATTGAGTTTATCGACCAATGTGCCCATAGCGGCAGGGTACATGCTTAAGCGAGTTAAATAAGCCTCGGCTTCGGCAGTATTGGTGACGGCAAATTTGTCTTCCATATAACCGGGGAATTCAATTTGTAAACCAGATAAGTGGTTAACAGCATAAGGTAAAAACCATACGCCGTATTCACCTAACACGTTGCCATAATTAACCACTTGAGCTGGTAATAAAGCGCCTTTCACTTCAGACTTTATCGCGTTTAAGCTGATTGTTTCAGAGGGCGTTAAGCTTGCTTCATCAATATCGTTGAGTTGGCTCAGTATTGATTTAAGTCCTTTGCGACGGTGGGTTTCACCAGATGGACTGTAGTCGGTGAGTTTAGACATCACATTGGCGTTGATACTGGCATCACTCACGCCGTAGTAAGTGGCAACTTCGGGTCTGAGTACAAAATAGTCTTTAGTGATTGATGCGACTTGTTGTTTTAGACTGAGCTTGGTGGCTGTTTTGCTTGCAGTGCTGTCAGTGGCTGTAGAGTTTGAATTATTGTCAGCGGTGGTGGAGTCTGTGCAAGCGCTAACGAGCAGGCTCAACATAATGACATGGATAATTTTTTTCATTAATTACTCATTAGGTTTACGTGGCATTCAGGTTGGAATATGGTTATATCCTAACAGTTCTTAAGATTAAGCTCTTACAGTTTTTATGAGCATGTATTGTGAAGTAGTAGTGTCAGTTTGACGATAGGGTTCAAATATGGTCTAACGGGCTTAAGTTTAGTATGAAAAGGAGAGGGTTATGTTAGGTGAAAACCATGCGTTATTAGTAGATTTTCCTGAGTATCAAGACAAAATTAAATCATTAACTGCTAGTGATGCTGAGTTCGCAACTGATGCGAAGCGGTATCATGATTTAGATACTGAAATACGTAAGCTGGAGTTACAGAATACGCCAACAAGTGATGAGTTTATTGAAAAAGCAAAGCTTGACCGTTTGGTATTAAAAGACAAACTGTATGAGCAGTTTACTCAAGCTTAATTCGTTTATTTAGTCTTTTTTGGCCATGTGATCATCTAGGTGGTGACATGGTCAATTTTTACTGTTGTCTCAACTATATTCTTATTTGGTTGTGTTTTATGGCCAGCGGCCACTAACGTCGTGGCGCTTCGCCCACACCAGACCAAGAGGAAACCAACGGCTGTTCCCTCTTGGAACTCCCAGCCGCCACATCAAAATTATCTGAAAAGCGATAATTTCGCGACGTGGTTGAATCCAGCTTTTGACTTCGTTTTGGTGTTCTTCGGCCTTATTCAAAAATGCTAACGCTTCCGATGGGGCGTCCCTTCCCCTCGAAAGCTAGCTGGCCGTCCATGGCCAGCTCACGCTATTTTCTTCAACGGCTTCAATGCAGTTGTAACACGAATAGATTTAACCGCTTTACATCAAAGATGTAGCAAATGTAGGATGATATTAATGACTTAAACTGCGGATTTATTTGTACATTATTAAGTCCAAATTAAGATTACTAAAATTTATAGGGAATTTAAAAAGTTGAGCATAGAATTCTTAGAAACTGATTTTGATAAAGTAAGTTATCTAGCTAATGTTCTAACAGCTAGAGCAACTGGCATGGCTTCAGATTCTGGAGAATATAAAGCATTACGCCAGGAACTACTTAAAAACCCAGCTATAGCATCAAAATTACCTCATTGGATAAGACAACATAGAAGCTTAGATTCTTTTTGGGGGTTTATTCAGCCTAAATTTTCTTCATACGCTGAACGGAGGACATATATTTCAGAACAATTCACGCAGTTACTTGATGAATTAGAATTTGGCAATGCACTTCAATTAGAACAGACGGCACCAATTCCAAAAAAAATTCTATCTCAATCAACTCAAGTTGCTAGAAATAAAAGGAAGGTTTTTATTGTTCATGGTCGAGATAATGAAGCTAAACAAGAGATCAGCAGGTTTATCGAGCAGTTAGGTCTAGAAGTGATTATCTTGCATGAGCAAGCTAACGCTGGAATGACAATTATTGAAAAAATAGAGAAATATTCCAATGATGCTGATTTCGCTCTAGTTTTATATACCGCTTGTGATAAAGGGCGAGGAGCGCATGAAACGAAAATTCCTGCTAGAGATAGGGCACGTCAAAACGTGGTGTTTGAACATGGTTATTTAATGGCAAAGCTCGGAAGAGAAAATGTTTGTTCATTAGTTAAAGGTCAAATTGAGACCCCAAATGATATTAGCGGCGTCGTTTACGTCCCGCTCGATGATTTCGGTGCTTGGAAAATTGGTGTAGCCAATGAACTTAAAGTTTGTGGCTACTTGATTAATCCGTTGTTCTAAATGTTATAAAATGGGTTTATAACAAGTAAATTCTCCCGCACCGGCAAATTATTGAAAACAGCACTAGTCTTTTATAGCTAACAGTTACCGAAAATGCTTAAAAGGTTGGTCATGGTAATTTGCGAGTCGACCGTCCGCCCCATGGACGGGGCGGCCGAGCTACAGGGATGAACTTGTGCGTGTCGGAGAGTGAATGCCATGATGAACCCGTTAAATGGTTTTCCCGTGGTAAATTCTTGGGTTTAAGTTTTCAAGTTAACTTAAGCTTGCTCTTACATCTGCAATGGTGATGAACAGTTTGTTTTCTGCGTCTTGAAAGGCCTGAAATCCATAATGTTCGTAGAAGTGTGTTGCGCCATCTTTTGCGTCAACAATGACGACTGGGAATGCTACGCTATCACTTGCCGCTAACAGTTTTCGTAGTGCATCAATAAGTAACCATTCGCCAAAGCCTTGGCCTTTATAACGGTCATCGATGGCTAAGCGGGCTATTAGGCCGCCAGAGGTTGATGATTGATACTTTTTCTGTAGCTTATCCGGCAGAGCATTTAGGTCAATTGGTGTCATTGTTAAGGTATAAAAGCCGATGATATGCGAGTTATCGTTATCATCTTCTAAAACAAACGTTCTGCAGTTGTCTTTCTTTGCTTGCTGACTCGCCATGATTTTTAAGTAATTATTAAGAGCATCAATACCACAGTTGAATCGGTTTCTATCGTGTTTAGCTTTATCTAAAAGTACCGTATTCATTATTGGGTTTTGCTTTCGTAACGTTCCGAAGCCGTTTTGAGTTTTGAGTTTGGTGTTGCTGGACTGTCTAACGCTTCCATAAGCAACATTGCATCTGTTTGGTTAAGTTTTAGTGTTTGTTCACGTTCTATTACTTGTTTGGCTTTTTCGATTGCTGCACTGAGTACAAATGAGTTAATGCTCGACATACCCGCTATAGCTGCAGCCTTTGTCAGTAAATCTTGGGTGTCGACATCAACTCTAGCGGTGATGCGAGGTAAAGTAGTCGCCATAATATAATCCCCATACGTGCCAAAATGTCACATAGCCATTATGGTGTTAAAACGTACAATAAGCAATACCGGTGTCATTTTGGCACACAGGCTGAAACGTTATTAAAACCAATTCTACTTATCTTACTTATCAACAAACGATTCTCAATGCATCTTACTCTTTTGCAAATACCTTGCGGCCGTTTACCCAGGTGGCGATGACTTTGTTTTGCCAGATCTGTTGTGGGTCGATTGTAAAATAGTCATCTTCAACTAGGATAAAGTCTGCTTTTTTGCCGGGTTCTAATGAGCCTAATAACTGCTCTTGATGGCCTGCGAAGGCGGCGTCGATGGTGAAGCTTTTGAGCGCTTCGATGCGCGAGAGTTTTTCAGTGGCGAGCCAGCCGTCTAGTGGTTGGTTTACATGATCTTGGCGAGTGACTGAAGCGTGCAATCCAAAAAATGGGTTGGGCGATTCAATAGGAAAGTCTGAACCATTGGCGATGACAGCATTGGCGTTTAACAGTTTGCGCCACGCATAAGCACCAGCTAGACGGGCTTTACCTAAACGGTTTTCGGCCATATTTTTGTCGCTGGTGGCGTGGGTTGCTTGAATCGATGCGATAACCCCAAGTTTGGAAAAACGCGGTATGTCGGCTAAATCGAGAATTTGTGCATGTTCAATACGATGGCGTAATGCTTTTGAGTCTGTTGCTGCAATGGCAGTTTGGTATTTATCGAGTACCACTTGATTAGCATTGTCGCCAATGGCGTGGGTGTTGACCTGAAATCCCGCTTTCATCGACAGTAAAATCAGTTTGCCGAGTTGATCGTCTGAATACAGCATTAATCCTTTATGGCCGGGTTGATCTGAATATTCTTTGATTAACGCTGCGCCGCGGCTGCCAAGCGCGCCATCTGCCGATATTTTTACACTGTCGACTTTAAACATGTTATCGGCAGTGGTGATGTGGCCTTGTTTTAAAATGGCTGTAAAGCGAGGGTCTTCAACAGACAGCATGCCATTTACGCGTACGCTCATGGCATTGTTAGCTGCTAATTGTTGGTATGCTTTGATGTTGTCGATGCTGATACCAGCATCGTGCACACTGGTGAGTCCGTATGACGCTAGGCTGTCCATTGCGAGGGTTAAAGTGGATTGTAGTTGCTGCTGGTTAAGATCGGGGATGATGTTAAACACTAAGTTCATGGCATTGTCGATTAACACGCCAGTTGGATTACCTTGTTCGTCTTTAACAATTTCACCGCCTTCAGGTGCCACAGTTGTTGAGGAAATTCCCGCGAGTGCTAACGCCTTGCTGTTAACCCAAATGGCATGACCGTCAACTCGGCCAAATGACACTGGGTTAGCACTAAAGGCTTTATCTAGGCTTTCTTTCGTTGGGAATTGTTTGCTGTTCCATAACTCTTGGTTCCAGCCACGGCCCATTAGCCAACCGTCAGTCGGGTTGTTTTTACTAAATATTTGTGCTCGTTCTACGGCTTGTTGTTCGCTACTGGTGTTGGTTAAGTCTGCGGTTAACAAACTCAAACCATAACTCAGCACATGGCCATGAGCATCGATTAATCCGGGCAGCAGGGTTTTACCTTTGCCATCAATTGAGGTGATATCAGTTGCATTAGGTAAGGCTTGGTTTAAGGTAAATAGTCGATCAATTTTGTCGTCAGTAAATTGGATAGCATTAAAGGTTTGCAGTTTCCCGTCAACGAGCGTGTAACCATTAACGTGATGCACCAGTGTGGTTTGTGCCATGGTGTTTGCGCTTACACTAGCAAAACATAATGCCACTGATAGCGCTAAATATGCCTTTCTCATTTGTTTTCCCTTTTAATGCGATGATTAATCTACATTCATTAAATGTTAATTGATCGTTAATGGCAAGGGGCAGTGCAAGTGGTCTTGAGGGGGGAATATTGATACAGCAGTGGAGGAGGCCATATACAGGCTCTAATTCTGTTTACATTTATCGCCCAGCATTGGCTGGGCGATAATCGTTAAGACTACTTAAATTTAGCTAAAGTGCTGGCGAGTTCATTCACATCCAATACGTTGTAGTCTGGTTGTGCTGCTAGCGGAAACAACACCTTGCCTGGGCGACGAATAAAAGCGGTTTGTAAGCCTGCTTTATTAGCACCATCAATATCCCAACCGTGTGCGGCAACCATTAATGCTTCATTTGCATTAACGCCTAAATCTTTAATGGCCCACTGGTATGTTTTTAAATGCGGCTTAAATACCCCAACAGATTCTATGCTTAAGTTGGCATCGAAATACTGGCTTAAATTAGCATTTTTAAGCTGTAAGGTTACGCCCTCTAATGATGAGTTAGTTAAGGTCACTAGTTTGTAGCCTTGAGCTTTTAATTTAGCTAAACCTTGTGCTACATCTGGGTGAGCTGGTAATGAACGAAGTGGTGTTAAAATGGCGGTTTTAGCTTGTTCTGGTGTGATGGCAATACCGTTGATTTCGGCAACCATTTGCAGTGAGGCAACGCCAATGCTGCCAAATGTTTGGTAATCGCCAGTGGCTGATACAACTAACGAGTGGTGTAACATGGTTGAGAACCATAAAGGCAGTAAATCTTCACGGCCATTAAGCGCTGCGCCAACTGATTTGCGCATATTTTCAAGATCTAACAAGGTTTCATTTACATCAAAAATGATCACTTTAGGCTTAGTTAGCTGTGGTGTTTCGGAGTTAACAGATTCATTAGCGAACACAGTGCTGCTATGGAGCAGAACAAATGCAGTAGCAAGCGACATTAAAGTGCGGATTTTCATAATACCTCTGACAATTTGGGTTAGGTCGAAATGGAGAAGATAAACTTGAGCAATACGACTACTCAAACAATAATCAATAACAAAAATATTTTGAACGTTCGTTCATAATATGTATAGCCTAAATGAAATTGATCTTAAAATCACCATATTATTGATTAATTTATTATTGAAGAGGACTTAGTATATGAATTCGGCGGATTTAACAGGGCTGTTGAGTGGAAATGTTATGACTACAATTTCGTTGTTAGCATATATATAGCGCTAACAACGAGTAGCAGTTAATCGGGCTGATTAACGAGGTAATGCAACTACTTGACCATTTTTTACTACCGTTTGACACGGGTTAACCCCGTAAGCATAGGCCAGTTGCGCCGGTGTTGTGATGTCCCATAAACAAAAATCTGCTTGCATGCCTGTGGCAAGATGACCCACATGATTATTAATACCTAAGGCCTTGGCGGCATTTATGGTCACACCTTGTAAGGCTTCTTCTGGGGTTAATCTAAATAAAGTGCAGGCCATATTGAGCATTAATAAGGTGGAGCAAATAGGGGATGAAACAGGATTAAAATCGCTGGCAATTACCATTGGTACCTTGTATTGACGCAATAAATCAATTGGCGGTAATTGGGTTTCTCGTAAAAAGTAATACGTACCAGGTAACAAGGTTGCGCAGGTACCACTTTTGCTAATGGCTTTAACTCCTGCTTCGTCTAGACATTCAGTATTATCGACCGATTTAGCCCCAAGCTTGGGAGCTAATGTGCTGCCGTCCATATTGGTTAATTGCTCTGCATGCAGTTTAATTTGCAGACCAGCCCGTTTAGTCGCCGTTAATACTTGATCCATTTGCTCAAGATTAAAGGCGATATTGTCACTAAATACATCAATCGCATCCGCAAGGTTGTCGGCGATTACCGCGGGGAGCATGTCGTTGATGACCAAGTCGATATAGGCGTCAGCATTGTCTTTATATTCTGGCGGAATAACATGTGCGCCCATAAAGGTGGTGCAGACATCAATATGATGATGCTCACCTAATTCGCGTGCGACCCGCAGTAGCTTAAGCTCGGTTTCAGTGTTTAATCCGTAGCCGGATTTAATTTCAACCGTGGTGACGCCTTCTCTGGCTAAGGCGTTTAAGCGTTGCCGTCCCAGTTCAAATAATTCGACATCGTCTGCATCGCGACAAGCGTTAACTATCGAGGTAATGTCGCCACCAGCACAAGCTATTTCGGCATCAGTCGCGCCTTGTAAATGCTGTTCAAATTCGTTGGCACAATTACCGGCAAAAACCAAGTGAGTTTGTGCATCGATAAGCCCTGGCGTTATCCAGCCGCCTTTTCCTCTGTAAACTGGGGTTGCCAGTACATCAAATTCGGGCAGATCACTGCGTGGGCCAATCCAAGCAATTTTTCCGTCTTTGATTGCTATGGCCGCTTGATATATTTCGCCATAAGCTCCTTGTATATTGGCATCCATGGTCGCCACGTTTATATCAATCCACACTTGATCCCACGACATAACATTCCTTACAAATCGGTTAATGTAAAACAATACTGGTATATTCAAGCTAGGATGAATGATGTGTTTTTAAACAGCAATGTCTTTGTTATTTAAAAAATGAGAGTGGTTGATAAGTTGATGATAAATTCGATAATGGACTATAAGATTGTTTTTATTATCTTGTCTCATCCATGAGTAAAATGAAGGTTTGTATTATCTGTTATGGGTATCATCCCACAGCGCCTAACAGTTAACATCATAGTGAAAATAGAGGCTTGGATTTATATTTAGCCTATCGGCGGATAGTGTTGAGGTTTAGTTAACGTTCTCTATCAACACAGGGCATAATGAGCTACGAGTGTTTGATTATTTTTATGCGGTTTAATTTAAGTCTCTTGATTGTGTAAGAGGCAAAAGTGGCTAAGGATTTGTTTGTGAATACAGAAGTGCGGATTGAAATTGCAGCTTGGTTAACCCGATTAGGTGTTAATAGCCAGCCAACAGATGGATTGGCGACCTCAATATTGATTTTTGCCTGTTTACTGGTTGCGGGTATTAGTTATTTCATTGCACATCGATTTGTGGCACATGGGATTAATATGATGATCCGTCGGTCCTCGGTGAAGTGGGACGATATCTTTATGCACTTTAATGTGTTTGAACGAGTCGCCTTACTTGTGCCTATTGGGATTCTTGATTTACTGCTACCTATCGTACTTACCTCACATGATGTTGCCAGTATGGTTATTGATCGCTTGCTGAGCTCATTATTGGTGTTGTTTATTTTACGAGCGATTTATAGCGCACTCAATGCTGCTGATAAAATCGCTGATATGAATCATATTAATCGACGTTTACCGGTAACTAGCTTTGTTCAATTAATTAAGTTATTTCTATTTTTTATCGGCTTAATTATTGTATTTTCAATTCTAGCCGACCGGTCACCCATATATTTCTTTAGTGGCTTAGGTGTGGCTACTGGTTTGGTCATGTTGGTGTTTCGTGACACTATTTTGGGCTTTGTCGCTGGAATTCAACTTGCCGCCAACCGCATGGTGAGCAAGGGGGACTGGATCCAAATGGATAAATATGAAGCAGATGGAACAGTGGAAGATGTTACTTTAACGACGGTCAAAGTTCGTAATTGGGACAATACGCTTACCATGATCCCCGCTTACGCCTTAGTGTCGGATGCCTTTAAAAACTGGCGTGGTATGTCTGAATCAGGTGGTCGACGGATAAAGCGTTCTATAAATATTGATGTAAATAGCATCCAGTTTTTAAATGATGCTGAACGTATTCGCTTAGGTAAAGTGAATTATTTAAAAGAATATTTACCACAAATATTTAGTGAGATCAGCGCTGCTAATGCCAATATTAGCGATATTGATATGAAGGTAAATGGTCGTCATTTGACTAATATCGGAACATTCAGGGCGTATTTACAAGAGTACCTACGTCGCCATGATAAAATACACAAAGACATGACATTGATGGTGAGGCAACTAGCCCCCACTACGGAAGGTCTACCGATTGAATTGTATATTTTTACTAATGATATTCGTTGGACTTTTTACGAAGCAATTCAAGCAGATATTTTTGATCATATTTTTGCAATATTACCTGAGTTTGGTTTACGGGCATTTCAAATTCCGACAGGCACAGATATTCGCAGCATTAAACACTGCGAAGAGCAACACGCTGAAGAGCAACATTGATAAGAGGCTAGATAAACCATTGGCGCTGGTGTCGTTGTTTTGGGCGATACCAGCGCAAGCTAATTGGTAACGCCTATGCACACTAACCTTGGGTGATGGCAATTTGTTAGCTGAGAATAGCTTGGGGAATATACTTAACGTATTAAATCCTCAGTTGCGTTCTGGTGTGGACCTTAACAGATATATAGGAATAGCTTTTGGATGGCAGCCTTTAATCGTTCGATAAAAGTCCATTAATTGATTTATGTCGATTTCGATATTGCCCGTGGGTGCCATAGGCAGTGCCAGCACTATGGTTTTTCGACCAAAGTCTAAACCAACAGGCACAATATTCACTTCTGATTTCACTGCAATATGATAAAAACCGCTTTTCCAACGATTGACCTGGCTGCGGGTTCCTTCGGGTGCTAACGCTAATTTGTAATTCTGATTTTGTTGAAAAAGTTGAGCCGCGGCATCGACCAAATTGTTGTGTTTTCGTCGATCAACAGGGCTTCCACCCATGGCTCGAAACAACCATCCCCAAGGGGCGATAAATAATTGGTGTTTACCTAAAAAATGGATTTTAGTGTTTAAAGCACTGCGGGCAAGGATCCCAATGACAAAATCCCAGTTGCTCGTGTGTGGCCCAACAATCATTACGCAGGGTTGAGTGGTATCGAGTTGGCCTTCAAATTTCCAACCCATAACGCGAAGTAATCCTGAACAAAGTGTATAGAACATATTTTGCTCCCAATCATTGAGCGTTAACGCTTGTTATTATTTTTATTCATTTGATACAGAAAAAGGCAGAAGATAATCTAGCCATTATTTAACCGCATTAGCAAACGGTCAGGAGATGATTTGGTTTAGACCTTTTACAGTATAACGTGCCATGTTGCTCTTTGCTTATGACTTGTGGATAACGTCAGCGTTAATGAGTCATTGGTTTATCAAATTCAGCAATGTGTTTTGTCTCGTCTAAAATAAGTTGTTCTAATGCTGCTTCTGATTTCATACGTTCTAAATCAAACTTCATCCGTTGTTGCTTAGGCAAGTCTGTACGCGCTTCCATGATGGGGTGATTTCGAATCAATTTATAATGGGTAAACAGATTAGGGAAGTCTCCCATAACTTGTTCCGACATAGATAATACGTCAAATAACTTCCCTATGCGCATAACGCCTTCTGACAGCTCACAGCGCTCTTCTAACATCGCAGCGGCAATGTAACGGATATCTGTCAGTATTTGTTGTCTACGCTCGTCGGCTTTAGCCTTACGCTCTGCCAGTGCTTGTTGATTAGCTTGTGTTTGACGTTTAAGTGTTAACAGCAAGTGTGTTGCATAGCTTGCAAGGGCAATAATAATAACTAGAGCAATAATGATGACCGTTGTAGACACAATTTATCCTTTTTTGAATACAAAACTGGCGCCATATGCGCCAGTTTTTAAACATCAAACCAAGAAATAGCTTGGTATTACTTTATCGAGAAGATTAATCTTTCTGCTGATAATCTTTGAGCAAATCTGCTCCTGATTCAAAACGATTTAATAGCTCATCATCAGTCTGTTGCTTTTTAGGGCTTTGAGTTGGCGTGTCATCACCTTCACTAAGGCCTAAATTCAGCATCAGTTGTTCAATCTTGTCTAATTGAGTATTTAACCATTTTTGGTCGGTATCAGACAAGTCACGACCTTCTTCAAGTTGGTCAAGTAATTGATTCAACCTTGGGTCTTCTTCAAGTTTTAATAACTTTTGTTCGTCAGTCAATTTAGGCTGTTTAGGCTTAACTACCAATGGTTTGGTAATAGATGTCGGTAATGTTAATGCTACAGGCTTTTTACTGCCATGACGTGCATCTTTACTCTTAACCGATGTAGTACCTGAAGCTTGTTTAAGCAAAGCTTCATTATGACGGCTGCCAGATTTATGGCCAGCGTCTGATTTTTTACCATCAACCGCGTTACGATCAACTTTTTTTACTCTTGGGGCAAACTTAGCGCCGTTTTCGCCGCCTTTGCGAGTTTTTTTACTGCGAGCCATGATGTTCTCATTAGGTTTTCTAAACACGTCCTTGCAGAGTAATTTCTACAAGGCACTAAATAAGGATGCGCTTTATATCAGATTTTGATGCTTTTTGCATCAAAACTAGATCTTTCGATGCAAATAATAGCTCAAAATCACTATTAAATGCTAAATATTCGAATGTTGCCTGCTGATAAAAGCTGACATGAGTTGGATTATTTTTGTAATGCCATTTAGCAAAGTGGTCTTTATCGGTTAATAAGGGAGTACTTATGGCTAACCAACCGCCGGGTTTAATCAGTTGATTGAGTAACATCCATTCTCGGTGAGGATGACGAAAATGTTCAAAAACACGGTAACAACAGACAAAGTCATAATGTTGCTTTAGTACCGACTGATCTGCTGCAAAAAAAGGATCGTACTGATTAACTAAGTTACCAGTGTTTAGAATAGTTTGTTGGCTTTGCTCATCGAGCACTCGGCCAAAGTTCAAGCCCTTTAGCGTGCCTGTTTGTTGCTGAGAGATTTGATCGAGTAAAGGCAAAATAAATTGTGTTAATTGTTTTTGTTTGGATTTTTTTTGTGCTCGACCATAATGTTGACGCTCTAGGTTAGGCATAAGATATGATTTGGAGTCAGCAAAAATTAAGCCGCATTGCGGGCAGGCATAGAAGGCTCTTTTTTTGTCTTGAACAAAAAAATCAGCACAATGATTACAAAGCGGGCATACGTTCATCAAATACAGCGGTACCTAGGTATTGACTTGATTAACGATTATATAGCGAATGCGGTTAAATAATACCAAGTATTTGAAAAATACCAATATTGGTATGATTTAGACATAAAAAAAGGCGGCAGTATAAACTGCCACCTTGTAAAACAGTGCTTAACGCACCTTATTCTGATTCCAAGTATCCGTACTTGCTATGTGACTATCCCGGTCAGATCGTTATTTTTTTGCTATCCGTGCCGTTTTTAGTTGTTATTGGTCATCAATGACGCTTTTTTATATTCTGTTGCCGTCCTGACTACAGCTTCCGTAGATGGTCTTCAATGACTCATCAATATCTTAATTGTCTTCAATGACAATAGTTAACCATCCTTGTTACATTGTACCTTCGAGTGGTAAAAACTTCCTGTGGATGCATCCTCAACAATGTGTTGGTTTTGCTGTTATTTGAATCATTCAAATAACACCTAAGGGTCACTCTATTGTGTAAGGTAGTGCTAAATAGCATGTCGACCAATCGGTCTATTCCTTACAAATTTTACGACCAGTATTTCAAACTGAAATATCGACTCATTTTGTTATTATTAGTGAGCGGTCTCAAATTATTATTGTTATTAATTCGCTTTATTCTTATATCTTAAATGTATTCGTCCGAAATCTGCTTGATGTTGTTAGATTTATGTTCCAAACAGTTGGGTTCATCTCGGTACGGGGTGTATTTAACGATAAAAGTGTGAACCTTGTCAAGTAAAACCTAAGAAGTTGACGTAAACGTCAACTTGGTAAGTAAAGAAATGGGCTCGGAAGCCCACTCTTTAATAAATAATATTCAGTACTATTATTTATTAAGACTTGAAATATATTTAGATAATACTTCTATATCAGCATCAGATAGCTTTTTCGCTACATCTTGCATCATGCCATTTAAATCATTGTGACGACTAGCATCACGGAATTTGTTTAGCTGAATTTTGATATAGTTAGCGTGTTGACCTGCGACAGCTGGGAAACCTGCAGCAGCTGCGCCATGACCTTCAGGTCCGTGACACGCAACACATGCGGTAATACCACGAGCGGCATCACCGCCTTTATACAAACTTTCACCAGCAGCGGGTACGTCAGCAACATCGGCGACAACTTTGACTTGGCTAGCAAAGAATGCAGATATGTCAGCGATGTCTTCATCACTTAGACCCATAGACATACCGATCATGATTGGGTCCATACGACCCTCTTTGCCGCCGGTTTTAGCGGCTAATCTGAATTCTGTTAATTGCTTTTCAAGATATTCAGGGTGCTGGCCTGCTAATTTAGGATACATATCAATCATGCTATTGCCGTCAACACCGTGACAGGCAGAACATACGATTGCTTTAGTTTTGCCTACTTCAGCATTACCTTCAGCCATAACTGATGATGACATTAAGGCGACTACAGACAGCGCAAGAGCTAACTTTTTCATGGCGTTCCAACTTCTAGTTAATTTATTGTCCTGAGCTTACTAGGAAGACCCGCAAGCGTGGTAAAATGTTTTTCCAAGCGCTTTAATGCTGTTTGTCATGCTCGAATAGAGCAAAATCATTTATAACGACATCACACATATCAGCGTTGCTTGGGTATATAATGTGATCAAGCTAATATTTTACACGAAAATGTGCAAAAGTAAGCAATTGTTAAAAATTTATGGTAATGCGTTGTCTAGAAGTAATTTAATTGGAGTGTAGAGTGACTGAATCTCGTATCGATTTCCGTAGGGCTAAGTTTTTAATTAGTGCGCCAGATATTGCGCATTTAGATCAGTATCTTCCTGGGGATATCGGGATTGAGATTGCGTTCGCAGGGCGTTCTAATGCCGGTAAGTCTAGTGCATTAAATGCGCTTACAGAACAAAAAAGTTTAGCCAGAACTAGTAAAACACCAGGTCGAACCCAATTGATCAACGTTTTTGAATTAGATGATGATCGTCGTCTAGTCGATTTGCCGGGTTATGGTTTTGCACAAGTGCCATTAGCGTTAAAAAATAAATGGCAAGAAGCGCTTGGTGAATACTTACAAAAGCGTGCTTGTTTAAGTGGCGTCGTAGTATTAATGGATATTCGTCATCCATTGAAAGATCTCGATATGCAGATGATTGAATGGGCTGTATTAAGCAATATTCCTGTCTTAGCGTTATTAACGAAATCTGATAAATTGACTCAAAGCGTCAAAATGAAGACGGTTAATGATGTGCGTGCAGCCTTATCGAATTTTGGTGATAAAGTGCAAGTAGAGACGTTGTCGTCGCTAAAAGGCACTGGTAAGCCAAAAGTGCTGAGCATTTTAAATGACTGGTGCCATCCTGAGTGGTTAGCAGAACAGAAGGCTGAGCAAGCTTTAGACTCAGAATAACCGTTAGGGAGATATAGCAGATTACTAATAAGCACTAATAGCCGACATTTATGTCGGTTTTTTTCGTCTGTGATAAGCAGTGGTGATTTTTAAACAAAAAAAAACCGATAACCAAACGGCCATCGGTACAAATAAATTAGCTCTTTTGGGGAGAAGCTAAATTCAACAAGACTCAAGCGTCATCAACTCAATTTGATGACTCTCAATAACCCTATAATAACCGTTTTTTTTTAAACATTAAAGTATTTACTCTAAATATTTTTAATGGTCAAAAAAAACCAAAAAAAAGCCCCAGCAACCTAAGTTGCTGGGGCGCCGAATTTGGCTAGTCACTATCGCTAGTGAAATAAAGGTTTGAAAGATTGAACATCTTAACCTCTGTACCCTACGAAAATTATAATAGCTCATACGCCTTAAAATGAAAAACTGTTTTTCATATAAAGATATAATAACTGTGATATTTGAAACAAATTGGTACTTATTTGTTAACTCGATCGATAAATATGTTGTGGTATTTGAGTCGTATTGTTTATCGATTGCTATGTTTAATACCAATCCGCATTAGAATTTGCTCTTTTAGCGAAAATTATCAGTGAGGTATTCGAGGCAGCCTTTTGAAGACATAGTCGTTCTCGGCAACTGCTCCTGCGTTGCTCTACCTCCTGCATCCATGCAGTCGTACGTTAAGAAAGGCTAACAAAGAAGAACACGCTGATAAATTCGCCCTTCGGGGCTATGTCACAACCCCCATTACTGCTTCAAATGACTTTGATGTAGAAGACTACACCTACAGTCATTTTCATTGTACTGGGCCTAGTGACGCAGCCTAAAATAGATCATATTCTAATAAGGATTGGTATAAGGGGCTCTCGCGGTAAAAAAATACCCGCAAAAAAACACCGTATTCCAATGAATACGGTGTTTTGTGATTTCGTGACTGACACTAAGTCAATTCAACGTAGCATAAACCAATGATTAGTGGGCTTGATCCCAATTGTCGCCAATTCCAGCCTCTGCCAATAGGGTTACGTCTAATGATGCCGCTTGTGCCATTAAATCGCACACTTTGATTTTGAGCGCTTCAGCTTGAGCTTCATCCACTTCAAACACTAATTCATCGTGTACCTGCATTATCATTGTAATTTCACCTTGAGTCTCTTGGGTGATCCACTGATGAATGAGTATCATAGCTTTTTTAATGATGTCAGCCGCCGTACCTTGCATTGGTGCGTTAATTGCCGCTCGTTCGGCCGCTTGGCGACGCATTGCATTACGATCGCGGATTTCTGGTAAGTATAAACGTCGTCCGAATAATGTAGAGACATAACCTAACTCAGCTGCGATGGCTCGAGTTTCTTCCATGTATTTTAGGACACCGGGATAGCGTGCAAAATAAGTATCTATGTAGGTTTGCGCTTCGTTACGTGGAATATCCAATTGCTTAGCTAAACCAAACGCAGACATACCATAAATTAAACCAAAGTTAACTGCTTTGGCGCGACGACGTTGTTCTGTAGTCACTTCTTCAAAATGTACCCCAAAGACTTCAGCTGCAGTAGCTTTATGAATGTCTTTACCTTCAGCAAAGGCTTTAAGTAAACCTGCATCTTGAGACAAATGAGCCATGATCCGCAGTTCAATTTGTGAGTAATCGGCTGCTAAAATCTTACGTCCTGCCGGAGCGATAAAGGCTTGGCGAATACGGCGACCTTCTTCAGTACGGATTGGAATATTTTGTAAGTTTGGATCGCTTGATGATAAACGCCCGGTGGCAGCATTAGCTTGGTGGTAACTGGTATGAACTCGACCCGTCGTAGCATTGACCATAAGCGGTAGCTTATCGGTATAAGTGCTTTTTAGTTTGGCTAAACTACGGTGTTGTAGGATGATTTTAGGTAAAGGGTAATCTAGTGCTAGTTCAACTAACACTTCTTCTGATGTTGATGGTGCCCCTTTTGGGGTTTTCTTCTTTACTGGATAACCTAGTTTTTCAAAAAATAGGGTTTGCAACTGTTTAGGTGAAGCTAAATTAAACTTCTCTTCCGCTATTTCATAGGCTTTGTTTTCAAGATCATCCAGCTTTTTGGCTAATTCAACACTTTGTTGGCTCAGTAACATTGAGTCGATTAATACACCTTGGCGCTCAACGTCGGATAATATTTGAATTAATGGTAGTTCTAACTCATTAAATACACTGGCTAACTCTGGTTCTTTTTCAAGCCTTGGCCATAGATGTTGATGTAAACGCAGAGTGATATCGGCATCTTCAGCAGCATAAGGTCCGGCGACATCAAGGTGAACTTGGTTGAAAGTGAGTTGTTTTGCGCCTTTGCCAGCAACATCTTCGAAGCTAATGTTTTTGTGTCCAAGGTATTTGAGGGCTAAACCATCCATATCGTGACGTGATGCCACTGAATTAAACACATAGGATTCGAGCATGGTATCAAAACGGACGCCTTTTAGGGTGATACCTGCGTTGGCTAAAATACTGATATCGTATTTTAAGTTTTGTCCCACTTTTTGTGGAGTATCGCTTTCAAGGATCGGGCGCAGTTTTTCAAGAGCAATGGCTTTATCAATTTGCTTTGGTGCATCTAGGTAATCATGCGCTAACGGTAAATAGGCCGCTTTGCCAACTTCGGTTGTAAATGATATGCCGACAAGTTCAGCTTCCATGTAATTGAGACTGGTGGTTTCAGTATCAACAGAAATAAGTTCGGCGCTACTGAGTTTTTCAATCCATTTATCGAGTGCTTCTACAGTCAGGATTGTTTCGTATTCAGCTTCAATGATAGGTGATACTGTGATCTCTTCATCGCTATCTGTACTGATGGTGCCGTGAGGTTGTTTATTATCTAATACTTCAGCTAACCAACGTTTGAACTCCATTTCAGAATAACATTTAATCAGTTCATCTCGATCTTGGGGCTTAACGTTAAGCTCATGCCAATCTTGTTCTAATTCAACATCGGTTTTGATGGTGGCGAGTTTGTAAGACAGTTTTAGCATGTCGGCGTTGTCGATAATTTTAGCCGGCATGGTTTTTGAGCCTCTAAAGCCGACATCAATGACGCTTTGCGGATCCGCTAAGATATTTTCTACACTTCCCATGCCGGTGAGCATGGCTAATGCGGTTTTTTCACCGACGCCAGGTAACCCTGGAATATTGTCTGATTTATCACCCATTAGTGCTAAAAAGTCGATTATTCTATCTGGGCTGACACCGTACTTCGTTTTGACCTCTTCAGGGCCCATAATGGTGTCAGTCATAGTATTGATTAATGTGACATGCTCATTCACTAGTTGAGCCATGTCTTTATCGCCAGTACTGATTAGTGTCGCACGGCCTTCTTTACTCGCTTGAAGGGCGATGGTGCCGATCACATCATCCGCTTCAACACCCGAAATGCAGATCAAAGGCAAACCCATTGCGTGAATGATTCTGTGTAATGGTTCTATTTGAGTACGCAAATCATCAGGCATCGGTGGGCGCTGGGCTTTGTACTCACCATACATATCGTTGCGAAAGGTTTTGCCTTTCGCATCAAAAACGACAGCAATATGACTAGGACTATAACGGCTTAATAAGCTACGAAGCATATTAACAACACCATAAACCGCGCCTGTTGCTTCACCTTTTGAATTAGTTAAATGAGGCGGCGCATAATAAGCGCGATAAAGATAAGATGAGCCATCAACAAGGATGAGCGGGTTATTAGGAATAATTGGCATAATTAATATTCGTATTCAGTATTTTGCGAGACTAATAGAATGACATTATACCCACAGCACCTCAAGATGCTTGTGAGATTGCCAATTATTTACTCAAGATAGTGTTTAATTACTGTAAATTCTGACTAGTGATGGATTGAGTGAGGTTTAGTGGGTGTTTTTATAGAGAAAAGCCAACAATCAGCCACAGTAATATGCTCTCAGCCTGTGGATAAGTCTGTGAGTTAATTAATCAACGTTGCGGGATAGATTTTCTTACGACTGGAAACGAAAATTATAACCTGTTGAATTATATGTTTTATTTTTATTTTTGTGAGCTGAATATTAATTCTAATAAATATTACTAATTTGTGGACTTTTTTATTGATGTCAGTTAAGCCACAATGGAATTTAGTGATGATTTATGGAGAAAAAACATGCAACTCCTAAATTCGACGTTCTAAGTTAGCACGATTTTTAATCAGATCAACCGTTTTGTTGGTTTTTTGTTGTAAATTTTACATTAGTAATTAAAAGTTAAGGGTGGATGTCATGAAAAAGATTGCTGTTTTATTAAGTGGCTGTGGAGTTTTTGATGGAACTGAGATTCATGAAGCTGTATTAACCTTGTTGGCGATAACGCGGGCGGGTGCACAATATCAATGCTTTGCTCCGGATATTGCCCAAATGCATGTGGTGAATCACTTAACTGGAGAGGTCAATACGGACGAAACTCGTAATGTATTAGTTGAGTCTGCTCGGATAGCTCGAGGTGAAGTCCTTAATGCCAGTATGTTAGATGTTAGTCAATTTGATGGTTTAGTGATCCCTGGCGGTTTTGGTGCCGCTAAAAATTTATCTAACTTCGCTACCACGGGTAGCAATTGCGACATTCAGCCTATTGTAGAGAGCTTTATTCGTGATTTTGCGTTAGCCCATAAACCTGTCGGTTTTGTGTGTATTTCACCTGTGATGATCCCTAATATTTATGGCAAAGGAGCCATTGGTACCATTGGGACTGATGCTGAAACTGCTCATGCATTTAATGAAATGGGCGGTAAGCATAAAAATGCCCAAGTAGAAGATATCGTTGTTGATGAAGTGAATAAAATCGTGAGCACGCCAGCTTATATGTTAGCGACATCGATTTTAGAGGCACATATTGGTATTGAAAAACTAGTCAATAAAGTACTTGAAATGGCTTAAGTTCAGTTTATAAGCATCATAAATATAAGTCGGTCAGTGTTCAAAACGAGGGTGAATAATGGTGCCAAATAGAGTGGCACCATTATCGGATGTCGGCTAAGTGGAATATGTTATTAGTGGTTTTTAACCCGTTGTGACTTTCTGCTATCAAACAACGCTTGAGCTAGACCGATACAAAGCCCGCCAATATGGGCTCCATTTGCAATAGGCATTCCCAGCACATCGGTAAAACCAAGTACTAGCCAAATGAGCATAAATCCCATGTAAGATTGCGGTAAATTAATACCACAACTGGGTTTTCGAATACCCATTAACCAAGTGTAACCAACCACAGCATAAACGACACCTGATAGCCCGCCAAAATTAGGCCCGCTTATGTAAAATTGCACGATATTAGGTATCGTGCCAGCGACGAGTAATAAGAATAGCAAGGGGCGAGTGCCTAAATTGGTCTCAATTTTACCGCCTAAATACCACCACCACAGTAAATTAAAGATGATATGCATTGCTGAAAAGTGCATTAGGCTTGGCGTGAACACCCGCCATACTTGGTTTAAATCGCTGTCTGTAACCGCACTAAAAAAAGATAATTTACTGTAGATGGCATCGGCAAAACCTAGGTTCATACCTGCGAAAACGGCAACACAAGCAAAAAAGCACATCAATGTAAGTGGGCCTGCTCCTGTCATAAATTGTTGAAATAACCCCTTGGTTCCAGGACCATAGTCAAACTTAGCATCTGTCGCACCGTTATCCCAAGATGCCTGTAAATACTTATGATGATATGGGTCTTTAGCAAACTCAATTAACTCGGCTCTAGCTTGGCTTTCATCGGTTGGGTTAACAATGACTAGGCTAACACCTTGAGCATGAGTCACGGCATGACATTGAATATTTAATCCTTTGAGGTAATCAATAAATGCTTGTGCAGCGCGTGCATTAGGTAGTTGGCCAATTTCTATCATGAGTTAGCTAAGCTCCAGGCACTATAACCACCATCGAGACTGTAGATGTCATCAAAGCCTTGTTCATTTAAGTAGCTAGCTGCACTTTGACTGCTCATGCCGTGATAACACACCACAACAAGCGGTTTATCCATATCGGCATCAGCAATAAAGTGGGCTAAGTTTTCATTATTCAAGTTAACAGCGTGCTCAATATGACCTGCAGCAAAACTGGCGGCATCACGAATATCGACAATTTGTATATCGCTTGATTCGCTGGACATATGGATAAGCTCATTAATAGACAGATGTTTAAAACCAGACATGATATTACCTATAAAAGTGTTCTAATAGCGATTGGCTAAACGCCAGTTTGCAACAAGGGGTTGTATAAATACAACCCCTTGTTGGTGTGCATAAGCTAGATCTTAATGATTAATCCCAGTTTAAGATGACCTTTCCAGATTGACCTGAGCGCATAGCATCAAAACCTTGCTGGAATTCATCAATACTAAAATGATGAGTAATGATAGGAGACAAATCTAGACCCGATTGGATTAAGCTCGCCATTTTATACCAGGTTTCGAACATCTCACGGCCATAAATACCTTTGATGATTAAACCTTTAAAAATGATTTTACTCCAGTCAATGGCCATTTCACCGCCAGGAATACCTAACATCGCAATTTTACCGCCGTGGTTCATGGTATCTAACATGGCGTGGAATGCCGAAGGCACGCCTGACATTTCTAAACCTACGTCGAAGCCTTCTGTCATGCCAAGCTCTTTCATGACATCTTTCAGGTTTTCTGTTGCGACATTAACAGCGCGGGTTGCCCCCATTTTACGGGCAAGATCAAGTCTATACTCATTAACATCAGTAATGACAACATGACGAGCACCGACATGTTTACATACTGCTGCAGCCATAATACCAATTGGACCTGCGCCGGTAATCAATACATCTTCGCCGACTAAATCAAACGATAATGCGGTATGTACAGCGTTACCGAATGGATCAAATATTGCTGCTAGGTCATCTGGAATATCAGCAGGGATCTTGAAAGCGTTAAAAGCGGGTATTACTAGGTATTCTGCAAAAGCACCATCACGGTTTACACCAACACCAGAAGTGTTACGGCACAAGTGAGTTCGGCCTGCACGACAGTTACGACAATGACCGCAGGTGATATGACCTTCACCTGAAACGCGATCTCCAACGCTGAAACCACGAACTTCTTGGCCAAGGTCGACGACTTCGCCGACATATTCATGACCCGCAATCATAGGAACAGGAATGGTTTTTTGTGACCATTCATCCCAGTTATAAATATGGACGTCAGTACCACAAATAGCTGTTTTACGAATTTTAATTAACAGATCGTTATGACCCATTTCTGGTTTTGGTGCATCGACCATCCAGATGCCTTCTTCGGGCTTTAACTTACTTAATGCTTTCATGTTGATGACCTATTTTTAGTCTGAGCTAGCTTTAACTTGAGCTATAGCTACGCGATGCTTAATTTATTTATGGTTCAATGAACCTAAGATAGATTAGATAATGCCCATTTCTTTACCAATACGAGTAAAGGCATCAATAGCATGATCAAGTTGTTCGCGAGTATGTGCCGCCGACATTTGGGTACGAATACGCGCTTGGCCTTTAGGTACTACTGGGAAAGAAAAACCAACAACATATATATGTTCTTGCAATAAACGGTTGGCAAAATCGCCAGCCAATTTAGCATCACCAATCATGACGGGAATAATGGCATGGTCTGCACCGCCTAAGGTAAAACCTACAGCAGACATTTGTTCACGGAAATAACGGCTGTTTTCCCAAACAGCTTCACGTAAGTCTTGACCAGTTTTTAGCATTTCAAGCACACGGATAGAGGCGCTAACAATCGAAGGTGCTAATGAGTTTGAAAATAGGTAAGGGCGAGAGCGTTGTCGTAACCATTCAACAACTTCTTTTTTTGCCGCGGTAAATCCGCCTGATGCACCGCCTAAAGCTTTACCTAGGGTACCAGTAATGATATCGACTCTGTCCATCACGTCACAATATTCGTGGGTTCCACGACCATTTTTCCCGATAAAACCTACAGCATGAGAGTCATCGACCATCACCAATGCACCGTATTTATCCGCTAAGTCACATACGCCTTTAAGGTTGGCTATTACGCCGTCCATTGAAAATACACCGTCAGTGGCGATTAAAATATTACGTGCACCAGCAGCTTGAGCAGCAATAAGCTGAGTTTCTAAGTCGGCCATGTTGTTATTGGCGTAACGGAAACGCTTAGCTTTACATAAACGCACGCCATCAATGATTGATGCATGGTTAAGGGCGTCGGACACAATAGCATCTTCAGCATCTAATAGGGTTTCAAATAAACCAGCATTAGCATCGAAGCAAGACGAGTACAAAATGGTGTCTTCCATGCCTAAAAATTCACTTAGGTTGGCTTCTAATTGCTTATGAATGTCTTGAGTACCACAGATGAATCGTACTGATGCCATACCAAAACCGTGACTATCTAAACCGGCTTTTGCTGCTTTAATAAGTTCAGGATGATTGGCTAAACCTAAGTAGTTATTAGCACAAAAGTTAATCACTTCTTCACTGTTAACCTGAATGGCAGTTTGTTGAGCTGAAGCTATGACTCGCTCACTTTTGTATAAGCCATCGGCTTTTACATCGGTAATTTGCTGGTTAATTCTGTCGTAAAAAGAGGTAGATGCCACCGGTGTTCTCCTAAATATGGTTATTATGCTTATCCAAATCACGCAGTAAAACACCGCTATAAGTGACAGGGTGCTTTGGAGTTGTTGGCATTCTAACCTTTATTTTTGCTGCTCTACAGCGTTTTTTTAAGTCGTCAGACCAACATGAATTAGTTTAGGGCTATTGGCTTATTCACATAATAAAAACTAATCGTTAACATAGTCGGTAGCTGGATTTGAGCTGTGAGAGGAAACCCTAAAAAAATCCGCTAATAACCGATTCAATAGTAGTGGGTTATTAGCGAGTTTAAAAATGTGTTACTTGAGCGCAATTAACAGTATTGGCAGCATTTACTTACTCAGCTAGATGACGTTCTTTACTGGCTATGTCTAAATAATGTTGTTCTAAACGGGAGAATGTTTCGCTTGACGTAGGAGTCTCATAAGCCTGAAAAATCATTAATATTCTTAATAAACCATCATATAAGGTGGCTTTAGTAATCGTTGATGTGCTTGATTGAGTTAATTGATAGCTAATCCAAAAGCTGACCATCATTTTAATAGTGTCAGCAAGCGCAGTGACTTTATTGTCATTTACATCAAGAAAACCGTCTTTTTTTAGTTTGCGTAAAATATTGCTTGAACGGTTAAGAACTTGTTGTTGAGCATGTAAGTAGCGAGTTTTTAGCGCATCATCACGGCTTAAAATATCTGCTAGATTGGAATACATAAATCTAAACTGCCATAAGGTATAGAACATGGCATCAAAGTAACCCATTAATAATTCAATGGTGATCGGGACATCATCATAAGGATTAAAGCCTGATTCTAAATGACTTTCATATAGGCTGAAAATGGAGTTGATTATGTCTTCTTTATTACGAAAGTGATAATACAAATTACCCGGACTAATGCCTAAATGTGCTGCAATATGGTTAGTGGTAATATTTCGTTCACCACGTTCATTGAATAGCTCTAAGCTGGCAAAAATGATTTTATCTCGGGTTTTCATGTGATTTCCATATTCATTATTGACTTATTGTCGCTCAAATAATTCCTTAAGCTGACTTAATACGAGTATGTTAACATTGTGCTTATCTGACAAGCAAAAATCGATGACTCTTCTTACATGAACCGTATTGTTTATTCTTTCTTTCTATATTTAATGTTTCCGCTGGTTATCCTCTATCTAGCATTTCGGGCGATAAAAAGTGTCGACTATCGTCATCGTTGGTCTGAACGCTTTGGTTTTACCAAGTTAATGCCAACAGATGTGTTGATACACTGTGTTTCTATGGGAGAAACGCTAGCGGCTATTCCGTTGATTAAGCAACTTATGACTGCACACCCTGATGATACATTTACGGTTACAACAACCAGCCCAACAGGGTCTGCTGAAGTGCTTAAAGCATTTGGCGATACGGTGCAACATTGCTATCTACCATTTGATTTCTCTTATGCGATCAAAGGCTTTTTACGTCAAATACAGCCTAAAGTGTGCATTATTATGGAGACTGAATTGTGGCCAAATTTAGTCTACTTTGCCGCGCGACAACAAGTGACATTGATTTTGGCTAATGCGCGCTTGTCACAAAAGTCAGCAAATAAATACGCTAAAAAACGTCGTTTGGCTGTGCCAATGCTAAACAAGCTCAACTTGATTACTGTACAAACTCAGCGTGAAGCAGAACGGTTTATTGATTTAGGTGTGGAAGCTCAACGTATACATGTGTGTGGTAGTGTAAAGTTCGATCTTACTATTGACCCTATAAAGAAACAGCACGCAATAGCACTTCGTGCAGAGTGGCATCGCGTTAACTCTCCTATTTGGGTTGCGGGTAGTGTTCATCCCGGTGAGTTTGAGGCGATTTTGACCGCCCATAAGCAACTATTAAGTCTTTTTCCTGATGCATTATTAATTATGGCACCACGACACCCAGAGCAATTTAATTTAGCCGCTATTACCGTCACCCAGTCAGGGTTGACGTTAGCTAGGCGCAGTATGAATGATGAGGTGACTGCGAATACTCAAGTATTGCTTGGCGATACTATGGGAGAGCTAGTGATGTTATATGGCGCTGCAGATCAGGCATTTATTGGCGGCACATTAATTAATAATGGTGGTCATAATCCACTTGAACCTGCCGCGATGGGGCTGCCTGTGTATGTTGGTCCCAATCATTGGGACTTTGCTGAAATCACACAATTACTTGCTGATGCGGGTGCATTAACCTGTATTAGTTCTGCAGATGAATTAGCGCAAGAATTACAGAATAAGTTTACCGATAACAATATGTACCAATCAGCATCTACAGCGGCTCTGGCTGTGGTTGAACAAAATCGTGGTGCATTATTAAAGCAATTCACACTGATTAATAAGCTTATTGTTTAACATTTTGCTGCCAGCTATCTAAAAATAGACGCAGATTAGCGTCTATTTTTATAACCCCTCAATACAAAAGTTCGCCTTAGATTGGGTTTACGCTTTGGTAACCGGCAAGTAATTGCTGCCAATGCTGTTGACTAAATTGCAGCGTAGTCAGTTTAGCGTGTTCCTTTTTAAGCGAACGTAGCAAACGATCTAAATTGGCTTGCTGCCATGTAGGGTGTGGCGTACGTAACTCACCTCTATCAAAGTCAATTAAATAGAATTGTCCGTGCGCAAGTAAGATGTTTTTTGCATTTAAATCGGCGTGATATACCCCACGTTGATGGAATTTGGCAATGGTTTCGCCTAATAAATACCATTGTGACTCAGTCATTGAGTTATGGCTTAAGTAAGCTACTAAATCATTTGCACCTGCAACATGTTCAATAATAATGTCGGCACGATACCATAAACCAAATCGTTCAACGTTAGCTGCTATGGGACGAGGAACGGCAAACCCTTCTTGATACAAGGTTTCGAGTATCGTTAATTCAGCCACCGCGCGAGTTCGTTTTAGGCCTGTATAGAGATAGGCATCTCGGCTGAATTTTTCCATCATCCCACCTCGCCAATAATGACGTAACACCCATGTTTGCGATGAGTCCGAGTTAGCAGTTTTGACAAACCATGTGGTGTAACGGCCCTTAGACTGACCCACAACGGCATTGTTGTCCCGCCAACCATCGACCGCAAAATCTTGTGGTGCTAATTGCTGGGCAGTGGTTTCACACCATGCGACATGGCCAAGTTGAGTGGTTTTTATTTGCATCTAATTATCAATAGCATTGGTTAGATTGTGGATCGAAATAACATTATACCTTAAGATCACTAACTTGCCTTAATCGCCTTATTCTTCACTCAAACATATTGGATTATCAATGAAAGCTGACTTTAGTTCGATAGGTTCATTATGTTTACTGCGTTTGTCTGCCATTGGTGATGTTTGCCATGCGGTGGCGATGGTGCAGGCTATTCAAAAACAATATCCAAACCTTAATATTACTTGGGTGATTGGTAAGGTTGAATATCAATTACTCAAGCATTTACCTGGCATTCAATTTGTTATTTTCGATAAGTCTAAAGGCTGGCGTAGCTATGTTCAGTTGCGCCGTGATTTACAAGGTCAACATTTTGATGTGTTGCTGCATATGCAAGTAGCACTTCGTGCAACCATAGCCTCATTAATGATTAACGCACGAGTGCGAGTAGGATTTGATAAGGCTAGAGCCAAAGAGGGTCAGTGGCTGGTGACAAATAATGCTGTAGAACCCTTGGCGACGCCCCATGTATTAGATGGCTTTATGGGCTTTGCTAAAGCCATTGGTGTAGAAGATTTAACGCCAAGCTGGAACATTCCCGTACCACAAGCCGATACTGACTTTGCCAAACAATTAGTGGGTGATGATAAGGTATTAGTGATTTGTGCTGCGGCCAGTAAAGCTGAACGCAATTGGCTACCAGAGCGTTACGCTGCAGTGGCTGATTATGCTGTTGATCAAGGTTATCGGGTAATGTTGTGCGGCGGTCCAACCGTGTTAGAAAAAACCTTAGCCGATGTGATTCAATCCCATAGCCAGCAACCATTAGATAATCAAGTAGGCAAGACATCTTTGACTCAGCTACTTGCAGTGTTAAAACAAGCCAAGCTAGTGCTCGCACCTGACACCGGGCCTTTGCATATGGCCGTCACTCAAGGAACACCGGTTATTGGCTTGTATGCTCATTCAAATCCAGGACGAACGGGGCCTTATTTTTATCGAGATTATACCGTGTCGGTTTATGACCAAGTCATAAAGCAACAGGTTGAAGGTGATGTAAAATGGGGAACGCGAGCCAAAGGTGAGCATTTAATGGCGATGATAGAGGTTGATGAGGTTATTTCGGCGTTTAAATTACTTTGCACAGATCAATAAATATTTTCAGTTGCTAATTTATGGTGAAATATTATCAATTATTTTGTTCAGTGGCACATTCAATACGGAAAGGTTAAATGAAAATCTTACATGTACTACTTTGCCGAGGACCGTTTCCGGCGTTTAAGTTTGGCGGTACTGAACGGGTGGTATGGTCTCTGGCCACTGCACAAAAGCAGCAAGGGCACGAAGTAAAGTTTTTGATGCGTCCCCATGATGTTAGGCCTGAAGGAACGCTGTTTTACGATAAACGAAAGACATTTAATCAACAGATTACCGATTGGCCTGATGTGGTGCATTTTCATTGTGCTTTTACTGGCGAATTAGATAAGCCGTTTGTGTGTACCGAACATGCTAATGCTGATGAAGCCAAACAATACGCTCGTAACACCATATTTATTTCCCAGCGTCATGCCAATAATCATCACAGCGACTGCTATGTTTACAATGGTCTTGACTGGTCTGAGTATGGTCAGCCTAGTCTTGAATCCAACAGTAATTATGTGCACTTTTTGGGTAAAGCGACGGTTCGTCATAAAAATCTAACTGGCGCTGCTAAAATTGCTAAAAAAGCAGGTGAAAAATTAGCTGTCTTAGGCGGCAAACGATTTGAGCTTGGTAAAAAAGGCTACCTTAACTTTGATATAAATATCGACTTTAAAGGCATGGTTGGTGGCAATGAGAAGTTTACGATTATCAGACAATCAAAGGCGCTACTATTTCCAGTTAGATGGCATGAACCCTTTGGTTTAGCGATTACCGAAAGTTTATTTTTAGGTACTCCGGTTATTGGTACACCATTTGGCTCATTACCAGAGATTATCACCCAACCTGAAATGGGGCTGCTGACAACAGATTATAATGAAATGGTTGATGCGTTGAAGCACCTTGATCGTTTTGACCGTAAAGTGTGTCATCAAGTGGCAAGAGATGTGTTTAATGCTGATGTGATGGCCCAGCAGTATCAAGGTATGTATGAAAAGGTACTCAACGGTGAGTATTTAAATAAGGTTGCACCTTATTCAACCGAAAGTTTATTGGATTTGCTGCCAGTAACTGAATTGACGTAGCTAATCGTCGTGTTTGTCAGTACCCATAAAAAAGGCCTTATTGGCCTTTTTTATTATCTTCTGTTTATGGGCGCTTATCTAATTTGCTTGTTCCACTAAAATGTTGATTCAGTTGTTGGGTAAATGCATCTACGATTTGCTGAGGCGTAATCGATTTAGCTTGACCGCTACCCGTTAAAATAATGCAGTCGCCTTTAGGCTGCCACAGGGTTAAATCATTCGACATTATGGTCACTTGTGGTTTACCCATGCATACTGCAAGGTGAGCCGTTGCCGTTTCGGCACTTATAACAATATCGCTTTCAGCAATTAAGGCTGGTAATTGGAAGAAGTTTTGCTTGGCAGTAAAGGTGGTTACGGCTAAGCAGTTTAAGTCGCTATCTTCAGCAACTTGGGTGGTTACTTCATTCAATTTATCGGGCGGACAGTTGAAAATGTATACCAGGTTTTGGTATTTCTTTTCTAACGTTAAAATTACCTTTTTAAGTTGAGCAAAAGGATAATCACGCTTATCGGCTGTGGATAAATGATTGACAAAAACTATGAGCTTATTGTTATCATTAGTGGTTAATTTTTCGATAAGTGTGCGGGCTTGTTGTTGATAAATCGCATCAACATTAAAGGCCAATTGTTTTTTACCATCGACTAAATCATCACAAGTAAGACCCAATGCTCGCTCAAAACATTGTGAGTATAAATCGGTAATATGCTCACTGTGCTTGGCTATGTCATCGTAACTGAAGTGTGCATCTATATTCTTGAAATATAGCCATTTTGCAATCGGGTTATTCAATGGTTTACTTTTTGAGGCTACTATATAAGCTGAAGATGATATTTTTCGGGCTATTTTTGCAAATTGCTCACTGCGATTTTTACCAATAAATACGATTAAATCATAATTGAGCTCTTTGGCCTGACTGATATAGCCTTGTCTTTGGGCAAGGTTGCCAACAATTGGATAAGTATTGTCGATAATGCCGAGTGCATCTATCCATTCGTTGAGCACTTTATTGCGACCTGTTGCCCACGATTGCGGACGACTGCGACAATCATCAAACCACACATCAATAACCAAATGCGGATATTTTGCTTTAAGTGCTTTTAACCAAACACTTTGGTAAACAAAATCACCAATGGCTAAGTGTGTCATATACAAAATACGCTGTGCACTCTGTAATTGTGTGTGGCTTATTAATGAAGACACATTAATCCTTTTTTAACGCTTGAGTGAATTGACGAAATTGTTTTTCCAGCTGAGGCGTTGCGATAAAACGCATCAAAGCTCGGCTCCAGTTTAGCATTAACTTAGTGACACGACGTTGAGGTGCTCGTTCTAAATTCCCGTCTGGATTAATATCTGACGGACCTTCTATGTCGACAGAAATACAGTAAGGGAGCAAGCCAAAAGGCGTTATTCCTAGACTCCACCAAGACTTTAAATGACCATCAACTGGCTGGACAATATAAGGCATATGGCTAATCAACGACTCTGCACCTCGGCGACTAATGGCTTGGGCCATTGCCCCTAGTGGAAATTTTTTATAGGTTACAAATTCAAACTCGCCATATTGCATCGACGACTGAATATTCTTGCGGCTTTTTCGAGTCAATGGATACAGTTTGATAAAGTCCCAATTCATGGTGGGTAGATTGAGGATCATATTAATTGTGTCGGCAAAGTTAGCTTCAAGATGAATATCGTCTTCAAATACAAAGGCTAAGTCTAAATCGTCATCGATAATTTTTTGCCAAGCTCTTTTATGGCTTAAGCTGCAGCCGATTTCACCCTTGCTGAGATCTCGATAATAATGCTGTTTGGCTAAACGTGCAGGTGATACCGCTTCAATCTCATCTGCTGATAGCTGCTTTCCTTCAACAGCATCAATGCGTTCGAATGGAATATTGACCTCAGCGAGTTGTGCTGCAATTTGTGCTAGCCTTTCTTGCGAGCGGGCCAAATTAATAACAAACACTTTGTATTTCAACATGAATAATTAAGCCTTTTCACTAAATGCTTTGCTGCTAAATACGTTAAATCTTAATACTTATTTAGCTAGATATACGGTAAATAACGTTTGGTTAAATCGTCACGAAGCGCTTGGCTATCGCATTGATTATAGGCTTAGGCAATTTGTAGCGTTGCTGGACCTTGTTGATAAAGAGGTCCCAGCCACTTTGTTTTATATCAGCTAATACCTTGTCATCAATATGACCTTTGAACAGTTCGCAAAAGTCATTTACAAATCTCACTTCACGCTTAAGTGATGAATTACTGTAGCCTCGCCCCGCATAGTGAATAAAACTGGCATCGCGATAATTTTCTGGCCCCATAAAATCCATGCGATTAAATTTAGGCGAAAATATTCTGATGTGCTAAGCCGTCACGGTGCAGCAAGTAGTTTACATATGTTTGTTCATAATACTTGATGTGGTTGCATAGTAGCTGAAGGTCTTCAAGTTTAGCGATATCAAACAATTGGCTTTGCTTTGAAATAAGCATGCAACCAAGGTTGTAGTAAACTGGACGATTGTTGACGACAGGCCAATTATCGAGAGGCCCCATAATCGCGGTTATTTTATCAATCACATTTTGACGTTCTAAGTGTTCGCCCTCATTAAATAAATAAACCGTGTTGACATCATCATAAACCTCAAAGATATTCTCCGCATCTGGCTGGATGATAATGTCAGCATCGACATATAACACCCGGTCATATTGTTTAAGGAGCTCTTTAATGTACAGTTTTTCTGTCCATGCTGGGCTGGCAGTATGTTGAGGATCTTTAATGGTGATCGGGTAATGAAATTCTTTAGATACAATAAGATCCGCTCCGACTTTCTGTGCATATTGCTCAAAGCTGAGTAATGCAGCGCGGTACATCGGATTTTCATCACCAATTGCAAGAGTGAAAATAGCTTTCTTCATCATTGTATCCAAGTAAAGTAAAATTGGGCTGATCGTTTTGGGTCATTATTGACCAATAAAGTGTTGGTTTTTAATCCAATCTAAATATTCTGGTACAGCTTGTTCAACCGTTTTAAACTCAGCTTGATAACCAGCAGTTCTTAATTGGGTCAAGTCTGCTTGAGTATAACTCTGATAAGCACCTTTAAGCTTCTCAGGGAAAGGAATGTACTCAATGTGCCCTTTACCATGATACGCAATGACAGCATTGGCAACATCATTGAAGCTTTGTGCTTGACCAGTACCGCAGTTATATATTCCCGATACGGATGGGTTCTGCCATAGCCATAAATTGACTTTAACCACATCTTCAACAAACACAAAGTCACGAAGTTGCTGACCATTTTCATAACCATCAACACCTTCAAACAAACGACACACACCATTGGCGTTCATTTGGTTATTAAAGTGGAAAGCCACACTGGCCATGCCGCCTTTATGTTGTTCGCGTGGACCATAGACGTTGAAATACCGTAACCCAGCCACTTGGCCGGTGAGTTTTTGCTGTCTTACATATTGATCAAATAAGAACTTAGAATAAGCGTAGACATTCAGTGGCTTTTCAAGTTCACGTTGCTCAATAAATTTTTCGCTGCCACCGTAAACAGATGCAGAAGAAGCATAAATAAATTGGCAGTTATTGGCTTGGCTGAAATGCAATAATGTTTTTGAATACTCATAGTTATTGGCCATCATAAACTTGCCATCCCACTCGGTAGTCGATGAGCAAGCGCCTTGATGGAAAATCACTTCAAGTTTGTTATCAAAATCGCCCGCTTGGATTTGCCTGATGAAATCATCTTTATCGAGATAATCGGCAATTTCACAGTCGGCCAAATTGAACATCTGGGTGCCGTCAGTTAAATCGTCTACGGCGATAATGTCATTTCGCCCCATGGCATTAAGTTGTTTAACTAAATTACTACCAATAAACCCTGCTGCGCCTGTAACCACTATCATAATATTACTTCCAATAATTGTGCTCTAGATGAGCTGGCTGAATCCATTGCACTTAAGATGACTTATTTAAAAAGTCTGCAATTTCTTGGGACACTTGATCAAAATCGATTAGAGACATATTACGGCCCGTTTTCTTGCCAATGGGTGGCGTATAAGTGAGCCGCTTACTCGATTCGGTTAACGTTTGCCATCTTATATGTGGTGCTGAGCGTCTACCGGCATAAAAACCTACCGTCGGAACATTGTGTAAACCAGCAATGTGCAATGGGCCTGTTGAACCGGCAATAAACATGTCTGCTGCCACTAACGATTCTGCAAAATCGCGTAAACTGTCTAATGGTTTCGCTAATGAAACACGAATAGGCTGGTCTGCCAGTAATGCTTGAATATTTTTGGCTAAAATCAGTTCATCACCATTATATGTTAATACAAAATGACAATCGCTCTTTGTAAGACGATTGATATGACTAATCATCTTGGCCAGATCCGCTTCAGCAACACTGCCAGATGAACCTCCTGTACCGGGATGAATAAAAATCAGTTTTTCATCTGCTTGTTGGCCATAATATTGTTGCCACTTAGGCTTGTGCTCACTCATATCCCAATATTGCTTAGGTAAACTCGGGATCGGATAACCATGGTGCGATAAAAAATACTCAATCAACATACAACTGCCACGCCAGCAACCTTCACCTTTCTTATAATCGGTGCTTGCACGGTGCTTGTAAAGATATTGATACCAATTATGTTTGGGCACTAGCTTATATGGAATGTCGATATTTTTTAAGATCTTATACATTCTCATTTCAGAATGAGCCACAATCACCGCATCGTAATGTTGTTGGGCAATATGCTCTGCGATGGCGGTGTCATCACCAGAATCTGCAATGGCATTATCAATATAGGGACATGCTTCAGCAAAAGGTGTAATCACCTTGGCAACAAATACGTCAATGATTGCATCTGGCATGGCTTTTTTTAATAGATAGAATGCAGGCCATGTCAGCACAAAATCACCAATTTTATCGTGTTTAATGACTAAGATTTTTTTCATATGATTGTCTGAAAGATAAAATATTAACTCAATTCCATCGGATGATGGGGCTCATTGTATTGTGACGTTTAACTATTTTTCAACTAGCATGATAATTGGCGTAAGAGTTGCCACTGAGTATATCAACTCAAGACTGTTTGTTCACCGTTTTGCATTAGGAATTGTATCAAGGGTCAACAAATGAAGATTATTCTTGTTTAGCCACCTGGTGATTAATAAGAACTTTTTTGACAACAAGCTAAAGCGAGATTATTAGTGATATACTCTTGAACCTCTCGCTGTTAAAAGTGGTGAAACGGATGTTCGTCGTGATGTGTGAAGCAGTGATTGTGATAATTATAAGCTGTTTTTGATTTATTCAATGGATTAAATAAAATGTCACTAACAAAAGTAACCTAACTATAGCTTCGAGCATTTTATTCGGTAGATTATTAATAGAGCTGAATATTCTAAGATTAAGTCTCAATAGTTACACATGACTGGAAATAGGTGTTTAGGTTAGTAATATATGAATTTTAAAGTTTTTCTCATTAATTTAGATAGTAGCACTGAACGATTTACGTTCATGGATGAGCAGCTAAAACAGTTAGGTATTGAATACCAGCGTATCTCTGCCGTTTATGGTAAAGAGTTATGCGATGCCGATATTGCTAAAGTGTATGATCCACAAAAAAACCTCCAAAAGTATGATAAAAAGCTCAATCTTGGCGAAATTGGCTGTTACCTCAGCCATGTCCAATGTTGGCAAATGATTGTTGAACAACAGTTAGATTACGCCTTAATTCTTGAAGATGATTCCGTTTTAGATCCCACACTAATAAATGTGCTACAACATATCAATAATCTTTCTGCTGATTGGGATTACATCAAGCTGTGTCATGGGCGTAAGCAAAAAGGTATTGTTAAATCGATAATGCTTGATGATCGCTTTAGCTTATCGACGTGTTTAAAATTGCCGGCTTCTACTCGTGGCCAATGTGTGTCATTGGCTGGAGCACAAAAATTATTGGCGACGGCATATCCTATTACTCGTCCAGTGGATATTGATATTCAGTACTGGTACGAAAAACAGTTGCGGTGTTTTGTAGTCAGGCCTTTTCCAGTCATTGGAACCGATTTAGACAGTGATATTAATCGACAAGGTAGACGTAATAACGCTGAGCGTCATCATTTACTGCGTATTTGGCAAAAAGTGAAATTCGAGTTTGATTTATTGAAATATAAACAACAACTGCCACCACTTCCGAAAATACAAAAATAGTAATGTAGGCATGTAACATTACCCAATGTTTAAACCAGATGATGATTTATTCTGGTGATAGAAGTAGCTAAACTAACGACTATAAAGATGATGTAAAGGCGATATATTATGCACAGAAGAGCAATTTATCCAGGTACCTTTGACCCTGTGACAAACGGTCATGCCGATTTAATCGAACGTGCAGCACGCTTATTCAAACACGTGATTATTGGCATCGCATCAAACCCTTCTAAGCAACCTCTGTTCTCTCTTGAAGAGCGAGTCGCTCAAGTTAATTTGGTGACTGCACATTTAGACAATGTTGAAGTCGTCGGTTTTACTGGCCTGCTGGTTGATTTCGCCAAAGAACAGCATGCGAGTGTACTCGTGCGCGGATTGCGGGCAGTATCCGATTTTGAATATGAATTTCAGCTGGCAAACATGAATCGGCGTTTAAGTCCTGATCTTGAGAGTGTTTTTTTGACACCTGCGGAAGAGAATTCATTTATTTCTTCTACACTGGTGAAAGAAGTTGCTTTACATGGAGGAGATGTAAGTCAATTTGTTCACCCACAGGTAGCCGCTGCATTAAAGAAAAAAGTAGCGCAAAATCAAGCTAATAAAAAGGTAAAGTAATTTCATGACAAATGGATTTAGTTGGTTAACTAAGGTAGCCACGGCACTAGGTTTTAGTGCAATGATGATCTGTAGCAGTGTTCAAGCCGCGCCATGGGTTGACACTTCAGATATTTATTTACGAGCAGATATTCAAGCTTTAGCGGATGCGGGAGTGATTAGCGGCCCTATTAATACTTTTCCATTGATGTGGTCAGGTATTGGAGCTGATTTAGCTCAAGCTGAGCCTGCATTACTCACACCTGATTTAGTGGATGCTTTTGCACGAGTTAATTTTTACTACCAAAATGCCGTTGGTAATCGTGGTAACACCAGTATAAAGGTGGCAGCGGCAACAGATGCGGCACGTTTCCAGCATTTTGGTTCAGACTATCGTGAAAAAGGTGAGCTACAAGGTTCACATGAATACACAGGTGAGCGTTTTTCTTATAAAATTTCAGCCTCAGCAAACTATGATCCATCTGACGACAAAGAAATTCGCTTAGATGATTCATATGTCGCAATGGTACTTGGGAATTGGGTTGTGACAGCCGGGAGTGTGGGGCAATGGTGGGGACCAGGGTTTGACTCTTCTCTGCATAAATCAAACAATGCCCGACCAATGCCATCTTTAATGATCAGCCGCAATAATTCACAAGCGTTTGAAACGCCTTGGTTGTCATGGGTTGGTGATTGGAGTTTAACAGGTGGCATTAGTATGACAGAAGAAGAGCGTTATGCTCCTCATACACTGTTATGGAACCTTCGTGGTGCTATTAAACCATTCAAGCAGTTAGAGATAGGGTTGTCTTGGACAACGCAGTTTTGTGGTGAAGGGCAAGAATGTAGCTTTAATACCGCAATTAAATCAATTACTGGTCAGCGAGACTGTAGAGCAGATAATGTTGATGAAGTAGGCTGTTCAAACTATGGCAATCAGATGGCGGGCTTCGATGTTAGATATGCTGATACATGGTTTAATGTGCCTGTGGGCTTGTATCTAGAACGTACCTGCGAAGATTCAAAAGGCGATCCATGGCAAATTGTTGATTGCGGTAAAATGGTAGGTGCAGATACCCGTTTTAGTATTGCCAAACAACAATATAAGTTATTTATCGAGTACACCGATACTATGGTGTATTGCGGTGAAGACAAAGATCAATTTAACTGTTTTTACGAGCATTCAACATACCAAAGCGGCTCACGTTACTATGGTCGTGCTTTTGGCAGTACCTATGATAGTGATGCCAATGTTTATGCACTTGGTTTAATTGGTCAATTCGATAATAGTCATGGTTTTACTTCTATTATTCGCTATGCTCAACTGAATAAAGATGGTGCTAATACTAATAATGAATGGGCACCGCAACCTTTAAAAGAAGATCTCATGATGCTTGAGCTGTCATATCGTTTGCCAATGTTTAATGGCATGTTAACGTTAGGTGGCAGTGTATCTAATTCTGAATTCGAAGTGCTAGACGATGATACTCAAGGTACTGCTTTCTCTACTTATGAATATCGATTTTAAGGGTTATAGTTGATTAACCCGAGTTGAGGTTGATGATATGAGGGAGCCAAATGGCTCCCTTTTTATGGGTAAATTGAAATGCGGTTTAGGCGTTATTTATCCGACTAACGCTGTTGGCACACACCACAAAATACCGTAGTGCGTTGGCCCAACTTTATCTCACTTAATAAATTGCCGCAGGCGGTACAGGTTTCGCCACCACGGCCGTAAACATGCAGCTTTTGGGCAAAATAACCTGGTTTACCATCGGCATTAGTAAAATCTTTTAAGGTAGTACCACCTTGCTTAATAGCGAGAGCCAAAATTTGTTTTACTTCACTGACGAGAATTGTTAACCGTTCTATATCAATACTACCAGCTGCTGCCTGTGGGTGTATTCCTGCAGCAAAAAGCGCTTCATTAGCATAAATATTACCGACACCCACCACAATGTGATTATCCATTAAGCACTGCTTGATGGTCTTTTTTTTGCCAGTCAGTGTTGCTTGTAATTGTAATGGCGTGAAATGAGGGCTTAATGGCTCCGGGCCGAGCTTTGACAATAACGGATGGGCTTCTTCTTCTGGTAATTCGTACCATAACCAAGCACCAAAGCGTCGAGGGTCGTTAAAACGCAACATACGACCATTTTCGAGTACTAAATCAATATGGTCATGTTTTTCAATTGGGGTATTACACGGTAAAATACGTAAGCTGCCTGACATGCCTAGATGCACTATTGTCATTCCGGCATCAGTATCAATTAATAAGTACTTAGCTCGCCTGCGGACATTGGTAATACGCTGACCAACAATATTTTGAGCAATAGCTGGTACAGGCCAACGGAGTGAGCCATTACGGACAATTAATTCACTAACAGTTTGGTCAATGAGATAAGGACTGATCCCTTGTCGGGTCACTTCAACTTCTGGTAATTCAGGCATAAAAACTCTTATTTTGATTGAGAAGGTACAGCAAGAATAGGTTGTAACTCGGCGCGTAAACTTGGTGGTACTTGGTACCAATTGTTATTAGATGATTGCAAGAGGCCTTCGTTTGGAAAGTAACGCCATTTTTGTGCCGTTTGCATATTGTTGATAGCAATGGTTAGTGTTTGCACCTTATTATCGTGTGAAGGTTCTGTGCTTAGCGGTGAGACCTTAATGGTTTGCCATGCTTGGGCCCATTTCTGGCAATTGAGGACTTGTGGCTGGCACTGCCATTGGTCATTGTGCAGCGTTAACCAATGACCATCAAGTAGTAATTGCTTCAACGGTAATTGCTGATCAAATAAGGGGACGGCGTCACTGGGTACCTTGGCGGTTTTGTCATTAATTAAAGACAGCACCGCAATCATAAATAGGCTGGCACCCATAATGATGTAGTTCCATTTTTTACGTGATAGGGCCATAAACCACCTTAACTTGAATAATTATATCGCCTCAACTATTGAGGAACGCGAGCAAACATTGACTGACAAGACGAATAATTAATACGTTATGTTGTCAGTCAGCATCTGTAAATTATGATTCAAGTGTATCATTGACGATACCAAAAAGATTTAGCCGCCAGTGGCATTCATAAAGCGCAGAATTTGTGTGCCATTGTCGATGTTAAAATCATGAGATTGAGGTTTGTGTTGCATTCCATCAGTAATGGCTCGTTTTAGGCGTTCTATGTCGGCGGGGAATTCACGAACAATTGCTTTTAAATCAATGGAATTTTCGTTGCCTAAACACAAGAGTAATTGACCTTCTACCGTCACTCTAACGCGATTACATTCATGACAGAAATCGTGGCTGTGTGGCGATATAAATCCGATGCGAATAGAGCTATCGGCCATTTTTACATATCGAGATGGTCCGCCAGTACGCTTAGTCGACGCGATTAAAGGATAGCGCGTTTCGATAATGCGACGGACTTCATCACTTGAACAATGACGCTTGCGTTGACGTTCATCCATATAACCGATAGGCATTTCTTCAATGAAAGCGATATCGAGATGACGTTGACGGCAGAACTCCACTAAATCTAATACTTCATGGTCGTTTTGACCGCGTAAAATCACCGCATTAATTTTGATGTTATGAAAGCCAGCCGCTATTGCTGCATCGATCCCAGCAATGACACGATCTAATTTTCCATTACGTGTTAGCTGTGCAAAAACGTCTGGGTTTAACGTATCTAGGCTGATATTCAATCGATTAAGGCCATTTTCAAACAATGGCTGAGCCAGCTTAGATAGTCGTGACCCATTAGTGGTCATTGATAGCTCTTCAAGACCAGGTAATTGCTTTAACAATTTGACCAGTTTGTCACAATCGGTGCGCACTAATGGTTCACCGCCAGTTAAGCGTATTTTCTTTACTCCAAGCTCAGTAAACGCTTGGGCAATCCACGACAGCTCTTCCAAACTCAGAACATGTGATTTCGGTAAAAAAGTAGGATTTTCACTCATACAATACACACAGCGAAAATCGCAACGATCGGTGACCGATAAGCGTAAGTAATCTATTTTTCGTTGAAAGCCGTCGATAAGTTGGGTCATATTAGCCTTTACAGTAAACTAGCAAATGGCTGAATAAAAACAGATTCGCCTGCTGGTATCGTGGCAGTATCATCACCAATGACAATAAGGCAATTTGCATTGACCATAGAACTCAGCATTCCAGAGCCTTGTGCGCCTGTGGTACTAACGTGTATTTTGCCATCAGACCTAATCGTATAAATACCGCGTAAAAACTCAGTGCGACCTGTTTTACTGCGTAATGCATGTTGTGCAATTGCAGGCATAAACTGTGGTTGCCAATGAGATTCGCCAGCCAGTTTACGAATAGCAGGTTGCACAAACTGTAAAAATGCCACCATGACCGCGACAGGATTACCTGGTAATCCAAAAAATAAGCTTTGATCAATTTTTCCGACAGCGAGTGGGCGACCGGGACGCATATTAATGCGCCAAAAATGAGTGTCGCCGACATTGGCTAAGGCCGTTTTAATGTAATCTGCGTTGCCCACAGATACGCCACCAGAGCTAATCACCACATCTGCTTGTTTTGCAGCACTGCGCAATGTGTCTGTGAGCGTTTGTTCATTGTCTTCAATAATGCCTAAATCAATAACCTGACAACCAAGTTTCTTTGCCATTGATAATATGGTGTAACGATTGGAGTCATAAATGCAGTTTGGTTTCAGTGGTTGCCCTGGTTGGCTTACTTCATCACCCGTTGAGAATACCGCAACGACAGGACGTTCTATAAGGGGCAATTGGTTAAACCCAAGAGAGGCCAACAAACCGAGTTCAGCGGCGCCCAAGCGTGAACCAGCAGCGAGTGCAACGTCACCTTCAGCAATGTCTTCTCCAGCCAAACGAACGTGTTGACCTTCTACAACTTGTCCAGGTTCAAGTATGGTAATAATACTATCTTGTTCAGTGACCAATTCTCGCGCTTGAATGGTATCGGCACCTTGAGGAACCGTTGCCCCAGTCATAATGCGAACGGCTTCTCCTGCTTGTAATGTGGCAGAATAATGATGACCCGCAAGGACTTCACCTACAACTTTAAAAGATTGTGATTTTTTGAGATCTTGGAAAATAAAAGCATAACCGTCCATTGCCGAATTAGTTTGTTGTGGCACATTTACGGTAGAAATAATGTCATGCGCCAATACTCGGTTATCAACATCAATTAGGTTAAGTGACTCATTGCGGTTAATCGGAACAACTTGAGCTAATACGTTGGTAATACCTTGTGAAACAGAAAGACCATGTTGATCGTTAGGTGTTGCAGCTTGTTGTTCGCTACTGTTTATCGGTAACTGCACCGCAGCTGGCTGCCATGTCTGTTGGTAATTTTGTACAAAATCGGCAATCTGCGCCACGTTGTTCAAATCAAGGCGAGTTAATGAACTTGGCACTTTGGTCTCATCACAACACGCGATAGCGACAATGTTGTCATCGTGAATGTGGATTAGCGGTTTATTATGTGCAGCGCGATGTAATTCTATTTTAGGTAATGCCAGTTTTTTAAAACCTTCTACCAGTACAATATCTACTTTATCGGCTTCAATTTGACGCAGTAAGTGTTGCAATTGCGGGTCATCTTCAACGAGATCTTCAGTCATTAACGCCCAACGTACATGGGAGGCGACTAATACTTGTCTTGCTCCAGCTTTACGCATTTCAAAGCTGTCTTTACCGGGAATATCCACATCAAAATTATGGTGGGCATGTTTAATGACCGCCAAGCGTAAACCACGTTGGTTCAATAACGGGATCAATTGTTTCAGTAAGGTAGTTTTGCCGGTGCCACTGTATGCACAAAAGCCTAAAACCGGGATCGGCAATGGATTGGTAAATAATGTTGTCATGAAGTACCTCTACTGAATTACTTAGCGATTTTTTCTGCTATCCGGTGTTTCTGTTCTAACGTATTGATATTCACGAATGCATTGGGTTGATCGGCAAAACTCTCTACCACCACTTTATGTTGGCTATACCATAAAAATACTTTGCGATCGCCTCCATCCAAGAAAGCTTGCATCGATGGCGCTAGATGGGGTTTTAACAGTAATACAACCGGTTGTTCATATTCACCATCACTTGCAATAGCAAGGTCGGCCTGCTCTCGCTCTAAAGCCGCTAATAATCTTGCTACTAAGTCATCCGGTAACATAGGACAATCACAAGGTACAACAAGAAGATAATCTGCTTTAGTTTGCTTTAAAGCTGTAACCATTCCAGCTAAGGGTCCTAAATAACCACTATCTAGATCGCTAAGAACAGTATATCCCCATTGTTCATACTGTTCTTGGTTACGGTTGGCATTTATCATAATTCCATCGACTTGGCTTGTTAGCTTATCGATAGTGTGACAAATCATCGCTTGGCCATTAAGATCCACTAACCCTTTGTCATTGCCGCCCATTCGCCTTGCCATGCCGCCAGCTAAAATTACTGCATCAATTTGTGGTGCCATAATGAAATTCCGTTGTATTAGTCTGATGCACTGCCTCTACTCTAGGAACATGCATGCTGGTGTGAATGGTATTTTGTTGAATGTGCCAGCGTTGTTGGCATAACGCTGTTAAGCCACAGGTTTGATGGCTACTGATCAATAATCCTGTGCCGTCTTGCTTTAATTGATTAATCATCGCAACAACTAAACTCTGTGATTGTTTATCCATATTCGAAATTGGTTCATCAAGCATTAAGAGTTTTGGTTGCGCAATCCAAGCCCTTGCAATAGCAAGCCTTTGTCGCTCTCCGCCAGACAAATCACTGGCGTGGTGGCTAAGTAAGTCTGTTAATTGGGCCATATTAATCGCTTGGTCAATACGTTTTTTTCGTTGTTCTGGCAATAACGACCGTTGATCTAAAGCATAAGTTAAGTTGTACTTTACCGAACCTTCAAAAAGATAAGGGTGCTGATGCAAATAAACAGCCTTACCAAGAAGTGATTGAGTTCGCCACCAAGGGGCCTGCTTAAAACCATGACTATGAATTTGGCCCTTGCTTGGTGAAAGCAACCCTGCAAGGAGTTTCATTAAGGTGGATTTACCTGAGCCGTTGTCACCCTGTAGATAAATAACATCACCCTGACTAAAGCTAAGTTCATCAGCGTGAAATAAAATATTTTGATTAAACTGCATCAGGATATTCTTAGCCTGAATACTGACTGGCGATTTAACTGAATGATTAGCTAATTGCATCTTAATGACTCCTTGGGAGGGCCTTGCCTCGCAATGAACCCAAGATGAAGTTTAACACTAAGGCTAATATTAGTAACACTAGTCCTAAGGCAATTGCTTGAGCAAAATCACCTTTACTGGTTTCAAGTGCTATTGCAGTAGGGATATTACGAGTGACATTCATAATATTGCCACCTACCATCATAGAGCAACCCACTTCAGTCAAAATTCGACTAAACCCAGCAACAATTGCTAATAAAAGTGGTACTCGTAATTCACGGCATAATGTCCAAACCGCGTGTATCCATGAGGCGCCTAAGGTTCGTGATGTTTCCCAGGCTCGGCGATCGACACTGGAAAAAGCAGCTTGTGATAATGCTATCAATACTGGAGCACATATTAACATTTGGCCTAAAATCATTCCTTTTTGGGTAAATAGCCATTTTAAATCACCCAACACACCATTACGAGTCAGCAATAAATATACTAATAAACCGATCACTACAGTAGGAATAGATTGTAACGTTTGTACTAAGTTTGTGACTACCCAACGGCCTCGAAAATGGCTAAAGGCAAGGATGAAACCTAAGATAATCGACGGAATAATAGTGATCAATAACGCGACAAAAGACACCGAAAATGAGATGTTAATAATCGCCCATACATGAGGGTCAAAAGAGAGCAGCAAGCTAAATGCTTGCTGCAATAGGACTAACCAACCGTCACTCATTTTTTATAAGTTGCCTTAAACAATTGTTCTCCTTGTACTTTGTAATTATTAATCATAGTTTGTGTAGCTGGACTGATAAACCAATCGCTTAATGCTCTTGCACCTTTATGATTTAATTCTGGGTATTTTGCTGGGTTGATCAACATTATTTGGTAAGGGTTGGCTAATTTAGCGCCGCCTTCAAAATCAATATTCAGGTCTAGTTTAGCTTTATAGGCAATATATGTTCCGCGATCCGTTAATGTATAAGCTTGTAATTCATTTGCCATTAACAAGGTTTTACCCATGCCTTGGCCTACTGAAGTATAGCCTGCAAAATCAGGTGTAATTCCTGCCGCTTTCCAAATGATCAACTCTTTCATGTTGGTGCCAGAGTTATCACCACGAGAAACAAATTTACTTGGCTTATTAGCTATTTTACTGAATGCTTCTGTCACGTTTTTGCTAGACTTTATTGCTGCAGGATCATTTTTTGGTCCTAATACAACAAAATCATTTTCCATAATACCACGAGGTTCAATGCCGAAACCGTCAGCGATGAACTTTGCTTCTGCGTCTGGAGCATGAGTCATGACTACATCAACATCTCCCTGACTTGCCAGCTTTAATGCTTTACCAGTACCAGTAGCGATTACCTGTACAGTATAGCCTGATTCGGCTTCAAATTTAGGTAAAAGTGCACCGAGTAATCCTGAGTTTTCAGTACTGGTTGTCGTTGCTAATTTGATGACTTCATTTGCGAGTGTAACAGGGCTAAACATTGCTCCACTAAGTACTGAGGCCGCTAGCAGAATACTGACGCTTGTTTTTAGTTTTAACATTACCGCTCCTTGAGATATTAATAATCATGATGTTCATATTTAATCAATGTATAAAACTTAAGCTTGCTTTGCTTAATTGTTAATGCAATAAGCAAGTTAAATGCCAAACCGTTTTATTGCAAATACTGTTCACGCATAAAATCGAAACTGTGAACTTGCTCCCAAGCTGTGATAATTTATTCGAGACAAATTGTCCCACGATCACTTTTCTATGGTTCATAGTGACCTAGTCATAGATATTCGGTGATAGAGTGTTAACAAAGTACGTCAAAATGTCCAAATAAGAGTCCCGTTATGAGTCAAGATGAACATATTAACCCAGTAACTAAAACCACAATGTCAGTGCTTATTGTTGATGATGAACCTGGTATGCGGAGTTTTTTGATGAAAGCCTTGGCAAAGAAATTTGCACTGGTTGAAACCGCCTCCACAATTGCTCAGGCCGAAGAGTTACGCAGCCATGGTCATTTTGATTTATTGATTGTGGATATTCGTCTGCCAGATCGCTCTGGTATCGAATGGCATGAAGCACTTAATGAGCCGGACAGACAGTCTGATATTATTTTTATGACCGGCTACGCGGATATGGATGTGGCAATCAGAGCATTACGTGCTGGTGCATCTGATTTTATTATGAAACCGTTTCATTTAGAGCAAATGATAACCGCAGTTGATCGTTGTATTGAAAAACGTTTGCTTAAGCGCGAAAACTTTATGTTGAGGCGTGAATTATTACATGGACAATCATCCACTATTATCGGCAACAGCGAAGCCATTCGTGATGTCAAAGAAGTTATCGAGCGTATAGCACCCACAAACGCTGTCGTATTAATTGAAGGCGAATCTGGTACAGGCAAAGAGCTGGTGGCCAGACAATTACATCAGTTAAGTGGTCGAAGTGGTGCTTTTGTACCAGTGAACTGTGGCGCTATTGCCCCAGAATTACTGGCCAGTGAGCTGTTTGGTCATACCGCGGGTGCATTTACTGGCGCAAAAGGTAATCGTGAGGGATTATTTAGTTATGCCTCTGGCGGCACTATCTTTTTGGATGAAATTGGCGAAATGCCGATGAATATGCAAACTGCCTTATTAAGGGTGCTTGAACAACGGGCTATTCGCCCTGTGGGAAGTGAAAAAGAAATCGATATTAATGTGCGAGTTGTAGCAGCAACCAATCGATTATTAATTGATGAAGTAGAAGCTGGCCGCTTTAGGCGTGATTTATTTTACCGACTGAATGTGTTGAATATTGTTATACCTTCATTGCGATCGCGTCCAGAAGATGTCGTTGAGCTTACTCATTTTTTTACATTGCAATTGTCGCAAGAGCTGGGTATTAAAGATGTTATTTGGAGCCACGAAGACCTACAAGTACTGCAACAGTATGATTGGCCAGGTAATATTCGTGAACTACGCAATATGATTGAACGTTGTATTTTATTGGGAAAACCTCCTGCAGAATATTGGAAAAAGCCCGCATCCGTTGCTGTAAGCGATATTATGGGATACCCGTTAGATTGGCCGTTAAAAAAAGTAGAGAAGCAACATGTGACCCAAGTTGTTGATGGTCATAATGGTAATAAATCTGCCGCAGCACGTGATTTAGGCGTGTCTCGAAAAACGTTAGATCGTAAATATAAAGATTGGTTTAATACTGTAGAAGAACACTACGAGGATCAATAAACGTGGTGAATTCTACCAGTCTTTTTACACGCGTTTTTGGTATTAGTTGGCAGCAAATGCAAGCCAAAGTGCGCTATCGAATTTTATTCTTAACCTTGTTGCCGATATTATTAACCTTAGTGAGTCTAGTGTTTATTACTATTTATTGGAATGTAATATACACAGGTAACCAACTGTTTATGAAAGTAAAGGCAGATTTGGTTGTGGCTAACAGTTCTTTGTTGCAAGTGCAAAAACAGCAACAATATCAATTAGCGTCAATAAGTGAGTCATGGGATTTTCAACATGCATTTCGGATATTAAAAAACAGCGAGCAGCAACCAAATCCTGATGCGGTTAATACGATAAATATTCTATTATTACAACAGCAACAAGCGTTAGGATTAGATTTTTTACGCTTAATTAGTGTTGCAGATGCCGCAGGCGATCCAGACTTACGAGGAATGCTACATCAAAGCCAAAAGAAGGCATTTTCAGGGCTAATGGTATTGCCTGCAAAACGCCTTGAACGGATCAATGCCAATTTAGTTAAACAAGCCCAAATTACAATCATCCCAACACCGCATGCGCAACAGCCAAGCCAAAAGCTTGAAACGCGTGGTTTGCTCAGCCGAACCTTAGTACCAATAGCTGACCTGTCTGGAAATGTGTTTTGGTATTTAGATGGTGGAATATTATTTAATCATAATACTGTCATCGTCGACCATATTCGTGACTTAGTGTACGGAAAAGGCACATTACCTGAACGTTCAATCGGAACAGTGACAGTGTTTTTGGATAAAATCCGCATCAGTACTAATGTGCTGATGGAGCCATTTCCTAAGAATACTCAAAAACCTAACAGGGCGCTTGGTACATTAGTATCCGATAACGTTTATCAGCAAGTGCTCGTTGAAGGCCAAACGTGGATAAATCGTGCTTTCGTACTTAATGATTGGTATATATCCGGATATCTGCCTTTACTCGATGTACATGGAAAAAGGATTGGGATGGTTTATGCGGGTTTTTCAGAGTCTCCTTTTTTGCATAATTATTTACTCAATATTATCGAGCTAGGTACCATTTTAGTTTTCGTGTTGCTAATTTCAGGTTTACTGGTTTATCGTGGCGCCAATAGTTTACTCCAACCTATTGAATATATTCACCAAGTTGTTACCGCAGTACAATCTGGGCGTAATATCAGAATTGGTAAGTTAGGCTTAAATAGAGATAACGAACTGACCAAATTAGCAGAGCAATTTGACAGTATGCTTGATCAGTTACAACGACGTAATGCCCAAATTCAAGCGGCAGCAGAGCAACTTGAAATTAAAGTCGAACAGCGAACCCGCAGCTTACAAGATAAAACCGAAGAACTCGAACGCAATGTGGCCTTGTTACACGCGACAAGACAGCAACTGGTTACGAATGAGAAATTGACTGCGTTGGGAGAGCTTATAGCGGGTATTGCTCATGAAATAAATAATCCTACCGCCGTTATTCTGGGAAATATGGAACTACTTAAATATGAACTTGGTGACAATGTTGCAGTAGTTGAAGAAGAAATTGAATTGGTTATCCAACAAGTGGGCAGGATCACCACTATTATTCGTAGTTTGCTGCAGTACAGTCGCCCTGGTGAATTTAATGCACCTATAACATCACAACCCGTGACGCCGATTGTAGAAGAAATGCTGTTGTTAGCACGCCACTCTATTGAACAACAAGAAGTTAAGTTGATTAAGGAATTTACCGCAACAGGCTCTGTTGAAGTCAATCGACCTCAATTATTACAAGTACTGATTAACCTAATGGTTAACGCTGCCCATGCGATTGAAAATAAAGGTCGAATTTGGTTACGAACTTACGACTGGCTGGAAGATGGCAAAACTATTGGGGTAAAAATTGAAGTTGAAGATGAAGGTATGGGGATTACTAAAGACGATTTGAGCCGTATCTTTGATCCATTTTATACCACACGTAAAGATGGTACTGGCTTAGGCCTGTCTTTGAGTTATGGAATTATTAAACGACTTGGTGGCACAATTGAAGTGAACTCTACCGTCGGAAAAGGCACCATATTTACTATCGGACTTTATTCTAAAGCTAAAGATGATCAGCAGCTTGGGCCTTATGAAGGGCTACATTTTGGTGATAAACAGTCATAACTAAAAAATAGGCAAAAAAAAGCCGGGTGATTAACCCGGCCACAAAGAGTGTGTGAGCAATGTCGTGCTTGCGAACTCTGAAAACCAATTAAAGGTGATGAAGTCTTTAATTACTAAACCGAGTTTTGGAACGCCAGATAATAGTAATCATTCTCATTTGTATTTGCAAGTGTTTATCAACATTAATCTAATCTTTACATTAAACAGGCTGTAAAAAATTTTTACTATCTGATTTTAATGGGAAATATAGAGTATCGTGTGATGTATTTTGTGAGGTGTTGACTTAATAATGTAGGATGTCAGTTTTTTAAGGTCATCATAACGATGTCAAATCTTGAATTGTAACGGGCAACAAGGCACATCATTCCAGTGGTTAATACGTTCAAGCTATAGAGCTAAGTTGTCAATCGAGTTCTAGTTCTCATGTTATAAACATCGAATGAGCAAAACACTGCGACAACATACTTATTGGAGCTAGCAGTTGCTTTGCTCATCCACAAATCATCAAACCGTATTATTTAGATACTTGAATGACAACGTTGTCATTATCAGTGGTGGCACTCAATAAAATTTTGTCTTGCAGAACTTTCAATAGCACACCATACGCAGGTAAAAAAAGTCCCAGACTAACCAAAAGCTTAAAGGTGTAATCAACGCTGGCTATTTCTGGCCAGTGAGTCGCCATAAACGCATCATTTGAGGCATAAAATGCCACACTGAAAAACACTAAGGTATCGACCAAGTTGCCTATTAACGTAGATGCGGCCGGTGCAACCCACCATGCTTTTGCCTGACGCAATTTTGCAAATACCGTGATATCCATTAATTGGCCAATTAAGTAAGCGACAAAGCTGGCAAATGCGATACGAAATACAAAGCTGTTCCAGTCAGTTAAGGTTGATAAAGATTGTAATTGGCCTTGATGAAATAGCACGCCCACTAAATATGATACGACTAGTGCTGGCACCATAGCTTTGAGGATAATGCCTCTAGCGGCTTGTTGACCAAAAATTCTAACGGTTAAATCAGTAGCTAAATAGACAAACGGGAAGCTAAATGCACCCCAAGTTGTATGGAAGCTAAAAATCTGGAAGGGAAGTTGAACAAGGTAGTTACTTGCGCAAATAATTAATATATGAAAACTGACTAGTAACATCAGTGCACGGCGATATTTCGCCTGAGTTAACATCAACATATTGTGGCCTTTTTAATTGGGTTAGCACGGGGTGAGGGAACCCGCTATTGATTGATAGAGCAGTATTAGATGTTATTAAGCAAACGGCTTAGTGTGCTAATAAACATGCTAGGGACTGCCATAGAGAATATTATTTTTATTTTAGTCGAGCTAGTTTATCAATAGCGCTTACCTAAAATGCACCTTTTAAGGGTTATTTTAGCCAGTAATCTTTGGCTGGAGTAAACGCGGGGCAGGATGATAACACTTGTGTTACCCAAGCGAAAGCAGTACTCGATGTTTTGATATGACCTTAAAGGGCAACGCCTATAAGCTAGGATGATGTTAAAAATCGATTAAAATAGACAATACTGTCGCGAGTTTATTTTCCAGCTCTTGCCATTCTTCTTCAGGGTTTGAACCTGCAACAATTCCGGCACCGGCAAATAAATTGATTCTTCTTGGTTCGATTAGTGCACTTCTAATAGCAACTGAGAATTCAGATTCATGGTGATTTAAATAACCGCACGCTCCTGCATACCAACCTCTAGCATAACCTTCGCGTTGACGGATAAAGTTCAGTGCTGCATGACGTGGTAATCCCCCTACAGCAGGCGTCGGATGCAGTGCACGTAATAATTCAAAGTCACTTACGCCAGGGTTTAACTGCGCTCGGATAGAACGATGTAAATGTTGAATATGGTTTAATTTAAAGATTTTTGGTTGCTCATCAGCACCCACGTACTGACTTAGTGGGGTAAGCGCATCGACAATGTGTTTTCTGACAAGTTGGTTTTCATGGCTGTTTTTGCAATCGTCCAACAATGCTTGTGCCAGTATATTGTCCTCATCCGGATTTAACCCACGGACAGTCGTTCCTGCTAATGCTTCAGTAAATAGCTCTTGTTGACGGCGTAAATATAATCGTTCTGGAGAGCAGGAAATAAATGCGCGCTCAGGGCTAAACTGAAAGCCAAATTGAAAACTATTTGGATTACGGCCTTGCCAACATGCTAGAACAGCCCAAGGATCAATATTATCATCGACATCAATTTGGCTGTGGCGCGACAATACGACTTTAGGTGTTGATTGTATAAAATTGGCCTGAGTGACCTGTTCTACTAATTCTTTCCAACGTGAATAATTGGGTAAATCACTCCGGCTGATTAACGAGAGTTTGTTAAGCGGAGATAAAGGCTGTGGCTTTTGTATTGTTGCGATGGCATTTAACGCCGCTTGAATTTCATCTTCAAGATCATTATTTTCAAAGTTAAGATTCACTAATATCCTAACCTTGTTTCCATTACGGCGTAATTCAATTCTTGGCAGTATGAAATGTGCACGACCAAATTCTGGCCAGCACTCAACGCTGCGGTCAAACGCTAAGCCACCATAATAACGAATGTCTTGATGGTTAGTTTTATTACGTTGTTGTTGATAAATATTTGCCAGAGCATTGTCGTCAACTTGATCGGCAAAATAAAATGATTTGCATGAGCCTATGGCGGCAATATCTTCATCTCTATCACGTCCGTGCCAATAGATTTTTGGGTATAAGGTTTGGGCGCTTAACCAAGATATTAAGGGCAGTGCAGGCCCCTCAACAGAGAGTTGCACTATGGGATCACAGATCGGTACTAGGCGAAGTTGCTCAAGCTTAGCAATTAGCTCGCTAAATTGTGATGAAAAAAAGTGACCTGTCAATCTGAACCTCTCGTATAACAGCTGAGGGCTAACGTTAATAAACCAGTGAAATTGTGTCAATTGGTAAGATTAAAGCGTGTGATCTTAATTGCTAATATAGCTTACTCTTTACTGACATGGATGCACGACAAAGAATGTGACAGTAAATCATTCCATTTAATCAATAAAAGAGAAATAATAATAGTGATTATTTATGTTTAAAGTTTCGTCAGACATATTGAGTAAAAATGTGATTATAAGGCCGTATTCAAGTAAAAAACATAGATGATTTACTTAAAATAGTACAAAGTATAACAAGTCGTACATGACAAATATCTTATTCCTGATTTTAACGTAGAGTAATTTATACAATGAGTGATTCTGTAGAATCAAGCCATTTAATTAAAGTCCCCACAGATAAACTTGCGTTAGGCATGTTTGTGACAGCGATAGATCATCAACAAAGTAAAGTCGCTATTCGCAATCCAGGACAAATCAAACATCGTGATGCCATTTTAAAACTGAAAAAAAACAATATTCTGTCTGTGTGGGTTGATATTGATCGCTCTTCAGATACATGTGGATTAAAAAATACAGCGAAATCTAGTTCTGCGAGTAGCCTACTTGTTCGTAAACCGACGGTTACTCGGGATAGTCGACAAAGTCAGGCCAAAAATCTACTTGCTGAAGCCAAAGGGTTAATCAAAAAAGTGATGTCTGAAACTTTCGGCGGAAAAGCTATCGAAGTGAGTCAGTTTGAAGATATTGCAGATAAAATGATTGAATCAGTTATGGATGATCCTGATGCATTTAAGTGTATTTCTGCATTACGTACCAAAGATGCGTATTTACTTGAACATTCTATTAATGTGGCCTTCTTGTTGGTTACTTTTGGCAAGCACCTTCATCTTGAGCGAGAACTACTAAAGCAAATGGCTGTTGGTGGTATTTTGCATGATATCGGTAAAATTCAAGTCGACAACGAAATATTACACAAGCCAGGTAAGTTAACCCCAGAAGAATTTGAACACATGAAATTGCATCAGTTCTATGCAATTGAAATCATGAAAGAGACAAAAGGCTTATCACAAGTAAGTAAAGATGTGTGCCTAATGCATCATGAAAAACTTGATGGCCGCGGTTATCCTAACGGCTTAAAAGACGAAGAAATTCCACAACATGGACGTATGAGCTGTATTGTCGACATTTTTGATGCATTAACTGCAGCCCGTTGTTACAAAGAAGCCATGAGCCCAGCGGCAGCATTTAAAATTTTAATAAGCCTAACCCCATTTCATTTAGATCAGAAGCTTGTATATGAATTTATTCGTTGTGTGGGCATTTATCCTGTTGGTTCCATTGTACAGTTATCGGATCAACGAGTAGGGATTGTCTGGGACTCAAAAGGGCGTGATGCACTTAATCCTATTGTAAAATGTTTTTATTCTATTAAACATAAGCGCTATACCGAAGTTACAATGGTTGATTTGCTTAAATCTGAATTACATATTGAGAGAGGCGTATCGCCAGGCTCGCTCGATGTCGATCCTAGCCCATTTTACTAAGCAATCTATTTGATCATATTAAGATGTGCCGAATGGGTAAAGTCAGACGGCTTGCTCAATCCCATTTACCATTACGACTCCATCATATTTTTATGTATCAGTGTAAATGTCGGTAGCACAGGCGTGGGCTAACGCTAACTATAGTACTGTGAGCGCGCGTATTTTATCGTTCTGTTATTTCATAGTTAAATTTAATATTGGCGTAAGAGATCACTTTTCTTGAATAATATAATAGATTTTTATGATTATATTGGAGGGAAAATGACAGAGCATTTATTGTTACGTCGACTTAAAATAGCGGTTATGATCACTTTATGTATCATAGCAGTGATCGCATCGACTCAAACCGTCGGACTCACACGAGCATTGATTGAGTTGCTCGCATTTGGTGGGCTCATTTGGCTGGCGTTAACCAAACCCGATATGCCGCAAAATGACGCTTAAGCATTTTTCTAATCCAAGCACCTGCAATGCTTATAGTAAATAACCCCTCCGTAGTCTGTCTCTCTTCATATTAGCTAAAATTGACGATATAAGTTAACGAGGCCCCACCAATAGCAAGCCAAAGCAACACACCTAACAATAGTGGCTTAGGTCCATTAGCGCGTATTTTTTTTACTGTGATTGCCGCACCAATTAAGAATAAACACAACACTAACATTTGTTTAGACACAGTAAATAGAAGGCTATAAATCGGCTGACCTTGTGGTACAAAATAAGCGATGAGAATTGCGATGCAATAAAACACGATAAACAATGGAATGGTAATTTTTCTTTTATCACCACCAAAGGCAATGGCACTGATTAATGCAACAGGAATTATCCATAACGCTCTTGCCAACTTGATCGTTGTGGCGGTTTTAAGCGCTTCATCCCCATAAGAGGCCGCAGCCCCAACAACAGATGAAGTATCATGGATGGCAATTGCACTCCAAACACCAAAATCATATTGTGAAAGCTGCAATGCATGCCCGATGGTAGGGAATACAAATAACGCGATTGAATTAAGAATAAACACACAAGCTAAAGAGACTGCTATTTGGTCGTTTCTCGCATTAATAGCTGGCGCTACCGCAGCGATGGCACTACCACCACATATCGCAGTACCACAACTGATTAAATGACCTGTTTTGATTTCTAAGCCCACTAAGCGTGTTAATACAAAGCCTAAGGTTAACGTGAAAAAGATTGATCCGATAATAAGTCCGAGATTATGGCTACTGGCTGCAATGGCTTCAGGTAAATTGATACCAAATCCCAAACCGACAATAGAATAAGCTAATAGCTTTTTAGTCCATTTACTTAAATCGATACTCTCAGGAACCAATCCTACACTCGCTAAGGTAAAGCCAATAAGCAAAGCTACGGGAGAGGAGATTAATGGTGTGAGACAAACTAAGCCGATGGCGACAAATAACCATAATTTTACTGCTGTAGTTGATGGATTTGGCATGAGAGAGCACATCTAAAAAACAATGCAGTATTGTATCAAGTACGGTCCTTTCAAACGATCTTTACAACGGAGGTTTTTCTTCAATATCATCCAATGATCACAAGTTTTTACCTTGATTACGATAAAACAGGCAAACCAACTGCACTATTCGTTGATGGTTAATAGCCTCAGAAGTGAGCGAACTAGCATCATTAGCCATCAAACACTGCAATTGTGGGTGATGAAACTTCAAAAATTCAATCCTTGTAGAATCTATTAATTAGAGATTGCAACACTCACGAGTCTTTTGGCCATAATCTTCAAAGCTTAACACTCATTACAAACACTTTGTTGCAACAGCTTATTGTAATAATGAATGCACGACGAAAAACGAAAAGGCTTCTCACATATTAAATGGGAGAAGCCTTTCGATAATTATTAATAGCGAAGGTTATTGTTATAAGCTATTAACGTAAATGCAATGCATAGTCGCTACCATCTTTAGCGGTAAACACTTTACAGTTGCCTTCGATTGGCTGACAACCTGTATGGATTAAGCTAATCCACTGCTTGTATGGTGTTGGTAAATTCTTAATTGGAATCGCAACCTGAATGTCTTCAATATTGGCCTGGTCTGTGCTGCCCATTTCTCCTTGACGGTCGAAGCAAATCTCAACATGGGTATCATTATTCTTTAATACAACAGATGTCGGTTCACTTTTATGACCAGTCAATGCCACAAATTGACATGGATTTTGTAAGCCACACTGAGTGCCATCTTTTAAAAATGCGAGTAAGTGGGTGTAGTAAACCACATAACTACCTACATCTTGGTGTGAGCCATTCGTTAATGGAAATTGTGCATCCAAAAAGTCTTTTGCATTTGCAGTGCGATCCTGTTGATTGGTCGTTGCCACAAATTGCTCACCAATGAAGCGGTTAAGGTTTTGGGTTGCTGTATTGCTTGTTTGAGTAGACATATTCATAGCCTTATTCCTCTTCGTATTGTCGTAGGTCAGAAAACATTTTTAATTATTGTTTATCATTAAGTCTTGTTCGCAGCTTGATTTTTAGTCTATGCTATTTTTACAAACAATTTCACAATAAAAATTTTACAGTGTGAATTATACAAAATGAGAAATGAAAAAAGCTTAATGCGAAAGACCCATTTTTTGGGCACAAAGATAAGAAACTTGCGTAAACGCAATAACTTAACAATGGAAGACTTGTCTGCCCGCTGTGTACGTGTCGACTCAGGAAATGCACCGTCTGTGTCATACCTGTCGATGATCGAACGCGGAAAGCGAGTACCAAGCGCCTCTATGTTGGCGGTAATCGCGGCCGTTTTTCAAAAAGAAGTGGACTGGTTTCTGGATGATGTGCCAGACGATGAAGCAATTACACCCGAAAAAGGCAACAAAGGTGGCATTAGTGGTATGCCGCTTGAGCCAAGTTTTTTGTTTTCTAATGACATTCTTCAAATTGCCATTCCTGAAATGTTGTCGCAAACTGGCACCAGTGGGCGTCAATTTGCCCATTTGCTTATTCGCGCACACCAAGAGCATCATCAAAATCATTTTCCTGATTTAGAGCGCGCCGCCGAAGAAGTTGGCTTAAAACGCATGCCACTTGCTACCGAAGATATTTTAGATATTGCCAAAGGCGTGGGCTTAAAAATTAAATGGATCGATCGTGTTCCGCAAGAAGTTATCAACGAAATGGGCATAAACTCTAAGCAATTAGTGACCTCATTTTTTGAACCGCCGGGTACCATCTATATCAGTAATGTCTTGAAAAAGAGACCCAGCAGGTTGAAATACGATTTAGCTGTGCATATTGGCCATTGTGTTTTACATAATAAAGATGGCTTAAAAAGTGTGATGATGTCGGGCCGACGTGATGACTTTGATGATGCGCTCATTCCTCAATCTAACACCCTGAACGCGCAAGATATTTTGCATGCGTGGCGCGATTTCGAATCAAGCTTTTTTGCGGGTGCCTTATTGTGCCCTAAAGTACCATTTCGACAATTACTCGACCGTCATGGTTATGAAATTAGCGTGCATAAACAATTGCAAGTGTCGGCATCGGTTGCAATGCGCCGTATGACTGTGGTGTCACCTTACCCTCATTGGCATTATTTTGATGCCTATGCACCGGGCAAGTTAAAAGCTGTTTATCGTGGGAATGGCATTCCTTTGCCTTGGGGCAACATGCGGTTAGTGGAGGACCCGTGTCAGCATTGGGCTGTATTTAGAATGATCAGCGAACCTGTCGAAGGCACCTCTGCGCAAATATCGATTTTAAATGTGGGTAATGAACCGCGGATTTATTGCTGCGAATCAATAAAGGTCGATGACTCAGCGGGTAATCCGCATGTGTTATGTGCCGGCATAGATTTAAATCCAGCCATTGAGGCGCAAGGAAAGGATGCCCAATCGATTGCTAATGATCTTAAACAGGCCTGTGTCACTGGCGGCGGGGCTGTCGCTATTCCTAAGCATATTCAAAAAGATCTTAACAGCGTAGCTAAAATTCTTAATATTAACTGGATTGAGCGTGGCATTAAAAAAGATGCGCAGTTAATTTGCTCGCGTGGGGCTGTGTGTCCGCGTCAACCAAGCTGTTATGCCGCAGGGCGTAATTTATGCGAAGACAAATAGTTTTTGGGGTTCAATAGTGACTTGTTTAAGCCGCATCAACACTAGTTGATGTGGCTTAAAATAAGTATTTTTAATCGAATTTAATATTTTAAATTAGTAGGTTGCACTATATTACCTGCTTTAATTAACCTACTCAGTTAATGGTAAATTAATACCATTGCGCATTAACGCACAACACTGCCAACGATAACTCTCCCCACGTAATAATATGCGGATTATACCCATTTTGATTTAGATTAATGTTAAAGGTGTTCCGTGTCTGAAAAATTCTAGGTTAACAATCTAAGTCACTAATAATTGCCTTAATTAACATTTTGGACAGCAGTCCAAAATCCGTACCTCACAACAAATCTCTCTAATATTATACCTATAATTGATTACTTAACATCGGTTCGTTTTTTCATCAAACATTAACAATAGTTCCCATTTTGGAATTGATTCCAAGGATATGATGAATCGTCAATTATATAAAAAGGGGTGATAACCTATGAGCAATATAGATCTATTAGGGCGCCGTAAGTTTATTGCAGGTCTAGGTATTGCTGCTGGGGCAGCGGTAGTAGCACCAGCAATGGCAATGTCTGAAAAGGCTGACGGTGTTAAATGGGATAAAGAAGTCGAAATACTCATTATTGGTTCTGGTTTTGCAGGTTTAGCGGCCGCAATCGAAGCCACTAAACTGGGTGCAAAAGACGTTCATATTTTTGAGAAAATGTCATATTTCGGCGGAAACTCAGCGATTAATGGTGGGCTTTTTGCTGCGCCAGGAACACCGATGCAAAAGAAAGAAGGCGTTGAAGATTCTGTAGACAGAATGGTTGCTGACCAGATGTTATCTGGTCGTGGTGTCGCTGATGAGGTTTTATTGCGTCATATTGCATCTCACGCAGTTGAAGCATTGCAAATGACCTTAGACGCTGGTGCAGAATATCATCCATACCTACAACAGTTGGGCGGGCACTCGGTTGCACGTACCTATCAAACCGCAGTCAGTTGTGGTGCTGGTATTACCCAGCCAATGTATAAAGAGTGTAAGCGTATTGGCGTTAATACCCATAACCGTTCAAAATTCGAAGGGTTCCTCCTTGGCGATAAAGGCGAAGTTGTGGGCGTTAAAATGCGTAGCAATTACCACTTTGAAGAAGACCAGCCTGGTAAAGTGATGAACATTCGCGCTAAGCGCGGTGTGATTATGGCTACTGGTGGCTTTGCACAAAATGTTGATTTACGTATGGCTGAAGATCCGACCTTAACTGCTGAAGTGGGTTGTACCAACGCGCCAGGCGCAACTGGTGAAGGTATGCTTGAAATGTTCCGTTTAGGGGCTATTCCTGTGCATTTGGCATATATTCAGTCAGGCCCTTGGGCATCACCTGATGAAGGTGGCTTTGGTTACGTGTCTAACTATTCTATTTTCAACTTCCCACATTCAATTGCGGTTAACCGTTTAACCGGTAAGCGTTTTATGAATGAAATTGCCGACCGTAAAACTCGTGCAGATGCTGAGTTAAGTTGTCGTGATGAAAAAGGTAATGCATTACCGCCGATTTTAATCACCAGTTATAAAGATTCAAAAGTGCATCCCAATACCGAAAAAGTTATTAAGTACAATGTCGGTTGGAAATTTGATTCTGTGGAAGCATTGGCGAAACACTTTGATGTACCTTTAGAAGCATTAAAAGCACAAATTGCAGAATACAATGGTTTTGTTAAAACCGGCGAAGACAAGCAGTTTGCTAAAGATATGACTATGGCTAAAAACAAAATGATCGAAGCGCCATTTACTGTCGTTCGCTTATGGCCAAAAGTACATTACTGCCAAGGTGGTGTAAAAATTAACACTAAAGCCGAAGTGAAAGATAGTTTAACTGGTCAGTCGATTCCAGGCCTTTATGCCGCAGGTGAAGTCAGTGGTGGTATTCATGGTGTGAGTCGTTTGGGCAGTTGTTCTATCCCAGAATGTATGGTGATGGGCATGACCGCCGCTAGAAGTCTTATGAAAGTATAACTAGACCAGTGAACAAGAGGAATCATTAATGAAAAACTTTAATATCATACTTGGACTGGTACTACTTGGATTAACCAGTTTATCAGCGCAGTCAGTTGAAATCCGTGACTATCATAAAGACGTTATCGGTAACGACTGTAAAACTTGCCATGATAATGGCATCAAGCAGTTCCCATCAGACGAAGCCTGTTTGCAGTGCCATAATGTCGATGACTTAGCGAAACAAACTATGCCTGCTAATGAAGAAGACAAGTGGCAAAATCCACATAACAATCTTCATTACGGTAAAGATGTACCTTGCCAAGAATGTCATGGTGAACATACACCGAAAAAACAACCGTTATGCAATACTTGCCATACGTTTAAGTTTAAGGGTTATAAGGGATAAATTAGGTTATTTTGCTTAATTTTTATCACAAAATGCCAATCCTTGATTGGCATTTTTCATGTGAAATATATTGGTATAAACTTAAATTATTGTTTCGTGTTTTCTTTTCTTTGTCATCATGTTTCTTCTTTATAAAGTCTGCCTGTAATAATCAATTAATCTGTGCATCATTCAGTAAATTGATCCATGTCTATATTCCCTAAAGCTTAACAAGCTAGTATTCCGCTCTGGCACTCTGCTGGTCTATGTTCTGCAATTTAAAGCAGCAAATAACGTTTAATATTGAGTTTATTTTATGATGATTTTAGAAATAATCATTGTACTAGGAGTTATTTACTTCGGTGCAAGAATGGGCAGCATGGGGATTGGTTTCGCTGGTGGTGTTGGGGTATTAATTCTCACTGTAGGATTAGGGTTAACGCCTGGGGCGATCCCTATCGACGTTATGTTGATTATTATGTCCGTTATTACCGCCATTGCAGCAATGCAAGAAGCGGGGGGGATGGAATATTTAGTGTCGATAGCGGAAAAGTTTCTCCGTAAACATCCAAAACACATTACCTTTTTAGCCCCTGTGGTCACTTATTTAATGACCTTATTTGCCGGTACAGGCCATACGGCTTTTTCTACCTTACCTGTAATTGCCGAAGTAGCCAAAGAACAGGGCATACGTCCTTCTAGACCATTGTCTATTGCTGTTGTTGCCTCACAAGTTGCCATAACCGCTTCACCTATTTCGGCGGCAGTGGTGTTTTTATCAGGGATATTAGAACCTTTCGGGGTGGATTATTTAGTGCTGTTAGCCGTGTGTATTCCATCGACGTTTATTGCTTGTTTAATTGGCGCTGCTGTGGCGTCAATGTTCGGTAAACCGCTGGCACAAGATCCTATTTATCAACAACGTTTAGCCAGTGGATTAGTCAAAATACGGGGCAAAACTCAAGTTACACTTCAGCCTAGAGCCAAACAGTCGGTAGTGATTTTTTTAGTGGCGATTATGGCTGTGATGTCTTATGCCACCGCGATATCTGACAAAGTGGGGTTAATCGTCAATCCTGTATTGTCACGAGATGTGGCCATTATGCTGTTTATGTTGTCAGCCGCAGCGGCAATAACGTGGTTCTGTCGTATCGACGCCAGCAAGATTTCTAATGCGTCGACATTTAAGTCGGGTATGTCTGCATGTATTTGTGTGTTGGGTGTGGCATGGCTAGGCGACACTTTTGTGTCTAACCACATTGATGAAATTAAAGACGTTGCAGGAACGTTACTTCAAAGTCAGCCTTGGTTGTTATCTGTGGCGTTATTTTTTGCTTCAATGTTGTTGTATTCGCAAGGTGCAACCACCAAAGCGTTAATGCCTGCGGCGTTAGCCATTGGAGTGAGTCCATTAACTGCGGTTGCCTCATTTGCGGCGGTGAGTGCATTATTTGTATTACCGACTTACCCAACTTTATTAGCAGCAGTCGAAATGGACGACACGGGTTCAACTCGCATAGGTAAGGCAGTATTTAATCACCCATTTTTAATACCAGGTGTAGTGACCATTGCTTCAAGTGTGTTGCTGGCATTTTTGTTTGGCAGCTTCATGCTGTAAGGCATTATTGAACGTATAGGTTTTGAGGTTGGGCTAGTAGAGCTTATAGCCTTTGCGTTCGACATTGGCTTTAATTAAGTTAATTAATTGTATGGTTGCAGGTGTTTGAGTGTCTGGATTGAGGTAAAGCGACTCGTTAAATACAGGCAGTGGCGGTAAGCCGTACTCAATAGGATCTAAAATCTGCATCTGGTCACTAATTCTAAATTCGGCTACAGGTGCAACCACTAAATCATTCTCGACCGCCATGCATAAAGCCTCTGGTGATGGCGTGGACAGCAATACTTTAATAGGACGCATAGACAATTGATGATTAGCAAATACTTGGGCTCGAATAGGACAGTTTTCTGGGTATAGTCCTACCGGAATGGTTTTTCTCTGGTGGGCTTTCCCGTCAGATGCCGCAACCCAATGAAAGCGACGGGTAAATAGCAGTTCGCCGTTTGTTGGTAATTGCCAGTGAGTCGCCACAATGACGTCAAATTCACCTTGATGCAGTCGTTTGAATAAATTGCCACTCACGTCGGTATCGATAACTAATTCTATACTTGTAAACTCACGTATAAACTCTAATAAAAAACTATTTAGATAGCACTTTATAAAATCGGTAGGAACACCAAAGCGGATCACCTCATGATTTTGACCATCTTTTAACTCATCGAGCGCTTGCGAGCTAAGTTGCATCATTTTATAAGCATAGTTAAGCAGCGTTTCACCTGACTCTGTCAAGGTGACACCTTTGTTGTCTCTTATTAGTAAAGACTGGCCGACACTTTCTTCAAGTTTTTTAACTTGTAGACTGAGTGCTGATTGGGTTCGGCAAATTTTATCGGCTGCTTTGGACAAGTTGCCACATTCAGCGATAGCGATAAAACTTTCAAGTAATTCAATTTTTAACATGGGCTATTGAATAAGTTCATAGTGGTATCAGTATTACTCAATTTGCGCTATCCACAAAGCTTGCTATGGTGTAAATGTGAAGTTGAAAAGATTTCATCTAAAGCTTAATGGAGTCGAGTATGAGTAGCTGGGAAAAACGTGGTAATTACTTAATTGAAGTGTCGCAACGTTGCCTTAAAGGCCACAAAACCTTTGATTTGTGTCGCTCGCATTTAGTCCAAGCCAGTCAAATATCTAAAGGCACTATTTATAATCATTTTACCTCAGAGGCCGACTTAATTGTGGCCGTTGCTTGTGCCGATTACCGCCGCTGGTTAACTCAAGCAGAACTCGATACACAGCAGTATAAAGATCCCTATTTACGCTATATTTTTCATCATTGCCAACGTTTGTATCACATCTTACTTGAGCAATCTTTTGTTATTGCCAGAGTTATTCCTAATGAGTCAATATTAATCCAAGCTGGCGATTATTACCGTGATCGTTTTGATCGGGTGCTTAAGCAGTATCAACAATGGAATGCACAAACCCTGACAGAAATTGGTGTGGTGGATGGATTTAATCGTAACGAGTTGCTTTGTGACTATTTGCGTGGTGCGATGATTAACAGTGACGATGCACAAAAACATTACAACGATGCCGAAATGTATTATCAATTTAGCTACGCCATGACCCAACTAATGGGTCACTCTCACAAACGTATGCCCACAATTAAAGTATTTGTCCAGTGGCTTGCTGATAAACAAGAATCGAAAGGTTGAGATCAAAGGTTATTCTCAAATAGAAATATGAGTTCTAATTATTAAATCTCAACGTTTATTGATATTTAATAATTAACATCGTTAAATCAAGTTTTTGTCATTGATACCATTTTCTAAATTAGAACGAAGATAACGTGGGATGATACCCCAATCGGTCGTTGTTACTTTTGACGCTTTAGTTACATGATTCTATCTTGTGTAGACGCAATATATTCCCGAGTCTGATAAATCAAAACCACCATTAACATTGCGATAGGTATTGACTCGGGCATTGTAAACTTGCTGCTTTACTGCCATTAATCTGCATTAATAAGCAATTAGGTTGCCTGTCACACACCAAACTATGCTATTCCTGAGGTAAGGGTTTACCAAATAAGTAACCTTGGAAGTTACTACATCCCATAGCCTTAAGCAGTTCATGTTGCTCTATATACTCAACACCTTCAGCGATAGTACTGAGGCCTAAATTAAGAGCGAGTTGAATGATTGTACGAGCGATAGCGGCATCTTTTTGATTATTGACGATTCCATCTACAAACGATTTATCAATCTTCAAGGTATCTATGGGAAAATTCTTCAAGTAGCTTAATGAAGAGTAACCCGTTCCAAAATCATCAATCGCTAATTTTAAGCCTAATTCTTTGAGTTTAAACAGCAAAGGGATAGCTTCCTCAATATTACTGATGATGGCTGATTCAGTAATTTCAAGCTCAAGTATATTGGGTGCTAAATCTGTCTCAAGCAGTGCGTTTGTGACATGCTCTAAAATATTTGCATGATTGAATTGTAAGGCAGATAGGTTGACAGCCATACGCTCAAAGTGCACATCTGTAGCGTGTATTTTTTTTGCTTTTTTACACGCTTCAAGTAAAGCCCACTTCCCGATGGGAATGATTAAGCCACTACTTTCTGCAATACCAATGAAATCAATAGGTGTTAACAAGCCTCTTGTGGGGTGGTTCCAACGTAATAATGCTTCGTATCCAACAATTTTTCCATCAACTGAATTCACTTGTGGCTGATAATAAAGTACCAGCTGATTACCTAAGGTTACGGCTTCTCGAAGTTCGGCTTCAAGTTTAAGTCGATCCATTAATGTCTTATGCATCTCATGTGAGAACAGTTGGTAACTATTTTTTCCGTTATTTTTGACTTGATACATAGCTGTATCTGCATGTTGCAATAATACATCGCCAGTAGCACCGTCATCTGGATAAAAGGAGATACCTATGCTTGCCGAAATAAACGTTTTCTGCCCCTGAATAAAGAAGGGCTTGGAGAGTGAATCAAGAATTCGCTGAGCAATAATAGCAACGTTTTCCAGCTGCTCTAATTGACATAAAAGCAGCGTGAACTCATCACCACCCAAACGCGCAAGATGATCATTTTCGTATTCTAGGTGACTTCCCACACTGATTTGATCAGAAATACGTACAGAATCTTTAATACGTTGGGCTGCTTCACATAATAATTGATCGCCAGCTTGATGCCCCAAAGTATCATTGATTCTTTTGAAGTGATCTAAATCGATAAACAGTAATGACAATTTGGTTGTTTGCCGTTTGGCTAAAGCAATAGCGGAGTCCAATTGCATAAGAAACTTACGTCTATTGGGCAGATCCGTTAACGTATCATAAAATGCATAATAGGCTATTTCTTGTTCTGATTTTTTTCTATTAGAGATATCATGTAATGTGCCGTTAAGACGTGGTTCACCAAAATGATAAGTGATATCTGTTCGATCATGCAGAGTAATGACTTCGCCACTGCTATGAAAAATACGATACTCTATATCATACGGTTTTTTGGCCTTTAAGGCTCCCATGACGGTGGTCTTTAAAAAAACCCGATCATCAGGGTGAACAATTTCTAGCAAATAAGGCAGTGTAATTTTTACTTCTTGAGGCTTTAAACCAACCATACGATAAACTTCATCAGAACAGTCTAATGCATCGGATTTAAAATCCCATTCCCATGAGCCCAAGTGAGCAATGCTTTGTGCTTTGGCTAGCTTGTTTTTACTCTTAGTTAATTCCTTTATGGTCTTATTTGCTTTAAGAACATAATGGATTCGATGACTAAGCAGCGGCCACTGAACCGGTTTTGTCATAAAGTCTGTAGCACCAACATCGAAGGCTTTTTTAATGTCTTGAGGCTGATCTAAGGCGGTAATCATAATAATGGCGACATTATCCCCTCCGGGTAATGAGCGAATGACTGAACAGCATTCAAAACCATCCATCATATCCATCGATACATCGAGTAGTATTAGATCAGGCACATGTTTGGAAAACTGCTCTATGGCTTCCTCTCCACTGCAGGCTTCAATAATATTACCCACAGACTGACTCAGTGCTCGACGCATTAGCAGTCGAATGACGGGATCATCGTCGACGATTAACACCACATCTTGAAGAGTATTTAATTCCATTAGGCATACCCCTCTAATTTTAACAGCAATGCTTCTGTAGTTTGTTCAAATGCCGGTAACAAGGAATCTGAGAGATTATTAGCATCACTCAATTGGTCATTACGTGCAAATAACTCTATTTTACTCGCTAATGCCTGAATCTTTATCGCCCCTAAATTGGCCGAACTAGACTTTAGTGAGTGTGCAGATTTAAATACCTGATCTGCATTATTATCTGCTAACCCTTTAATAATATTATTGATTAACTCTGGAGTATGTTGCAAATACATATCTACAATACTCTTCACCAGATCTGTTGAGTCATCTGGAGAGATTTGATAAATGTCATTAAGAGGACCATCAATTAACACCAAGACTTCCTCGTCATCAATAGCATCGACATTTTCGGGGAGACTTGCCGGTTCAAATACCCATTTATTCAAGCATTCTGATAAATTTTGGCGGGTAAAAGGTTTTAAAAGTACATCTTTGGCACCAGCTTGACGAAATAACCTTTTAACATTGGGTTGAATATCTGCTGTAAGGGCTATGATAGGTGTTTGATGGTTAATACAGCTGTTACCTAGCTTAGTAATCGCTTCCGTGGCAGCGATTCCGTCAACGACTGGCATATGATAATCCATAAAGATTAAATCAAATTTTTGCTCTTTCGCTCGAGCGATAGCTTCTTGGCCATTATTGACAATTTCACACTGATGTCCCAGAGACTCTAATAAGCTTTTTACTACCAGTTGGTTGACCGCATTATCCTCTGCAACAAGCACTGTTGATTTTCGATATACCCCTTCTACGCTATGATTAGGTCTAAGCACTTCTTTAGAATGGTGTGAATTATCTACAGGCACAAGCGGGATGCTAAACCAGAAATTACTGCCTTCATTTAGGGTACTTTCGACGCCATAACGCCCATTCATTAATATAACTAACTGCTGGCAAATAGCTAAACCAAGGCCCGTACCGCCAAACTCACGCGTTATAGAGTTATCCGCCTGCATAAAGGGAGTAAAAATAGTCTTTAATTTGGATGTTGCTATGCCAATCCCAGTATCTTTAATCGTAAACGTAATAAAAGTATCTGAAGCTTCAAGGTGTTCGCTCACCTGCATAATAATAGAACCTTGACGAGTAAATTTTATTGCATTTGAGATAAGGTTATTAATAATTTGTCGTATTCTGAGTGAGTCGCCTAAGTAATTTATGTGGTTTAGTGGCGATATGACAACATCGAAATCAAGACTCTTTTTCTGTGCTGTAACTTTATGAGATTGGCATGTAAAGGTGACAAAATCAGTTAAATTAAACTCTCTGATGTCTAAATCTATTTTATTGGCATCAATCTTAGAAAAATCCAGTACCTCATTTAATAACACCAGTAATGTTTGGGCTGAATCGTTGATCATTTGAACTGTATTAGAAACCTCTTTATTCAATTCAAAAGACGTAAGTAGATCTGAAAATCCAATAATGCCATTTAGCGGTGTTCTGATCTCATGACTCATTACGGCTAAAAATTCAGATTTTGCATGATTCGCTTTTTTGGCAAGCTCGAGTGTCTGTTGTAATTCAAAGGTGCGCTCTGAAACACGATTTTCTAAATCATGATTGATGGCTTCCAGTTGTCTACCTCGAGCATCCACTTCGGCGATCATTACGTTAAAACTTTGCGCCAGTTGAGCGAACTCATCATGAGACTTGATGCTCACGCGCTGGCTATAGTCTTTTTTATTTGAGATTTGCTCGATGACATGTAAAAGCGTATTGAGCGGTTTGGTGAATAAAGACTGTAACCAAAACATAACCAATAAACTTGCAAAAAAAGCAAATACACTTGTGGAAACAACCAGAATTAAATAATCATCCAGTTGCTGGGATTGTGATTTCATATTATCGGTGATTTGTAACACGCCCACGATCTCGCCTTCAGAGATCAAAGGGGTATAAGAATAAGCACTATCACGGTTAAATTTAATCAACTTTTTCTTAGAAGATACAATGTTGATTAATTCCTGCCGATCCGTTTCTACTTGGTAAGCATCACTACCTTGATATAAAGCAAATTCGTTACCTGTAATATCATAGATAGCCGCATGGACGATATCGGGTTGTGCAATGAGTGCCGATAAGGTTTTTTCAGCTGAAACTGGATCGTTAAAAATAACCGCTGAGAGGCTATTACTCGCGACAATATCACTCAACACCGCCAAGCTTTGTTCTGCCTTCTCTTTAGTGATGACATATTGCTTAGTGATTAAAGATGTAGAGATGATGATGATGACAATAATAGCGATCGCTAGCATTGAAAAAATCAACTTTGTTCGTATTGATGCAAAATTCATTATTTTCATTGCTTAACCTCAAGTGCTAATTTCAATACCTGTGAGCTAATGTTTAAGCCTGATGCCTCTAACACCTTACTATTAATATTGAAATATAATCGCTTATCTTGCTCAACGATTTCAATCATGCCTCCTTGCACAGCAAAACCGGAAATATCCGACACCGTTAAAATAGGTTTATTATCGACAGCCAAAAACAAACGACGAATTAAATCTCTAGAGTTTGCGTCAATAAATACCACATCACACAGTTCTATTTGGCTTGTTTCTAATAACGAAATAGCCGTGATTGGCTTATTAGCCAAAGTTTTATTTGACAGCTCCATAAAACTGTCGCGATATTGATTGCCAAAGAAACAAATTTTCCATGGCGATTTTTCATTGAGACGCGATTCTGGCCACTGAGTAAATTTAGCGAAGTTATAGGTAAACGCCGCTTTTAAATCAAACGAGTCCTGGGCTATAGATGTATGCGGAAGCAGCACAAATATAACTAATAATGAATACAGTAACTGTCGACTTAAATTAGCTTTTTTCATGGTTTCGACCTTAAAAAATTAAGGTCGCTTTGAGGTAGTAACTTGGACCTACCCGATAAGGAAACTGCAAACTTTCTCCTTCATACTCCAGGTGGGCTGGGTGAAGTAAGTTTTTTCCGTAAGCTGATAGTGTAACATCAGGCGTGATGTCCCAACTCACTCCAATATCCACACTGTTGTAACGTTCGATTGTCTTTTCGCTTGTGTTGTTTTCGCTTATAACAATAGTGTCATCGATAAAACGCCATACAAAGTTAACATCAATATCATCGATAATATTCCAATCGATTATGGTCGATAACATATGCTCAGGCGCATCAGTATTCTGCCCTAAGTTGTCACCAAATTCGCTTTTAATGAAGCTATAGTTAACCCTTAACTGAAGTGTATCGGAGGCAACCCACAATGAAGATAACTCGACCCCATAATTATACCCATCATCACCATTCTCAAATACAGTATATTGAGAAATGTAATTAGGATATGTGCTGAAATCTGTTGCGCCAATTGAGGTTCTGCGCAGTTGGTCATAATTGTTGTAAAACACTGAAGTATCAAAAGACCATTGGCTTACCGGCATAAAACGATAACCCACTTCATATGAGATAATTTCTTCTGATTCAAAATTGTCGCTACCTGATACCCACACTTTTACCAATGGAGATACATCCGAAGGCGGTATATTCAGCGCATTTACTGAAATATTATCTTCTAATCTTGAGGGGGTTCTTATTGCGCGGGCGATAGAGGTCCATACATTATTTTTTGCGTCTAACTGCCACATAAGACGAATATTGGGCTGAACTTCAAGCCCAGTGTAATCGTTGTGCTCAAAGCGCGAAGCCAGAGTCAGCCATAATTCGTCTTTAATAAGCATTATTTCATCGCTGATAAATGCACTCCATAAATCAGTATTCGTTTGTGTTGACTCGCTACTGGTTAAAAAAGTGCGCAAACGAGAGTCAACTTCATCTTGTATATAACGGTATCCTAATCCCCAAACAATATTATGATTCTGCCCAATAATTAATTGATGTTGAAAATCAATATCAAAGGTATCACTGCGTAAATCATACAAATCTTCATCTCTGCTTGTGTAATCATAATAAGCTTGCACACTATATTCAGAGGTTGCTGAGAGCGCTTTAGTGTATTTTGATAACAGGTTAAAGCCATCGTTGGTAACTTCGTCAGTATAAAACTCGCGGTATAACGGCGCCTCTGTAGATGCAATATTCGGTGCTTGTTGCATTTTTGACGTGTAAAAGTCACTGCTTACTGTGAGGCTTGTGTCTGTCTCAAGCTGAATATCAATGCGCCCACCTAATTGCAAATACTTCCAACTATTATCTTTGCCAGCATCAGCAAATGGTGCCAGTAAATCATTTTCAAGATCGTTTGGGTCAAGCTCAAACGAGTCTCTTTCATGGCCTTTTAAATAGACTCTCGACGTAACCTTGTCAGACATTGTTGAACCATAACGAAACCCAGCAAAGCCTTGTTCATAATCACCAGCACCTAACTCAGCATAACCACCTAGTGTATCTGCACTGTGTTTGGTAATAATGTTAATCACGCCATTTACCGCATTGGCGCCCCACATCGCAGCGCTTGGCCCCCGAATAACTTCGATGCGTTCAATATCGGCCATGAGTGTGTCTTGTACCTCCCAGTAGACACCTGAAAATGCTGGAGAATACAAGGTTCTGCCATCCATCAACACCAATAATTTGTTGTTGTAACGACCATTAAAACCTCGACTACCAATGGCCCACTTTTGTGAGTCAATTTGCGCTACATGAAGTCCTGGTACATCGCGAAGAGCCTGGGGGATTGAGGTTGCCCCAGAGCGACGAATACTCTCGCTTGTGACGACATAGATTGCAGCAGGCGAGTTAGACAAGGGCTGCTTTTGTTTTGATACTGAGGTAACTTCAACATTCATCAACTCTTGCAGACTGAGATCCAGAGAGTTTGACTCGGTTGCGATGGCAGTGAAACTGACTATAAAAACAAATAGTGTAGCCAAAAAAGTAACTTTCAACTTTAACATTTCTTAATGGTTCCTTCACAAATCTAAGGGGATACATGTCAATTGATTAACGTATCAAAAGTTACACAATGAATTTTTGTTTTAAAGTTAAAAGGGTATGCCATATGGTAAGATTATGTACTATTTTTAGGTGATTCAACATTAAAACAATCACCAAATTGATCCGTTTGTAAACTTATATTCATTTTTGAGAACATGAGCATGAATATTGGCACCATTGAGCTGTGTACGTTCTCATCATTTAAGCCTAAAGGTTAGCTACTTCCGTGAGTATTGTTCTTTTGGGTATAAAATTGTAACGTTATTGAGGGAGATTTAGATGGCTAGAATGAGCGGATAAATAATAATGTTATTAGTAAAATAACGTTCCATCATCGTTTAACTTCGAGTGCTAATTTTAATACTTGTGAACTGATTTTTAATCCTGATGCCTCTAACACTTGCATATTAACCTTGAAATATAACCGCTTATCTTGTTCGACAATTTCAATCATCCCGCCCTGCATTTCAAAGCCCGAGATATCTGAAACCGTTAAAATCGCTTTGTTCTCTACTGCTAATAACAAACGATGTGTTAATCCTCTAGAATTAGCATCAATAAATACCACATCACACTGTTCTATTTTACTGATGTCTGATAATTGAATAACAGTGACCGGCTGAGTGGCCAATTTTTTATTAGAAAGCCCCATAAAACTGTCGTGATATTGATTCCCGAAGTAACAGATTTCCCACGCAGATGTTTCATTGAGTCGGGATTCAGGCCACTGGGTAAACTTAGCAAAGTTATAAGTTAATGCCGCTTTTAACTCGAACGCATCCTGCGCCATAGAGGTACACGGAAGCAGAATGACTCCCATCACCCATAATGAATACAACAACTTTCGGCTAAAGCTCGTTTTTTTCATGATTGCAAGCTTAAAAGGTTAAGCTTGCTTTAACGTAATAACTAGGCCCAACTCTATAAGGGAATTGATAGTTCTCTCCTTCATACTCAAGATGGGCAGGATGAAGTAAATTTTTTCCGAACGCCGATAGCAAGACATCAGGAGTCACAGCCCAGTGCAACCCAATATCTAAACCATGGTAGCTATCAATGGTCTTAGTGCTAAGGTCATTGGTATTGATGACATAAGCATCACCCATAAATCGCCACACTAGATTAAGATCGATATCATCAGTAATACTCCAGTCCATCATTGTCGACAACATATGCTCTGGTGCATCAGTATTTTGACTTTGATTTTCACCAAACTCATTTTGAATAAAGCTATAATTCAGTTTAAATTGGAGATCATCGGTTGCTGCCCACATAGAAGAGAACTCGAATCCATAATTATGTCCTTTAAGATCATTCTCAAATGTTAAGTATTGTGAAATGTAATTGGGAAACGTGCTGAAATCTGTTGTGCTGTTGAGAGCGCTGCGCAGTTGGTCATAGTCGTTATAAAATATTGTTGAATCAAATGACCATTTTTTTGCAGGAGTAACACGGTAACCTAATTCATAGGAAATGATTTCTTCAGATTGATAATTCTCGTTACCAGCCACCCATATACTGACTAACGGAGATTCAACCGAAGGCGGTATGTTTTGTGCGTTAACAGAGAGATTATTTTCTACTCGCGATGGTGTTCTGATTGCACGTGCAACCGAGGCCCATAAATTATTTTTTTTATTTAATTGCCACATTAATCGAATATTGGGTTGGATCTCAAAGCCTGTGTAGTCAAAGTGTTCAACTCGCGTTGCTAAAGTAAGCCATAATTCATCGTCTATTAACGTCATCTCATCACGAACAAATGTGCTCCACAAATTAGTTCGAGTTGATGCTGACTCACTACTTACAATAATAGTGCTTGGGTCGAAATCATCCTTTATAAAGCGGTAACCTAGTCCCCAGACAATATTATGATTTTGGCCTAAAAGCAGTTGATGCTGGAAATCAATATCAAGGGTTTCACTACTAAAACCATACCAATCATCGTCTCTTTTTGCATAATCGTAGTAAGTTTGCAGACTATATTGAGAGGTTGGCGATAGCGCTTTGGTGAACTTTGATAACAGATTAAAGCCATCACTGTTTACTTCGTCACTATTATATTCAAGATATGACGGACCAACTAATGTTGGATAATAGGAAGTTTGCTGCATTTGAGTGCGATACCAATCACTGCTCAACATAAGGCTGGTACCTGTCTCAAGCTCTATATCAACGCGGCCGCCGACTTGTAGGTGCGTCCAGTCGTTATCCTTATCAACACTTGTAGAAGGCCCCACAAGATAGTCGCCGAGATCCTGTTGATCATGTTCAAGAGAGTCTTTATTATGGCCTTTTACGTACATTCTCGATGTTGCATTATCTGATAATGTCGAACCATAACGAAAACCTGCAAATCCTTGCTCATAATCACCGGCGCCTAGTTCTGCATAACCTCCAGAGGTGTCCGCACTGTGTTTGGTGATAATATTAATGACGCCATTTACAGCATTAGCCCCCCACATGGCAGCACTTGGGCCCCGTATAACTTCGATACGTTCAATATCGGCCATCAGTGTATCTTGCACTTCCCAATAGACGCCTGAAAATACCGGAGAATAGAGGGTTCGACCATCCATCAATACTAATAATTTGTTGTTGTAGCGACCGTTAAAACCACGGCTACTGATCGCCCATTTTTGTGAGTCAATCTGGGCTACATGCAGCCCAGGCACATCGCGAAGTGCTTGTGGAATTGAGGTTGCCCCAGAATTATGAATATTTTCGCTTGTGACAACATAGATTGCAGCAGGTGAGTTTGACAAGGGCTGCTTTTGTTTTGATACCGAGGTCACTTCAACATTCAGTAACTCTTGTAGACTCAGATCGAGAGAGTTTGATTCGGCTGCGATGCTATTGGTACTCGCAAACACCCCTAATAATGCAGTATAAAAAGTAATATTCAACTTTAACATTTTCAACAATTCCTTCACTGTTCTAATAGCAGGCGTGTCAATCTAATGATTAAAGCATCAAAAATTACACTATGAATTTACACTATATAGTTAAAATAGTATGGCGTAGGGTAAGATTATGAACTATTTTGAGGGAATTCAACATCAAAGGAATCAACAAATCGATCCGTTTGTAAACTTATGCTCATTTTTGAGATCATAAGCATGGATATCGACACTATTCAGCAACAGATAAGTTCATCACCACAGCACAAAATTTATGGGTTATTCTTATTTTGCACACTATTGTTGGATATCGATGCAGGACAGATATTCTCGAGTATATTTTTGATTATCATGGTCGATTTATCAAGCCGAACCACGTCAAAATGGCGACTCTGTCGATGACCTAATAGCCAGCATTTTTCGTGGGTGATTTACAGGCTGAAGGCGGGCGATAAATCACTTCATTGAAGGTTAATTAATTGCTGTATTGTAAGCGTGGAACGTAATCACTCATTTTTAGATAATTTTTTAGTTTAATTGCATCATTCTTATTAAAAAACAACTAAACAACTAAACAACTAAACTGCCAATCCCGCCGCGACACCAGATGACCACGCCCACTGAAAATTAAACCCTCCTAACCAACCACTTACGTCCATAACTTCACCAATAAAGTATAATCCAGAGACCTTGTTCGCTTGCATGGTTTTTGATGACAATTCATTAGTATCGACGCCACCTAAAGTCACTTCGGCAGTGCGATAGCCTTCTGTACCGTTCATAACAATAGACCAGTCGTTTAAATCATTAGCCAGCTTTTCACGCTCGCCGTGCCCTAGTTGATTTAGGGCTTTATCCAGTTGAGACTCTTCAAATAGGGCTTCAACCAAGCGTTTTGGTAACCACTGGCTTAGGGTGTTGCGTAGGCTTTGTTTTGGATGATGTTTCAGTGCAAATTCAATTTTATCTAGTGCTTTTTCAGCGGGTAGTAAATTGATTGAAATAGCTTCACCTGGATGCCAGTAATTTGAAATTTGTAACACAGCAGGGCCAGATAGACCACGATGAGTAAACAATAAGGCTTCGCTAAACTGGGTGCCATCTTGTGCCGTGATAGTGGTTGGCACTGCAATGCCTGATAATGGCTCAAACCGGATTTTTTGATCGCTATGCCAAGTAAAAGGCACTAAGCCAGCGCTGGTAGGTAATACTTTTAAGCCGAATTGTTCGGCAAGCTTGTAACCATAAGGCGTAGCACCTAATTTCGGCATGGATAAACCGCCAGTAGCAATCACTAATGATTCACAACTAAAGTCGCCATTTGACGTGCTTAAATTAAAGCCTGCTTCGGTCTTGCTAACAGAGAGCATTTCAGTACGCAGCTTTACCTTAACACCGGCCCATTCGCATTCGGTCATTAACATGGTAACGATTTCTTTGGCAGTGTCATTACAAAACAACTGTCCATGTTCGCGCTCATGGTATTCAATGCCATGACGTTCAACCAGCTCAATAAAATCGCTTGAGCGATAGCGCGCCAATGCCGATTTTACAAAGTGTGGATTACCGCAAATAAACTGATGAGGTTCGACTTTTTGGTTGGTGAAGTTACAACGACCACCACCACTGATAAGAATTTTCTTACCCGCTTGTTTGGCGTTATCTAATACCAACACATCACGACCTCGGTAGCCCGCTGTAGCAGCACACATTAATCCTGCCGCACCGGCGCCAATAATGATTACGTCATGATGTTCCACGTTTTACTCCACACGTTGAAATTGGTTGTTTTGTGTTTAATGGATAAACATTAAATGCAAAAAAGGATGCTATTTTAGCATCCTTTTTGGTATCTACTCACGGTTAAGTTAACCGATCTGTTGCACTATTTCTTGAGTGTTTCAGACTTTTTGTCTCGGCTGAGTAACTCTTTTGCTGCTTCAACGGGTGCTTTGCCTTGATACAACACTTGATAGATTTGCTCTGTAATCGGCATTTCTACTCCGAGGCGTTTAGCTAGGGTAAACACTTCTTTAGTGTTGCGGTAACCTTCGACTACTTGACCAATTTCTTCTTGCGCGGTTATGACATCTTTACCTTGGCCCAATGCCAGGCCAAAACGACGATTACGCGATTGATTATCGGTACAAGTTAATACCAAATCACCTAAACCAGCCATACCGATAAAGGTTGAGGCATCGGCGCCGAGGGCGACACCTAAACGGCTAAGTTCGACTAGACCTCGGGTAATTAATGCTGTACGTGCATTAGCACCAAAGCCAATGCCGTCGGACATACCGGCACCAATCGCAATCACGTTTTTAACCGCGCCACCGAGTTGAAGGCCGGTAAAATCGTCATTAGCATAAACGCGCAATCGTTTTGGGCTGTGGAGTAACTCAACCAAATCATTGGTAAACTGCGGGCAAGTCCCTGCAATAGAAATGGCGGTAGGCAAACCGGCAGCTAACTCTTTAGCAAACGTAGGGCCAGACAATACCGCTAACGGATATTGTTCTCCAAGTTGCTCGCGTGCAACATCTTGTAATAAACGACCTGTTTCAGGCTCTAACCCTTTGGTCGCCCACACAATCCGGGCATCTTTGCGTAATAATGGCTTAGCTTGTTTGAGTACATCACCAAATACATGGCTTGGCACGACCACTAGGATATTTTGGCTTGCTGCGAGCGCTTTACCTAAATCCGGTTCGATTGCTAAACAATCAGGAAACTGAATGCCGGGTAAAAAACGCTCGTTACAGCGACTATCTGCTAAAACTTTCATGCTTTTAGGATCGTGACCCCAAAGCAACGTTTTATGGCCGTTACTGGCTAAAGAAATAGCAAGGGCGGTGCCATAAGACCCCGCCCCTAATACCGTAATTTCGGCAGCGTTATTCATAAATTACGCAGTAGCTTCTTCAGTTGCTGCAGTTTGACGCTGTTGAACGTACTGAGCAAATAGAGCATCAAAGTTAACTGGAGCAAGGTTTAGTTGTGGGAAAGTACCACGACCAACTAAGTTACCCACTAATTCACGTGCGTATGGGAACAATACGTTAGGGCAATATGCGCCTAAAGAATGTGCAAGTTGTTGTTCAGTTAAACCAACAATTGAGAAAATACCCGCTTGCTGAACTTCACATAAAAAAGCGGTATCTTCGCCATTTTTAGCCGTAACCGTTAACGATAAGATGACTTCATATGTGTCGTCAGACAGCTTGTTGCTGCGAGTATCTAAATCTAATTTTACTTCTGGGTTCCATTCTTTCTGGAAAACAGCAGGGCTGTTTGGTGTTTCAAAAGACAAATCCTTTGTATAAATACGCTGAATGTTGAACTGTGGTGCTTGTGCTTCGTTGTTTGCTACTTCAGCCATAATTTCCTACCTATCAATGTTATTTAGCTTTTCTGTGAAGCTAATTGTGTTGGGCTGTTACGCCTAATGAAAAGAGTTAATCTAACATTAGTGCAATCCCGTAAAGTTGATCCAGCTCGATAAATGATAACGAACAAAATCTTGATAATAAGCCGTGTTAACGGATATCTACATTCATTAACACCGCATACCATTAAGTCATAATATTAACGTTTGCTTTTAACTACGGGTAAATTTGCACTCTGCCATTCAGCCATGCCGCCTTTAAGGTTAAACATGTTTTCAAACCCTTGTTTAGTAAGAAGTTGAGCTGCTTGTGACGATGTCATACCTGAGTTACATACTAATATAATGGGGCTAGTTTTGAACTTTTCAAGGCTAGTGACTTGATTATTTTTGATTTCTGTTAGGGTCACATTGAGCGCATCAACAATATGGCCTTTTTTAAATTCTTCTTTACTACGCACATCAACAACTTTGGCATCTTGCTTATTTACCATGAGTGTTAACTCTTGATGACTGACGTTTTTCACTTTTGATGTGCTAGATTTTATGACACTAACAACAAGTGCTACAAACAAGCCGACCCACGCTAAGCTTAACATTGGGTTTGCTTTAAAAAATTCCATATATTCTTGCATAATTATTGATTTCTCTGACGATGACTAAGATGAGATGGCCCCGAGTATATCGGTTTGCTCGGCAGTTTTCATTAAAGAAACACCTAAAATAAACGGTTTAAGTCGAGTTATTTGCAACTGACCTATTGTTATCCGTTGCTTTAGTTATATCTTCAAACCTATATGCCTTTTGCACACTATCGATAAGTAGTAATATTAATTCAATTGAAATTTTCTAACACTTCTATTTTTAACTTAAAAAGGTATTTGCAAAATGACAAAGAAACGTCCACTCGCATTACTTATTCTTGATGGCTGGGGTTACAGTGAAGATACGCAATATAACGCGGTTTTTAGTGCCAATACTCCTGTTTTAGATAAGCTTAATGCACAATATCCTCATAGTCTTATTTCTGGTTCTGGCATGGACGTCGGATTACCCGATGGTCAAATGGGTAACTCTGAAGTAGGTCATATCAATATTGGCTCTGGCCGAATTGTGTATCAAGAGCTTACTCGTATCAGTAAAGCAATTGCTGACCATGAGTTTGAAAAAAATCCTGTGCTTTGTGATGCAGTAGATAAAGCTATCGCAGCAAAGGGTGCTGTTCACATTATGGGGTTATTGTCCCCTGGTGGTGTACATAGTCATGAAGATCACATCGAAGCTATGTGCCGTATGGCCGTTGAGCGTGGTGCAACCAAAGTGTATTTACACGCTTTTCTAGATGGCCGAGATACACCTCCTCGTAGTGCTAAAAAAAGCTTAGAACATTTTGATAAGCTATTTGCCTCATTAGGTCATGGCCGTATTGCATCTATGATTGGCCGCTACTTTGCGATGGACCGTGACAATCGTTGGGATCGCGTATCGCAAGCCTACGAATTAATTACCGAAGGCAAAAGTCAATACACTTACACATCGGCGCCAGAAGCATTGGACGCCGCTTATGCTCGCGATGAAAATGATGAGTTTGTTAAAGCTTCTGCAATTGTTGATGCTCAAGGTGACGCTGCGGTATTAAACGATAACGATTCGCTGATTTTTATGAATTTCCGCGCTGATCGTGCTCGTCAACTTACTCGTAGTTTTGTTAATCCTGATTTTGACGGTTTTGTACGTAATAAAACACCAAAAATCAACTTTGTGATGCTAACAGACTATGCTGCAGACATTAACGCTCCGGTAGCCTATCCATCGAGTGATTTAGTCAATACCTTAGGTGAAACCCTGCAAAACCTGCATAAGACTCAGCTGCGCATTTCAGAAACAGAAAAATATGCCCATGTGACCTTCTTTTTCAATGGCGGCAAAGAAGAGCCATTTGAAGGTGAAGATCGTATTTTAATTCAGTCGCCTAAGGTCGCTACATATGATCTGCAACCTGAAATGAGCTCAGCAGAATTAACCGATAAATTGGTCGCCGCAATAGAGTCTACAAAATATGATGTGATCATTTGCAACTATCCAAATGGTGATATGGTAGGCCATAGTGGGAACTTTGATGCCGCAGTTAAAGCCTGTGAAGCGGTTGATGCATGTATTGGCCGGGTCGTCGAAGCGTTAGCGAAAGTTGATGGTGAATGCTTGATTACAGCCGATCATGGTAATGCAGAGAAAATGAAAGATCCTTCTAACGGACAACCATTTACAGCTCATACCAGTAACTTAGTGCCCTTTATTTATGTCGGTCGTGACGCCACTATAAAAGATGGTGGACGTTTGAGTGATATCGCGCCAACTATGTTAACCTTAATGGGCCAAAGTATCCCGAAAGAAATGACTGGACGCTGTATCATTGACCTTAAAGAGTAAACATTAACTCGTGATAAATCGTTTATTTGTAAAAGCCAGCATTATAGCTGGCTTTCTAATCTTTTCACTTACAGCGAATAGCGCTGATTTGTCTTCACGCCAATCGGCTTTGAAGTCTATTCAAGTGCAGATAAACCAGCAGCAAAATTCACTGAAAGACACTGCTAAGCAACGAGAGAAGCTGATTGCGTTACTTAAAAGTGATGAGCAAGCGATTGCCAAAGCAGCTCAAAAAGTGAATCAATCACAAACATCTCTCGCGACCGTTAATACCAAACTTCGCGAACTCGACAAGCAACAAATCGAACTCGCCAGCCTCAAAACTAGCCAACAAGAAACTTTATCAAATCAGTTGTCGAGTGCTTATTTAGCCGGTAATCATGATTACACCAAAATGATGCTTAACCAGCAAAAACCTGCCGCCGTTGAACGTATGCTAGCTTATTATCAATTTTTGAATAATGCCCGAATTAAGGCCATTAAGCAGCTCAAGCAAACCAGTATCGATTTAGATACCGTTAAGCAACAGCAAGTCACGGCTCAACAAAAACTCAATGCGTTAGTCATAGACCAAAAACAACAAGCACTGCAATTAACTAAAGAGCAAGGTCAACGCCAACAAACATTGACTCAATTACAACGAACCTTATCCAGTAAAGGTGCGGAATTAGAACAACTGCAAATAGAAGAGGCGAGTTTAAAACGTATTGTGCAGCAAGCCATGCTGGCCGCAAAGGCCAACCCAACAATGGACGGAATAGCAAGCCAGAAAGGCAAATTGAAATGGCCAACTAACGGCAGAATAAGTAAACGCTTTGGTAGTAGCCGCTCTGGACAAATTGTTTGGAAAGGTGCGGTACTTGCTGCACCAGAAGGACAAAATATCAATGCTGTGGCATCAGGGAAAGTGATTTATGCAGACTGGTTACGTGGTTTTGGTATGGTATTAGTGATTGACCACGGCAAAGGCTATATGAGCCTCTACGGTCACGCCCAAACGCTATTAAAGCAACCTGGTGATATGGTAAAAAGCGGTGAGTCTATTGCACTTGTTGGTCGTTCAGGCGGGCAACGTGAGCCTGGTTTATATTTTGAAATTCGTAATAAGGGTAAAGCGGTTGATCCCGCATATTATTGCCGTTAAACATGAGAACCCAACAGTTAATTCGCTCATTATTTGTCACTTTTTAGTCCCTTACCGCGCCAGTTAATAAGTAAGACTGCCAATTAGCACTATATCACTGGCTATAACTGTGCTTATAATTATGCAGAGATCAAAAAAATAACAATTACTCACTTAACCAAAATAAGTTAAATTTGTGCTAAAGCTATTATTAATCCTATTCTTACTCAGTAGCATCATGCCTGCTACCGCCGCTAAACTTGCCATCATCATTGACGATATTGGTTATCGCCTAACTGACGAAGCGGCATTGTCATTACCACAGAATATTACTTTATCGGTGCTTCCTCATACTCCCTTGGGTCAGAAACTGGCCACAGATGGTCACAAAAAAGGCCATGAAATTATGTTGCACCTACCAATGCAAGCCTTAAATGGTAAAGCGTTAGGACCTGGCGGATTAACTAATGATATGAGTGAGGCACAAATTAAACAGCAATTACAAAGTGCATTTTCTAGCATTCCGTTTGCTAAAGGGGCAAACAATCACATGGGTAGCTTATTGACTCAGATGGATGAACCGATGTTATGGGTAATGCAGAGTTTAAAGCAACAACAATTGTTTTTTGTCGACAGTGTTACCACTAAATACACCCGAGCCAGCAACCAAGCGATAAAACTAGGCGTGCCATTACTCAGAAGGCAGGTGTTTCTAGACAACGATATTAATGAAGAGGCATTAGAGAAACAATTTCAACAGATAATAACGCGATCGAAACAGCAAGGCAGTCTTGTTGCTATTGCTCATCCTTATCCTGAAACCATTCGATTTTTAAATGCTAACTTAGCTCGATTAAAAGAAAATGGCATCATATTAGTGCCTACATCTCAATTATTCGATGAAGTTGGTATCGCAACCGCTGGTCAGCCTAATCCAACTGCAACACTGAAATAGACAAATCCGGTAAAGTAGACAATATATCGGTTCTATTAGCGACAATATCAGTTAGAGTATATTGGTCTAGTACTGCCAAGTAAGCCGCAACCGCTTGACCTAAAATACCTTTTAATCGACAGACTGTCGTAAAACGGCAATAAGGCGACTCACAATCGATTGGCGCTAATGAGTGTTCTAAATCGCGAACTAGTTGTCCAAGCAGTACATCATCAGCCGCTTTTGCTAATCTAAAACCACCGCTTTTACCTCTAACTGTGTGTAAATACCCCAGCTTCCCTAATTGGTGGATAATTTTGGCCACATGATTTGAAGAAAGATCAAATACACTGGTCACTTCTGCAATTCGAAACAAGCTTTCTCGTTCGGGTTGCACCGCAAGATACATTAAAATGCGGATACCAAAATCTGTATATCGGGTTAGTTGCATGAGCTAAAAGATCCAAGGTAAATTAAGTTAGCACGTTAGCACGTTGAAGATTCTAAATCAGTGATCAACCATAAAGCTTGCTGATTTGTTGTGCCACATACATCAATGCTTGCACTAAAATCAGCGCAAACATCGGGACGATCAGAATGACCAAATATCATACACAAATTATCATTATCTAGCTGAATACAGCGTACTCCAGCAGGTTTACCATTTGGCATACCTGGAATGGCGCTCGTAATAGAAGGTGCGATACAACAAGCACCACAACCTAAACGACAATCCATACTCTTCTCCACGCTTTCAAACAGAAAACACCCATTATATATGAGTCCGATAAGCGCTATTGGAAAAAGCTGCAATTAAGTCGCACTGTAAATGTTATGTCACTGATAATATGTGTTTTGTTTACATAATTATTTTTTATAACATTTGAAACACGTATCAGACTTCAATTGCCTTAAGTGAGTTTATATTAACTGCATCCAATAGCGATGAGTTGTTTACTTAATCTTGATTTTAGATCACATTTTTATCGTTTAAGCATGAATGCTCTGACAAGCAAGTGATACATTAACTGTACATTCGAATAAGGCAATTACCTATGAAACGTCCCGTTATTCTCGATTGCGATCCCGGTCATGATGATGCTATTTCACTTATTTTAGCACTCAGTTCTGCTAAGCTCGATGTGCTAGCCGTAACAACCAGTGCAGGCAATCAAACTCCGGAAAAAACCCTCAATAATGCACTGCGGGTATTAACATTACTCGGTCGTCATGATATTCCTGTTGCGGGTGGTGCACCTAAGCCTTTAGCGCGAGAATTGATCATTGCAGACAACGTACATGGCGAAAGTGGCCTTGATGGTCCAAAACTGCCAGATCCTGCATTCGCTCCAGTGGCACAAAGTGCCATTGAATTAATGGCCGATAAAGTTAGAAACAGCCAGCAAGCTGTCACACTGGTTCCTACTGGCCCATTAACGAATATTGCACTGTTTCTTGCTGCACATCCTGAGCTTCATAGTAACATAGACAGTATTGTCTTAATGGGTGGTGCAGCTGGCGTTGGCAATTGGACTCCTGCTGCGGAGTTTAATATTTTTGTCGATCCAGAAGCTGCTGATATGGTGTTTAAATCAGGTATTCCCATTGTCATGTGTGGCCTAGATGTTACTCATGAAGCACAAATTATGGATGAGGATATTGAGCGAATTAGAGCGATTAACAACCCGATAGCTAAATGCGTTGCCGAGCTACTCGACTTTTTCATGATTTACCATCGCGATCCCAAATGGGGTTTCACTGGGGCGCCATTACATGATCCTTGTACTATTGCGTGGCTGCTCAATCCGTCGCTATTTACTGCCATCGATTGCTGGGTAGGTATCGAAACCAAAGGTGAGCATACCCAAGGTATGACTGTGGTTGATCGTTATCAATTAACCGGAAAACCGCACAATGCCAAAGTATTGTTTAATATTGATCGCTCTGGTTTTGTTGATTTCATCGTTGAGCGTTTAAACGATTACTCGGGTCTGTAGATCTTTGCCGGTTAAATTTTGTTTGAGATAAAAGCGTTTTAATCGAGGCGAGTGGATTGCTGCCTAGTCATCTAAGCACCACTCGCTAATCAAAGAATCGCTCAACAAAGAGTAAACCGCTTTTGCTGAACCCTTCGGGCAGCATTTGTTGATCGTTTTTACTGTGTTGTCAGCTTTTTTTGTAGAATAACGACACCATAAAGCCTCAGCCTTGTAACTCATAATTTTAATTATGGGCCAACAATTCGCTGCAAAAACAACCTTGAATGATCAGCAGCCCTGGTTAACTCATGCCATGCAGTTCTTGCATGGCAACTAAGGATATCCATGAGTACTTTATTAGTTGTTGGTAGTGCCAATGCCGACCATGTTTTAACATTTGATGAATTACCCCAAGCAGGGCAAACCTTAATCAGTCAGCAATATCGACTAGAATTGGGCGGAAAAGGCGCAAACCAAGCGGTTGCAGCGGCACGATTACGTAATGCTGACCAAAATATCTATTTTATCAGTGCTCTTGGTGACGATAGCAATGCAGCAACAATGCGAAAAACTTGGGCCGCTGATGGTATCGATTTAAGCGGCTGTTATGAGATTGCCAATCAAAGCACTGGCACTGCGGTGATTTTTGTTAACCAACATGGCGAAAACAGTATTGGGGTGGTTCCTGGCGCTAATGCCTATTTGTCTGCTCAACATATTCAGCAACAACAAGCATTATTTGCTCAAGCTGATTACATGTTGATTCAACTAGAAACGCCTATTGATAGTGTGCAGCAGGCATTAACACTGGCCAAACAATATCATTGCACAACCATTCTAAACCCCGCCCCCGCAGCGAAACTTAGTCATGATGTATTGAGCTTAATCGATATTATCACCCCTAACGAAACAGAAGCTTTGGCATTAAGCGGAATTGAGGTTATCGATCAACAAAGCGCATCAAAAGCAGCAGAGTATCTTCATCAGCAAGGTATCAATATCGTCATCATTACGCTTGGCAGCAAAGGGGCTTACCTAAGCGAACAAGGCCAAGGGCAAATTATTCCAGCTCCCACTGTTTGCGCAGTTGATACTGTAGCCGCTGGAGACACTTTTAATGGCGCATTAATGGTGGCATTAGATGAAGGCAAAAGCATAAAAGACGCTGTCGAATTTGCCAATAAAGCATCATCTATTGCCGTCACCCGCCATGGGGCACAAAGTAGTATTCCATATAGAAAAGAATTAATTTAATGACTATTTGTGGATTGACGACAACACACTTGTTGCTATGTTTTATGGTCTTAAATCAAACATAGCATTTCCGTTTAATATTTCAGTTTGACATGAATAGACGGTTTTATTGCCTGTATGACAATATCTGTTACTTTGGCATATAGGTAATATTGATTAACCCCAAATAGGTGTGATGACAACACGATGAGTCTGCAAAATGTAAAGCAAATAACAATAACATGCAGCGACGGTGAATCACTTGCTGCCTCCGTTTATCAGCCCACTAGCACAGTGAAAGGTGCGGTGATGATGGCGCCTGCTACAGGGATTAAAAGACTGTTTTACGCTAGTTTTGCTAACTACCTTGCTAATAATGATTATGGCGTTATTACGTTTGATAACCGAGGTATTGGTGGCTCATCAACCGGGCCAATTGCTCAAAATGCTGCATCGTTGCAGTGTTGGGGCGAAAAAGACATGCCAGCGGTGCTGGAATGTTTACAACAGATATTTCCGCAAACTAAATACCATTTGATGGGCCACAGTGCTGGTGGCCAACTAATAGGATTAATGCATAATGCAATGGACATTAGTTCAATGTTCAATTTTGCATGTTCTTCTGGTCAGCTAACAAATATGAAGTTGGCCTATTTAGTTCAAGCGCATTTTTTTATGAACTTTTTTATTCCGTTAAGTAATGCGATGTTTGGTCATACTAAGTCTCAGTGGCTGGGTATGGGAGAGCCACTGCCAAAGAGCGTAGCCAAACAATGGCAGCAATGGTGTAACGGCCAAGGTTATGTCAAAACGGCTTTTGGTAAAACGGTGCATCAACATTGTTATAACGAACTGACTTTACCGTCATTGTGGGTGAATGCGGTGGATGATGATATTGCCAATAATGCCAACGTAGCAGACATGATGTCGGTGTTTCCTAAACTTAATGGTCAAACCTTAACCCTAACGCCAAGTGAACATGGGTTATCAGAAATCGGTCATATGAAGTTTTTTAGCAGTAAATCTCAAGCCTTGTGGCCATTAGCGTTGGATTGGCTAGATAAGCACTAAAGTCGCTTAAATCGTTCCTGTTTATATTTAATAATATAAACAGGTTTTTTCCTTTCTTTGCTTGTATATGTAAATAATCATATATATAGTTGTTGGCATATTCTTGCTAGGTGTGCCATCAATGAAAAAGAAAAGTGTGTTGTTCTTATGTACGGGTAACTCTGCGCGATCTCAAATGGCAGAAGCCTTGTTAAGAAATAAAGCCGCAGATCAATTTGATGCGTTTAGCGCAGGAACTCACCCTGAAGAAGTCGATAGCCGAGCCATTGATGCTATAGCGCGTTTTGGTGCTGATACCCGAGGTTTAGTGTCTAAAAGCGTGCAAACGTTTAACGGTAGACAGTTTGATTATGTGATTACCCTTTGTGAAAAAGCTAATACTGAATGTCGAAGTTACCCTGGTGCTGGTAAACAATTGGCGTGGGATTTCCCCGATCCTAAAACCCGTAAAGGCAATCATCCATTTTCAAGCACCATGACCGAGCTTAACAATCGTTTGTCGATGTTTTTGCTGGTGGAAAATAAAGTCACTTCCAAGGCCTCTAATGAGATTGCCATCGAGACAAAAATCGAAGATCACAATCAATCTGTCCCAGAACGATTAACCGATTTCGATCCTGTTACATTTTATAAATGCCTTACCGATGACATTCGCTTAAAAAGCATCATGTTAGCCCATTACCACGGTGAACTGTGTGTGTGCGAGCTGATGGAAGCGTTGAATGAAGAGAGCCAACCTAAAGTGTCGCGCAATTTAGCCTTGTTAAAAAAGGCGGCAATTATTAGCGACAGAAAACACGGCCAATGGGTGTTTTATCGTATCAATCCTAACTTACCTCTATGGGCCAAATCAGTAATAGCAGAAACCACTGAAAACAATCTTGGGTTGATTATGTCGCCATTAGAGCGGTTAGACATTATGCAAAATAGACCGAACAAGGTGAGTTTTTGTCGTTAATGCTGTGTTGTAAAAAACATGATTAATATTTTTGTGTTGTACCCTCATTGTTTGGAGTCTTGCTATGGGAATGTTTGAACGGTTTTTATCGGTATGGGTTGGCTTAAGTATGTTGGCTGGGGTGTTGTTAGGTTTATGGCAGCCCGATATCTTTCAAGTTATAGCTAACCTTGAAATCGCCCACGTTAACTTGGTGGTAGCGGTGTTTATTTGGGTGATGATTTACCCAATGATGGTGCAAATTGATTTTTCTTCCATAAAAGATGTTGGTCGAAATCCCAAGGGACTATTACTGACCGTGGTTATTAATTGGTTAATTAAACCCTTTACCATGGCGGCATTAGGATGGTTGTTTTTTAAAGTGTTGTTTGCTGACATGGTTGACCCTGCATCTGCCCAAGAATATATCGCAGGGATGATTTTATTAGGTGTTGCGCCATGTACTGCGATGGTGTTTGTGTGGTCACAACTAACCAAAGGAGATGCGAATTACACCTTGGTACAAGTGTCGGTTAATGATGTAATTATGATTTTTGCCTTTGCACCAATCACTGCATTATTACTTGGCGTGAGCGATATTCAGGTGCCTTGGGAAACCTTGCTGATCTCTGTGGTGTTGTATGTGCTATTGCCTCTGATTGCTGGTGTGACAACACGTTACTTGCTTAATCGCCGCCATGGATTAGCCGCAGTTAACTCATTTTTGGCCACCTTAAAACCATGGTCGATTATCGGTTTACTTGCCACAGTGGTGTTGCTGTTTGGTTTTCAGGCCAAGGTCATTGTGTCAGATCCTAAAACCATTGGCTTAATAGCTGTGCCTTTGATTATTCAAACTTATGGCATTTTTATTATTGCGTATATAGCAGCTAAATGGCTTAAATTAAAACATAACATTGCTGCTCCAGCCTGTTTGATTGGTACCTCTAACTTTTTCGAACTGGCTGTGGCCGTGGCGATATCACTTTTCGGGCTGCATTCAGGAGCCGCGTTGGCTACAGTGGTTGGGGTATTAGTTGAAGTGCCAGTGATGTTGTCGCTAGTGGCCATTATTAATCGAACTCAACATTGGTTTAACCACTGATTTAGTCGTTTTACGAGTTCAGTTTTATTAATCAATTTATTGAAAATTTTTTAAAGTTACTTTTCGGAGTTAACCATGCAACCTCATCCTTATGATGTTTTAACGTTAGAAAATGGTGCTAAGCTAATTTTTACTCCGTGTCCAGGCACTAAAGATGAAGCCGTCGAGGCATCAATTGCCACATTGAAGGCGGCTGGTACAAAAATGCTAATCACTTTGATGTTCGATGATGAAATAGTGCGCAATGAAGCGGAGGATTTACCCACAGAATGTACCATACAGAACATTATCTGGGCTCAACTGCCCATTGCTGACGATGCAGCGCCAGGACAAGAGTTTGAAATTCAGTGGTTAGCTCATAAAACCCAGATTATTAAATTGTTAAATGACCAAGGCACTATAGCAGTGCATTGCAAAGGTGGTTCGGGCCGCACGGGGTTGGTGATTGGTCTGATATTAGCAAGCTTAGGCTGGCCTAAAAATAAAGTCATTAATGCAGTGCAAGCTCTACGACCCAAGGCGTTGGCTCATCCAGTTCAACGTGAATATTTTGATGCATTTAATGGTTAGTATTTAGTGACTAGCCTTTGATATTACGACTTAAAAATGAGAGTAAGCTTAGGACAATATTATGACGATAAAAATAGGCATTAACGGTTTTGGCCGTATGGGACGTTTATCAATGCGCGCGGCGTATGATTGGGACGATGTAGAAATTGTGCATATTAACGATCCTGCTGGTGATGCAGCCACGCTGGCACATTTAATGACTTTTGATTCAGTCCATGGTCGTTGGCACCATGAGGCGACACATGATGGTGATGCCATTGTGATTAAGGGTAAAGCTATTCCTTGCAGCCGTAACATGGCCACCCAAGACACCGATTGGTCAAAATGTGATGTGGTGATTGAAGCCTCTGGCAAGATAAAAACTAAAGCCTTGCTACAAGCTTATTTAGATCAAGGTGTAAAACGGGTTGTGGTAACTGCGCCAGTAAAAGAAGACGGTGTACTCAATATTGTGATGGGCGTAAACGATGATTTATACGACAAAGCCATTCATCCAATCGTGACCGCAGCGTCGTGTACCACCAACTGTTTGGCGCCAGTGGTAAAAGTGATTCATGAAAAGATAGGTATTAAGCATGGCTCAATGACCACGATCCACGATATTACCAATACTCAAACTATTCTAGATGCTCCCCACAAAGACTTACGTCGCGCCCGTGCGTGTGGCATTAGTTTAATACCAACCACCACTGGTTCGGCTACCGCGATTACCCATATTTTCCCAGAGCTAAAAGGCAAGTTAAACGGCCATGCGATACGGGTGCCGTTAGCCAATGCGTCACTGACCGATTGCGTATTTGAAGTGGCTCGTGGAACAACGGTTGAAGAAGTAAACCAACTATTGAAGCAAGCTGCTGATACTGAACTGCAGGGCATTATGGGTTATGAAGAACGACCATTAGTGTCGGTAGATTATAAAACCGACCCGCGTTCAAGCATTATTGATGCCTTATCAACCATGGTGGTGAATGACACCCAAGTGAAACTGTATGTGTGGTATGACAACGAGTGGGGATACGCTAATCGTACCGCTGAGCTTGCCCGCAAAGTCGGCTTAGCAGATAAGGAATAATGCTTATGGGGTTGGATTCATTGCGTTCCTTATCACCATCGATAAAACAGTACTTACTGATCACCGGTAATTACTGGGCATTTACCTTAACCGATGGTGCTTTGCGTATGCTGGTGGTGTTGTATTTCCATCAATTGGGTTACAGCCCGTTAAATATTGCGATGTTGTTTTTGTTTTATGAGATTTTTGGTGTCGTCACTAATCTTGTTGGTGGTTGGTTAGGCGCAAAGCTTGGCCTAAATAACACTATGAATATTGGCTTAGGTCTGCAAATAGTGGCGTTAACTATGCTTACCGTACCCGCAGACATGTTGACTGTCGTTTATGTTATGGCAGCGCAAGCCTTGTCGGGAATTGCCAAAGATTTAAATAAAATGAGTGCCAAAAGTGCCATTAAAACGCTGGTGCCGGCAGATGCCGAGGGTAAGCTTTACCAATGGGTGGCGTTGTTAACGGGCTCTAAAAATGCCTTAAAAGGGATTGGTTTCTTTTTAGGTGGCGTATTGCTCACAAGCTTAGGATTTAGAGGCGCCATTATCTTAATGGCTTCACTATTAGGCATTGTATGGTTATGTAGTTTAGTGACCTTAAAAGATGACTTAGGCAAAGCGAAAAATAAACCAAAATTCAAAGATATTTTTTCTAAAAGCCGGGCTATTAACTTATTGTCGGCGGCGCGAATGTTTTTGTTTGGCGCCAGAGATGTATGGTTTGTGGTGGCATTACCGGTATTTTTAGCCACAACCTTTGGCTGGGATCATTGGTGGGTCGGCAGCTTTATGGCTAGCTGGGTGATTGGTTATGGTGTGGTGCAATCTGTTGCACCTTATTTCACCGGTAAACGACAGGGCAAAGTACCGAGCGGCCGAGCTGCATTTGCATGGGCAACTTACTTATTGCTCATTCCCGCCGCGATTGCAGTGGCGCTACATGCAGATTTTTATGTGCTGGAAAGTGTCGTTATCGGCTTATTAGTGTTTGGTGTGGTATTTGCGATTAACTCATCACTGCATAGCTACCTAATTGTTAGCTATGCCGGCAGTGATGGCGTGTCGCTGGATGTGGGCTTTTACTATATGGCTAATGCCATGGGGCGGCTTATTGGAACTGTACTGTCTGGTTGGGTGTATCAAGCCTATGGATTAGAAGCCTGCTTGTGGATATCCAGTGGCTTTGTAGCACTGGCAGCTTTAATTTCACTTAAGTTGCCTCATAAAGGGTAAACCATTACAGCCACTAGATGCATTTTTGTTTACTTATCGATATTTCGCTACGGTGGTGTGGTAGCCTGAAACTCTTACCGTATCATCGGTAAAAATTGCCTGCTCGTCTATGGCTTCCTCATTACTGATTTTCTTACCTTAAATTTAAAATATCTAAAAATCATGGTCTTATAACGTTTTGTTAAAGTTGGCACGATGTTGGCTTTAACTAATACATAGTCGTGGTGTGAATCGTTCGTTTTTACGATAGAGATAAGATATTTGTATAAATCTTCAGCGTAAATTCAATACACATCACAATGTAAACCGTACACCAAGGAGGTTTTTATGTTGGGCTGGACATTAATGTTTTTAGTTATAGCCGTTATAGCGGGTCTATTTGGTTTTACCGGTATTGCAGGTGCAGCAGCAGGCATCGCGAAAATTATTTTCTTTATTTTTATTGTGTTGCTAGTGATTTCGTTAGTAGCCAATGCAATTCGAGGAAAAGCTCCCCGAGCATAGTATTTACCTCATCTCTTAATCAGAGTTGAGGCTACTTAAACAAGTTTATTCGATTACAACCATCATCCTGGAGATGAATATGAAATTATTAAAATTACTAACAATGGCAAGTTTAATGGTGTTTTTAACGGCTGGTTTATCAGCATGTTCAGATAACAAAGCTGAAAATGCAGGCGAGAAAGTGGATGAAATGATCCAAGATGCTGGTAATGCAGTTGAAGATGCATGTGAAGATGTTAAAGAAGGTATGAAAGCAGAAGATCCTGACTGTTAAGCATTATACCAATCAAATTAACTATTTTATTCGTTGAAAGTCGTTAAGTTCTCTATTGAAAATGCATTAATATCGTTAGGGTAATGCCTATATAAATCAATGCAATTCGAAGTGAAAAGTTTGACTGATTGCTGCGGAGTAACCAGATAGTTATTAGGATATGTATTAACCTAAGCAGCACGCATGTGCTGCTTTTTTTCAACAGGAGGACCACCATGCTAACCCGTATTCATATTAAATATTACTATACTGTTGGCGCGTTATTGGCTTTGTGCTTTTTTGTGGCGCTTCCTTATATATTACTTAAGGTTATTTTTGCTTGGATTGCATTATCCTTGGGGCTGGTGAGTTCAGCTTATTGGTTTAATAGCGCAGGCATTTTCCGAAAAAGCCAAGATGGCAGTATTCCTTGGTATATCAGTTGGAGTTTTATTCCATTTTTAATGGGTTCCCAGCTGTATAACGCTTGGGCGAGAAAACACGACAAAGTACCCGCAATCCAAAAAATAGATAAGCAGTTGTATTTAGCATGCCGATTGTTTCCCAGCGATATTGATCAACTTAAGCATGAAAACATTGACGCAATTTTGGATGTTACTGCTGAATTTGATGCACTTGAGTGGACCTTGATGGATGAAAATATTGCCTATTTAAATATTCCTATTTTAGATCACAGCGTGCCGACCGTCGCGCAGTTAAATCAAGCCATTAATTGGTTACACAGCCAAGTCAGTAGCGGTAAAAATGTAGTGGTGCATTGTGCGTTAGGAAGAGGGCGTTCGGTGTTGGTGTTAGCGGCTTATTTAGTGTGTCGTGAGAAAAATCGGGATGTTAATGATGTGCTTAAATCCATCAATAGTATTCGCCAAACGGCACGATTAAATAAATGGCAATTGGCCGCTATAGAAAAAATGCATAGTCAGCAAAAAATTAATATTCACAAACGTGCTTGGTTAATTGTTAATCCAGTATCGGGTGGTGGTAAATGGCATGATGAAGCTGACCACATAATCCAAACGTTGTCGGACTACTTTCAGCTTGAAGTCTTGTATACCACTAAAGATAAGTCTGCGGTGCAATTAGCCGAACAAGCCAAGCAAAAAGGCGCAGATATTATAGTGGCCTGTGGCGGTGATGGTACGGTAAATGAAGTGGCATCAGTGATTGTCGATACTGATATTTACTTAGGTATTATTCCAATGGGAACCACCAATGCATTGAGTCATACCTTGTTTGGCATAACCAGTAAATTTGTACCTGTTGCACAAGCGCTCGATATTTTAATTCAAGGTCATCATCAACGTATTGATACGGCAACCTGCAATAATAACTTAATGTTATTGCTGGCGGGATTAGGTTTTGAGCAGAAGATGATTCAAAAAGCAGACCGTGAACAAAAAAATAATTTAGGACAATTAGCCTACCTTAATGGTTTGTGGGAGGCTATAGACGAAAATCAGCCATTATCGATGAGAGTACAGATCGATGGTGGTGATATTCAGGTGATTAACACTACAAGTCTGGTGATTGCTAATGCAGCACCTTTTACCAGTGTGTTAGCGCTAGGTAATGGTGAACCCAATATTAGCGATGGTTTGTTAGATATTACCTGGATTGAATCGAGCGAGACATCGCCACAACAGTTATTAAGTATGACCGAGTTATTATTTGCAGGATTAACTGGCGATCGTGAAGGTAAAGACAGTCAAGCGAGTCGAATTCATCATAAGCAAGCGAAAACAATCTATTTAAACACGGATTCGACATGCCAGTATGTGATTGATGGTGAGTTATTTGAGTCGGAAGATCTGTGTATTAAAGTCAAACCCACTTCATTAAATGTGCTTGTTCCAGAAGCGAACAAACACGTTTAATGAATGGGTATTTAATGGATAGGTATAGGGCTATGGCTCGTCTGAGTCAGTTTGGTCTTCGTATTTACTGAGTTTGTTATAAAGGGTTTTAACGCTAATGCCTAGCTGTTTGGCTGTATCATTTTTATTGCCCATTGAGTTATCTAGCGCTTGATAAATAGCTACTTTTTCAAGCTCATCTAAGCGCATTCCGGCTGGAATTTGCACATCGTCAGCTAAAGGTTCTGTTGATGGTTCTAAAGGTGTCACAGTGATATGGCTAGGTAGAATGATATCTTCTGCCAAAATATATGCACGTTCTATTGTGTGTTTTAATTCGCGGACATTTCCGGACCATTTCTGTTGTTGGATAAGTTTAAGAGCATCATCCGAAAAGGTTTTAGTGAGTTTTTCAGCGGTATTTCGATAAGCTAAAAAGTGTTGGGCTAAACCCGTTATGTCATCGTTACGATCGCGTAATGGTGGCACGCGGATAGGAAAATGCGCTAAACGAAAGTATAAATCTTCACGAAAACGGCCTGCATCAATAGCGTCAGCAGGATCGCGATTAGTCGCAGCAACAATGCGAACGTTGGCTTTTTTAAGGTGTTGTGAGCCAACAGAACGATATTCATTGTTTTCGAGTACACGTAGCAATTTGACTTGATGTTCTAACGGCATTTCGGTGACTTCATCAAGAAATAAAGTACCACCTTCAGCTTGCTCGAACACACCGCGGTGATCACGATGAGCACCGGTAAAAGCGCCTTTTACATGGCCAAATAGTTCGCTGTCGACCAATTCAGGGCTCAATGCACCACAGTTGATGGCGATAAACGGCTGATTGACTCGGTTACTAGCCAAATGAATCGTATTGGCTACAAGCTCTTTACCAACACCGCTTTCACCGACAATAAGTACGTTGCTTTCGGTGACGGCAACTTTACGAATAGTGCGATACAACTTGTGCATTGACCGCGATGAACCAACCAATAAGCCGTATTGGTCTAGTTCACTCGAAAGGGGCTGTTTTAACTTAGTCGATTGCGACTGCAAGTCTTGGGCAAAGTCTTCTAAGGTATCGTTGATTACATCGGCATCGTAAGGCTGGCGAAAATGGTAACCAGCACTTTTTGACATTAAATGATCTAAGTTAGGATTCGGTTTACCTTCGCTTAAGAAGATGAACTCAATATCCGACATTAACGCACTGTCAGTTAACTCTGCGTATTCTTGTTGGCTTAATTGTGATAATTCAATGATCGCAACATCTATCGAATTACTGTGTAGTTGGTCTAACCAAGGCTGGTCAACTGAACTAGCAATCTTATTAAAGTGCTGACAACTCGGCAAGGCAAGGAGTCGTGCTTCACCTTCTTGACGACGGTGTAAATGATAAAAAAGTGTTGGACGTGGCATACCGATTCACTCCCTGCGGTGTTAAGTCTAATGTTTACCAGTGATGCCATGTTGACAATCACAAGTGATCATTCCGTGTAATTAGGTAATTAAATCAGACCCGGACAAATTATAATAACTTTAACAATTAGAAGGTTAATTAATTTTTGCCCATGTACATGGGGTGTTCATGGTTTAGTTTTTGCTTAATAAGGTGTGCTGTACCCATATATGTTACACAATCCATCTAACAAAGTGCCAGTAAAATTATCAAATGCAGGAGGATTTACATTGAAATCATTTACTCGAGACGAACAGGCTGAGTCCGATGTATGGCTATTGCATGAGGCTATTGATTTATGCCAAGAAGGACAACAATTTTATGTCCAAGCCACATTAGGGGCCGACGATTACAACATCAAACGGATTTTTATCCACATGGCCGACATTCGAAAATGCATGCTGGATCGTTTAACACCATTGTTTAGTGTGGTGCGTTCAAGCCAAGCAAGGCCAATAGATAGCCAAACTTATCATCAACAATCCTCACGTCGCCACTATGCTAAGGCTGAACAAGTTATACAGCAGCAACCGTTACCACAAGTGATAGCGGTATTGGTTGAAACCGAACAACAAGTCTTGGTTTATTTAAAGCAAGCGGCTAAAAAAACTAAAAACCAGCGTGTTGCTAGCCAACTTGCCGAAGGTATTGCTTGGTTACAAATGAGCTGTGACACCATGAAGAACCTCTCCGTTGCTCATATCTAGCCATATGAACAATATAAAAAGCGCATGATAATCAATATTGTCATGCGCTTTTTTAGCGTTCGAGGTGCTGTTAATTTGTGGCTAGCGAGTGTTTTCCTGGCTGAAAATATAATGTTTTTTTGCCAATTGAATTAGCTATCGCGTCAATGGCTAGAGAGTTTATTGAATGTGAGGTCCAGTTGATTTTGCGAATATACATTGAGATCCATTAATATTCATTGTGACGATGAAAAATTTACCTAGTGTCGGTAAAAAAGTCCGATATTGTTGTCCATAAAGTCTATTAAAATAAATGAAAAATGCGTTATTATCATTTTTAACAGTAACTTATAAAAGCTGGCATGGTTCGCGCATTATAATCCTTGAGATTAACAATGGAGGATATCTTTATGAAAAAGACTACATTATCAGTATTAATGAGCGTTGTTCTTGGTTCAATGGCATTCAGTGCAAATGCAGCACAGGATTGGCAGGATGACGCAAAAGATGCATGGATTGATGGTAAAGCTGAAACCACGTTACTGTTAAACACTAACCTGAACTCATTTGATATTAATACCGACGTAACAGACGGTAATGTCACGCTAACTGGTAAGGTCGACAGCAGTGTCGATAAAGCGTTGGCTGCAGAGTTGGTTAAAAGCCTAGACGGCGTTAACGATGTGAATAATGAACTGACAGTGATGAAGCATGAAGGTGACCAGGACAGTGATGATTTAGCTGAATCGTTAACAGACTCTAAAGTCGCTACCGTAGTTAAAACCCGCTTACTCTTTTCGACAGATGTATCGGGTACCGATATTAATGTTGACGTAGAAAACGGTGTCGTGACCTTAGAAGGTACAGTGTCGAGCGATGCAGAGCGTGATTTGGCTGTGACCATTGCCAAAAACACCGACGACGTGAAAGATGTCGTGAGTGAGATCCGTGTAGCCGGGTAATTTATTCGGTTATACTACTAACCAGCCTTCGGGCTGGTTTTTTTATGTTCAAACCACGGGATAACGCTAACTATGCTGAACTTTCTATTACAAAAACGAGTGTGTTTGTCGATGGTGTTGGCTGCTATTTGTGGGCTTTTTTTCGGTGGTTGCAGTAGCATGTTATGCCAAGCCCAAACAGATAAAGCCACGGATCCGTTAATGAAATATGAGCAACAAAAGCAGTGTGAAGAGTTAGTTGATCAGCATATTGATAATGAAATAATCAAGAAACGCGCTGAAAATCAGCAATTGCTCGATGAGTCAATTAAGCAAAATACTCATTAACTTTCCAACCAGTAATCGTCATTTAATGTTGTTTTATCATTAAAATCAGCCGTTGCAGGCGTAATCGACTAGAAATATATAGGCGACTGGTCTAATTTTGTTTATGGTAGCGCCAAAATGGGAGAACCTATGAACAAAAATACTACTAGTAAGCAGTCGATTTGTGCTGTCGGTGAAAAGCTATTTGCTCTGCATGGTTACAGCGCAGTTGGGATTAAACTGATTTTGGATGAAGTGGGTATTCCAAAAGGATCGTTCTATCATTATTTTGCCAGTAAAGAAGCCTTTGCTGCAGAAGTGGCGGAATATTATTTTCAGCAACGTATTGCGCCGATTTCAATGGATCCGAATGCCAATTTTAAAGCTAATGTCACCTCGATGTTAGCTGGGTATCATCAACTGATCGACTTTTTGTTTAGCGATGATAAGCCGCGGGGCTGCTTAATGGGTAACCTAATGGTTGAAGTCAGTCCGCAAACGAGTTTGTTACATCAAACACTTAACGGACTTTATGAGCAATGGTTGGGCTTGTTTTGTGGATTAATCGAGCAAGGTCAGCAACAAGGTTTTATTCGTAAGGACTTAACCTCATCGGTATTATCGAACATTTTTTGGTCAAATTGGCAGGGCACTATGCTACGCTGTCAAATTAAAGCTGACAAAATGGCTGCAAAACGATCAATCGTACAGTGCATGCAGCTTATTACGCGTTAATTCTTTAGGTATTAATAAATTTACAATAAATTACAGCATATTTTAATAGCGTATTGCGATAGTTAGCTTGTATAAACGTATTTATATTTTTGTGATGTATCGGATCTGGAGTGGGTCGAATTGGTTAAAGGATTATTATTTGCTTGTTTAATGGTGCTGTTGTCTGCGTGCGCGTCTAATCCGCCAGTCGTTGTCGCCCATAAGCCCGTGGTGGTTCCTCCCATGCTTAAGTCTGCGTCACCCACATGGAGTGAGTCAAACTTATTAAGTTTTCACGATCAATGGAAAGGAACTCCGTATCGTTTGGGCGGTTTAAGTCGAAAAGGCATTGATTGTTCTGGTTTTGTGTATTTAGCTTATCTCGATATTGTCGGTGGAAAATTACCTCGTACTGTAAATGCACAGCGCGTTTTGGGTAAAGAAGTTCCCCGTAATCAGCTTATCATCGGTGATTTGGTATTTTTCAAAACAGGCCGAACCACACGTCATGTAGGCATTTACATGGGCAGTGATCGTTTTTTACATGCCTCGACTAAAAAAGGGGTCAAAATTTCAAGTTTGAATAATATCTATTGGAAGCCACGTTTTTGGTTTGCCAAACGCTTAAATCATTCTTCATCACAACAAAATATGTCAATAACAAGCGTAGTTGACTACGTTCAACAACAAGATAATTTATAATTGTTTCAGCCTAATCCGTGACCAACTTTATAGGCTGGTGCCGTTTACTTTTAAATACTAACTATGTGATATCAAATACCTAGAACATACTGTAGCTCTAGAGCCTCATCAATACATTTTCTGCATTACCTAGTAAAGTAAAACAAAACCACGTTTAGGCATAAAAAAAAGGTCACCCTAGGGGTGACCTCTTTTTTGTTGTCATTGAATCAATAACGTAGTTAATCGTGTGCTATGGCCGGTTCGGCTAACTCGACTTTATGGTTACCGCGCTTAGCAAGGGCATAGTAAAACAGTGGTGTGAGTAACAAACCAAATATCGTTACCCCAATCATACCAGCAAATACCGCCACACCAATCGCTTGGCGCATTTCTGCCCCTGGCCCGCTGGAGAACACCATAGGTACAACACCCATAATAAACGCGATAGAGGTCATTAGAATGGGGCGTAGACGTAAACGACCCGCTTCAAGAATTGCCTCTAATGGTGTTAGCCCAGAGTCTTGTAAATCTTTAGCAAATTCAACAATCAAGATGGCGTTTTTGGTCGCCAGCCCCACCAGAACAATCAGTCCTATTTGGGTAAAGATGTTGTTGTCGCCACCGAAAAGTAATACCCCGCTTAATGCCGACAATAAGGTCATCGGAATAATTAAGATAATCGCCAATGGTAAACTTAAGCTTTCATACTGAGCCGCCAACACCATAAAGACTAATAGGATGATCAGTGGGAAAATATATGCACCTGCATTACCTGCCAAAATCTGTTGATAAGTAATATCAGTCCACTCGTAACTCATGCCATTAGGCAAGGTTTCAGACAAAATCTTCTCAATTGCAGCTTGCGCTTCACCACTGCTAAAGCCTGGGGCTGCACCGCCATTTATCTCTGCTGTTGTGAAACCGTTATAGTGCATAACGCGATCTGGACCTGCAACATTGGCAACGTTAATAAATGAACCAATAGGTACCATTTCACCATTATTGTTACGTACTTTTAATTGAGATATTTGTTCAGGTGTTTGTCTAAACTGCTCATCTGCTTGCACTTTTACTTGATAAGTACGACCAAATTGATTGAAGTCGTTAGCGTACACAGAACCTAAATAGCCCTCTAATGTTGAAAATAGTTCGTCCAATGACACCGATTGCTGTTTAGCTTTAGTACGGTCTATGTCAACTTCAAGTTGCGGTACATTGACTTGATATCCAGAGAAAATCCCCGCAAGCTCAGGTGTTGCTCTGGCTTTTTGTACCACTTGCATGGTGACTTTATACAATTCTTCATAGCCATAGTTTGCTCTATCTTGAATTTGTAATTTAAAGCCGCCAATAGTACCTAAACCGCGTACAGGTGGTGGTGGGAAAATGGCAATAAATGCGCCATCAATAGCGGCAAACTTTTGGTTTAATGCCGCTGCAATGGCTCCTGCTGATAACGATGGATCTTTACGGTCAGCAAAGCTTTCTAATGGAGTAAACAAAATCGCACTGTTGGTGCTGTTGGTTAACCCATTAATGCTGAGGCCTGGGAAGGCAACTGCATGAGCCACACCGGGTTGATCTAAAGCGATACGTGACATTTCCTTCACGATAGCGTCAGTACGATCCAACGATGCTGCGTCTGGCAGTTGGGCAAAAGCGATTAAGTATTGTTTGTCTTGCCCTGGTACGTAACCAGTTGGGGTATTGGCAAATTGTAAGCCCGTTAAGCCAACTAAGCCGATATACAACACGCCGGCAACCACACCAAAACGAATGACTTTTTTTACTACCCAACCATAACCGTCTGATAAGCGCGCAAAGAAACGGTTAAAAGGAGTAAATAACCAACCGCCAAGCATTTTATCCATGCCGCGGGTAAGGAAGTCTTGTTTATCGTCATGGCTTTTAAGCAATAATGCCGATAATGCAGGGCTTAAGGTTAGTGAGTTTATTGCTGAAATAAAGGTAGATATGGTAATGGTTAAGGCAAACTGTTTATAGAATTGACCTGTTAAGCCTGACATAAATGCCGTAGGAATAAATACTGCTGCTAGCACTAATGTTGTGGCGATAATCGGACCGGTGACCTCTTTCATTGCCTTTTGGGTCGCAGCAACAGGAGATAAACCGTCAGAAATATTTCGCTCAACGTTTTCGACTACAACAATGGCATCATCGACCACAATACCGATGGCAAGCACTAAACCAAACAGCGATAAAGCATTAAGTGAAAAGCCCATTAAGTGCATAAAGGCAAAAGTACCCACAAGTGATACTGGTACTGCAACTAAAGGAATGATGGATGCGCGCCATGTTTGTAAAAACAGCACTACAACTAATACCACCAATAAAATAGCTTCAATTAAGGTTTTAACTACAGCTTCAATTGAGCCTCGTACGAACACGGTAGGGTCGTATACGATGTCATAAGTTAGGCCTTCAGGAAAAGCAGCTGATAGCTCTTTCATTTTGGCGCGTACATCATCAGAAATTTGAATCGCATTCGAACCAGATGCTTGGAACACTGGTAGTGCTGCTGCATCTTTATTGTCCAGCATGGAACGTAATGCATAACTTGATGCGCCTAATTCAACACGGGCGACATCTTTTAAACGGGTAATTTGTCCCTGTTCACCCACGTTAATGATTATTTGTTCAAATTCTTCAACTTCAGTTAAACGACCTTTAATATTGATAAGTAATTGAAAGTCACTAGTGCCACTCGGTTGGGCACCTAAACTGCCAGCTGCCGCTTGTTGGTTTTGTTCGCGAATAGCTGCCACAACATTATTAGGAGACATTCCAAGTGTTGCCAATTTATTTGGGTCTAACCACACTCGCATGCTGTAGTCACCAGCGCCAAATACGCGCACAGCACCAACACCATTAATTCGCGCAAGTTCATCTTTGACTTTTAACACCGCATAGTTGGACAAATACAACATGTCATAACGGTTATCTGGTGAGGTTAAATGCACTACCATCGTTAAGTCTGGAGACGATTTCTCGGTGACAATCCCCAAGCGCTGTACTTCTTCAGGTAAGCGGGGTTTTGCTCGTTCAACACGGCTTTGTACTTGGGTTTGTGCTAAATCAACATTTGAGCCAATAGCGAAAGTGATGGTTAATGTCATGCGGCCATCTGAAGTGGCTTGAGATGACATGTAAAGCATGTTTTCAACGCCGTTAATTTCTTGTTCCAGCGGTGATGCAACCGTTTCGGCAATGACTTTCGGATTTGCGCCAGGGTAGTTAGCGGTAACAACAATCGTTGGCGGCACAACTTCAGGGTATTCGGTGATCGGTAATTGCCAAACTGCTATAGCGCCACATATAAAAAATAATAACGACAAAACCGCAGCAAAAATCGGTCTTTTAATAAAAAATTGAGACAACATTGTGTGTATTCCTTAGCCTTGACTAGCGTCATCAGTAACTTGTGCTGTAAGTGGCTGGTTTTCGAATAGAAGTTGCGCTTGTTGTATCGCTTCTATTTGACTGCGTTCAGCCATTTCGATCAATTTAGGGGAGATAGTTACGCTAGGGCGTACTTTTTGTAAGCTGTTAACCACAATGGTTTCGTTTGGTTGTAAACCCGCAGTAATAATACGCAAACCTTGAATTTTCTCGCCTAAGGTTACGCCGCGATATTCAAGGGTGTTTTGAGCGTTGACTATTAATACATACTTGTTGTTTAGGTCAGTAAAAATGGCTTTGTCATCAATTAAAATGCCTTGATATGAGGCACTACCGGCAATGCTGACACGGGCAAATAGACCAGGTATTAATAGATTGTCAGGGTTAGAAAATGTGGCGCGTACCCGGATAGTACCTGTTTGCTGATTGACTGTATTATCAACAAAATCGATCACACCTTGATGAGTAAATTCCGTTTCATTTGCTAAGGCCATCAATACGGTGTTGTTACCTGAACGTGGGTCTTGGCGTTTTGTTTCACCTGATAGCGTTGCATATTTAAGGTAAGTTTGTTCATCAATATCAAAATACGCATGCATATTTTCTGTCGATACTAATTTCGTTAATTGAGTTTGACCTGCTGTAACATAATTGCCCGCAGTTTCATTAGCAAAAGATACCCGTCCAGTAATCGGCGCGGTAACTTGGGTGTATTCGAGATTAAGTTTAGCGCTGGTTAACGCCGCTTTTACTGAGGCCACTGCCGCTGCGGTTTGATGCATGTTGCTTCGACGAGTATCAATTAACTCTTCTGATACTGCTTGTTGATTAAACAACTTGTTAGCACGCTCAAAGTCATTTCTCGCTAATTGATTAGCCGACATCGCACTGGTTAATTCTGCTTCAAGACGTTCCGCTTCAGCTGCAAATACCTTTGAGTCAATAGTGAATAACACATCTCCTTTATTCACTAAAGCACCTTCTTTAAAGTTAACAGACTCAATATATCCAGATACGCGCGGAACTAAGGTCACTTTTTCAGGTGCTTGTAGGCGTCCAGTAAATTGATCCCATTCGGTAATGCGTTCATTGATTACGGTAGCAACACTCACTTCAGGGGCAGCAGGCGCACTTGCTTGTTGCTGTGGGGATTGTTGCCCACAAGCGACGAGTAGTAATGCCGTTAGGCTTACTAACAAAGTGGATTGAATTGATTTATACGTATTCATGTTGCTGTCCTCTAATCAATAGCTTTTATATTATTTAACCGGCTATTGGGTGCGTTATTCTTGTCTTTGGCTACATTTCTATACCGATTGGTATAAATTGTTCTGTACCAAACGGTAATATATAGATTAAAATAACCCTGTCAATGGATATTGTACCGTTAGGTATGAAATTATTTTGACCAGACGTTCAATTAGCGGGTTGATAAATTAATATCACAGTGAAATAGGGTGATTAATTACAATTAAATAGCGTTAATTAATGCTTGAACATTAGTCTAAGTTACGACTAATCTGCATGTTCTTAACCCTATATGGCTTAATAATATGCTAAAATATGCGGATTATTCATCATGAAACTTATATTTAAGATTATGATAAATAAAGGTTCGTTAATATAAGAGGTACTATTTATGACAATAACAAAAGCAGCTTGTGTTGGTCGCCCTCGAGGGTTCGATATCGACTTAGCATTAGAGCAAGCGCTTAATGTATTTTGGCGTAATGGATATGAAGGTACTTCGATAAACGAATTAACTGAGGTCATGGGAATTAAAAAACCCAGCTTATACGCCGCATTTGGTAATAAAGAGCAACTATTTTTAAAAGCCATTGAGCTTTATGAAAACCGCCCAGATTCTTTATTTAATACTGCTTTTAAACATGAACATATCGCTGATGTTTTCCGCGGCTTATTATTCGGTGCGGCAGCCAAGTTTACTGATTGTAGCCACCCGCAAGGTTGTGCATTAATCAACAGTACCCTTTCTTGCACTGAAGCAAGTGAGTCTATTAAACAAGCTGTTATGGTGCGAAAAGGGTTGCACAGACAACAATTGATTGCTCGATTTGAACAAGCCAAAGATCAAGATGAGCTAAATACAAATTGTCAGCCTGAAGTCTTAGCCCGATTCATTAGTATTTTACTTCAGGGCATGTCGATACAAGCATCGGAAGGGGCAAGCATTGAAGAGTTGCAACAAGTTGCCAGTATGGCGGTTGACGGTATGTTAGCTTTATACGTTAATCACTAAGTCGCCCGTTAAGCCGATCACTATGTAAATTAATTGATATGGTATTTTACAGTATCAATTTTGTTTGAATTGCTACTATTTCTTGGTCATGCGCTTCTACCTGCTCTAATAACGGTGTCTAGTGATACCGTAATAAACATCCACAGTATCGGAATTGAATGCTTGTACTTTGTTTAAGGATTTAAACCGATACGATCTAATTTAATGCTATTTTCCCTGTTACAATAGCGTCATTATTTTCAAATGTAACCTTCTTATGTCTATCTCTCTGGCTGTATTTAATACCCTTGGTCTTCAGCAGTCTTGTAGCTCGTTTGTTGAAGTCACTCATAAAGCAGAATTAGTAGAAACTTGTAAGGATCTATATAAGCAACAGTTACCCATGTTAATTTTGGGCGGTGGAAGTAACGTCGTATTTACTGATGACTTCGATGGCACTGTGGTAAAAGTTGCAACAAAAGGCATACAGGTTACTGAAGACACAGATTATTATTATCTCAGTGTTCAAGCGGGTGAAAATTGGCATAACCTTGTCGAATTCTGTTTGAATAAGCAGATTTATGGTCTAGAGAATCTTGCGCTTATACCGGGTACGGTAGGCGCAGCTCCGATACAGAATATTGGTGCATATGGCGTTGAGTTTAATCGCTTTTGTTATCAAGTTGAATTTTTGCAGCTCGACACTGGAACATTGAATCATTTTGATAAAGATCAGTGTCATTTTGGTTATCGAGATTCTATATTTAAACAACAGCTTAAAAATTTAGTGGTCATTACTGAAGTGACTCTACGACTAAATAAACAGTGGCAACCAATAATTAATTATGGGCCATTACAGCATTTTGATCCGGCACAGGTCACCGCAAAACAGATATTTGATAGTGTGTGTAAAGTTCGCCAAGCAAAATTACCCGATCCAAAAGTATTAGGTAATGTGGGCAGTTTTTTTAAGAACCCTATCGTGAGTTCAACTTGTTATGAGTTACTGAAGAGTCGTTATGCGGAATTGGTCGGCTATCAACAAATTGATGGACGTTTTAAAATTGCTGCAGGTTGGTTGATAGATACAGCGGGTTTAAAAGGTTTTAATATTGGCAATGCTGGCGTGCATAAGGATCAAGCATTGGTATTAGTCAATCTAGGGAATGCGACTGGTGCAGAAATATGTCAATTAGCGCGACATATTATCCAAGAGGTCTATGACACATTTGCTGTCATATTAGAACCCGAGCCTAGGATTATGGGCTCAGTTGAGGAGATAGAAATACAATGAATGGACATTGGCTACGCAAGCGACAAATTTTAGCGTGTTTAAGTCATCAACACTTTGTTTCTGGCGAAGTTATAGCTCAACAGTTATCTCTTACTCGTGCAGCAATTAATCAGCATATTGATGCGTTGAAAGACTATGGTATTGAAATATACAGTGTAAAAGGCAGAGGTTATAAGTTAGCAAATCCCATTTCCTTAGTTAATGAATCTGACCTTCTTAACGGTATTGATGGACGCTGCTTTTATTTTGATGAAACGGCCAGCACTAATGCATTTATGCTGGGTCATGCCACGGAACTGAAGTCGGGTGATATTTGTATTGCCGAATATCAATCTGCGGGTCGGGGGAGAAGAGGAAGGCAGTGGCTCTCACCATATGGACATCATATTTATGCCTCAATGTTTTGGCGCTTAAATAACGATATTAGCCATGCAAGTGGATTAAGTTTAGTTATTGGCTGCTCTATTGTTAAAACATTAGCAGATTTTGGTGTCGAGGGATTGGGACTAAAATGGCCAAATGACATTTACCTCGACCATAGTAAATTAGCTGGAATTTTAGTTGAAATATCGCAGTCCTCTGCGAACCAAACTGAGCTGGTTATTGGTTTTGGTATTAATATGAGTATGTCTGTGGAACAAGGTGAGTTAATCGATCAACCTTGGAGTGATCTCTCTAGCTTAAAAGAAATACCCGATAAAACGGAACTATTGATTAAACTGCATAAAACGCTTAAGGCTGATTTACAACTATTCGAACTGAAAGGTTTGGGGGCTTTTTTAGAACGCTGGAATGAGTATGATTTATTTGTAAATCGTGAAGTTTCACTCCTAATGGCACCGAATTCTGTTAGTGGCATTTGTCGTGGAATTGATCAGCAAGGGGCTTTACTGCTTGAAACTGAGCAAGGTATTAAGCCCTATATCGGTGGTGAGATTAGTCTTAGAGCGGCAATCTAGGAAGTAACAATGAGCCTAGCAATAGGCTCATATAATGTTATTTTCTAAGTAAAACTCGGTCCATTAAGTGGTTTGGACCCTTTTGTAAAATGAGGTTTGCCCGCTCACGAGTGGGTTGAATATTAAGTGATAAATTGGGGCCATTAATCGTATCCCAAATATTTGCTGCAATAGTATTAGCCTCATCATCAGTTAGACATGAATAATGATGAAAGAATGATTTCGGGTCACTAAATGCACCTTTCCTAAATTGTAAAAACCGCTTTTTATACCAATCTTTTAATAATGACTCATCAGCATCAACATAAATCGAGAAATCAACGAAATCGGATACAAACGGTCTTCTAGTATCGATAGGTGAATCTAAACCTGTTTGAAGTACATTTAAGCCTTCTAAAATTAAAATATCGGGTTGATGTATGACTTGATGTTCATCGTGACATCTATCATAGGTAACATGGGAATAAATTGGTGCAAGAATTTCTTTATTACCTGCTTTAACAGCTGAGATAAATTCGACCAACATTTTCATATCATAACTTTCAGGAAAACCTTTACGTTGCAGTAACCCTTTGCGCTTAAGGTCAGCTAGTGGAAATAAAAAACCATCAGTGGTGACCAAATCTACTTTAGGGTGCTCAGGCCAGCGCTGTAGTAATGTTTGCAATATACGTGCAGTGGTGCTTTTACCCACGGCGACGCTTCCTGCTATACTAATAATGTAGGGACTAGGGGAAGGTTTTTGTTCGAGAAAATTGTCTAGAACGAGCCCACGTTGTTGTTTTGAGCCGACAAATAAATTCAGTAAACGACTGAGAGGAAGGTAAATGTCGGTGACTTCGTCTAAAGACAGCTTCTCATTCATACCACGCAGGTTTTCTAATTCTGCCTGACTCAATGTAAGTGGCACTGATTTTCGTAATTCAGCCCAATGCTCGCGCTGAAAAGCAAAGTAGAGTGCATCTTGTATTGAGTTAATTGGATTCATAACCATTCCTCTAAGTTGGTCAGGCACATTACACTATCGAATAAATGGCGACAATAGTTTGGTCTTCATTTGTCTGCATCGCAATTACATTCGTCTAGAAATCACACTTTCCGGCTAAAATGAGTGCAAAAAAGCGTCATTTGAGACTTTTTTTAGGTTTTTTATCATTTGCCTATTGCACTCGGCTCCACATTTACCTAATATCCGAACCCGAAATGACACGCCGGCATAGCTCAGTTGGTAGAGCAACTGACTTGTAATCAGTAGGTCCCGAGTTCGACTCTTGGTGCCGGCACCATTTTCTGGAGGGGTTCCCGAGTGGCCAAAGGGATCAGACTGTAAATCTGACGGCTCAGCCTTCGAAGGTTCGAATCCTTCTCCCTCCACCATTTTCTAGGTAGTTAGGTAGCCTAAATAGGTTGCGCGGATGTCGTATAATGGTATTACTCCAGCCTTCCAAGCTGATAACGCGGGTTCGATTCCCGCCATCCGCTCCAAATTTGTTCGCTGATATGGCTCAGTTTGTAGAGCACATCCCTCGTAAGGGTGAGGTCGGCAGTTCGAATCTGCCTACCATCAACAGCACTTCATGAATGAATTACCTAACCCTAAATAATCTATTCGATGTCATTTTATGCATCGGATTTTTACTATATGTGTTTTCATCACCAAGATACTTGGACTGAGGCTATACCATGGCAAAAGCTAAATTTGAACGTAACAAGCCCCATGTAAACGTGGGCACCATCGGTCACGTTGACCATGGCAAAACAACCTTAACAGCAGCAATTTCAGCTGTTTTGTCTAAGACATATGGTGGTGAAGCTCGTAACTTCGCTCAAATCGATAATGCTCCAGAAGAGCGTGAGCGCGGTATTACAATTAATACTTCTCACATCGAATATGACACACCAATTCGTCACTATGCGCACGTAGACTGTCCAGGTCACGCGGATTATGTTAAAAACATGATTACTGGTGCTGCACAGATGGACGGCGCAATCTTAGTTGTTGCTGCAACAGATGGCCCAATGCCACAGACACGTGAGCACATCTTGCTTTCACGTCAAGTAGGCGTACCTTTCATCATCGTATTCATGAACAAGTGTGACATGGTAGATGACGAAGAATTACTAGAATTAGTAGAAATGGAAGTGCGCGAGCTTCTTTCAGAATACGACTTCCCAGGTGATGATTTACCAGTAATTCAAGGTTCAGCTCTTAAAGCCCTAGAAGGCCAGCCAGAGTGGGAAGCTAAAATTCTAGAGCTTGCAGAAGCACTAGATACTTATATTCCTGAGCCAGAGCGTGACATCGATAAGCCATTCCTACTTCCAATTGAAGATGTATTCTCAATTTCAGGTCGTGGTACAGTGGTAACAGGTCGTGTTGAACGTGGTATCGTTCGCGTATCAGACGAAGTTGAAATTGTTGGTGTTCGTCCAACAACTAAAACAACTTGTACTGGTGTAGAAATGTTCCGCAAGCTACTTGACGAAGGTCGTGCTGGCGAAAACTGTGGTGTGTTATTACGTGGTACTAAGCGTGATGATGTTGAACGTGGCCAAGTACTAGCTAAGCCTGGTTCAATTAACCCACACACAACTTTCGAATCAGAAGTTTACGTGTTGTCAAAAGAAGAAGGCGGACGTCATACTCCATTCTTCAAAGGCTACCGTCCACAATTCTTCTTCCGTACAACAGACGTAACAGGCACAATTGAGTTACCAGAAGGTGTAGAAATGGTTATGCCTGGTGATAACATCAAGATGGTCGTTACTCTGATTTACCCAATCGCGATGGACGACGGTTTACGTTTCGCTATCCGTGAAGGTGGCCGTACAGTTGGTGCAGGTGTTGTAGCTAAAATTATCGCGTAATAGCGAGTTTAGTGAACACTAAAAAAGGAAGCCTAGGCTTCCTTTTTTATTTTTAAAGCAAAATTGGTACTAAAAATTGATTTTTTAGTTAATTTGTTAACCTTACTTTACCTGTATTGTTGCGAACAAAGCTGAATAAGAATACAATCTATGGCCGATTTTTGACCCTGTGCTTATGCATTTTCTGGGAATGTTCGGAAATGCGGATTTGGTAAATATGTTGTTTACCAAGCTAAGCCCAGGTCGTAGTGAGTAACGGAATTAACCGATGACAACAAATACTGAAAACCAGAGTAATTCTTTGGATATCGTTAAGTGGGGCGTAGCAGCAGTGCTAGTTGCTGCCGCTGTTATAGCCAATCAATTTTATGCAGATGCTAATGTAGTCGCTCGTGTTGCTGGGGTAATTATTGCCTTCGCTATAGCTGGTATCATTGCGCTGCAGACAAGCAAGGGTAAGCTAGCGCAATCTTTTGCTAGAGAAGCACATATTGAAGTGCGTAAAGTCGTTTGGCCAACTCGCCAAGAGGCGTTAAATACGACCTTTATTGTACTTGCAGCTACTGCAGTTATGGCATTAATCCTTTGGGGATTTGATGCTGTATTGTTAAGAGTTGTCAATTTAATTACTGGCGTATAGGCATCTGAAAATGACTGAAGTTACAGAAGCGAAAAAAAAATGGTATGTTATCCAAGCCTTTTCGGGCTATGAAGGCCGTGTTCTTAAAACACTGCTTGAACATATCAAAATGCACAATATGGAAGAATACTTCGGTGAGATCTTAGTTCCTACCGAAGAAGTTGTTGAAATGCGTGCAGGTCAACGTCGCAAAAGCGAACGTAAGTTTTTCCCTGGTTATGTATTAGTCCAGATGGAAATGAATGACGATAGCTGGCATTTAGTCAAAAGTATCCCACGTGTAATGGGCTTTATTGGTGGTACATCAGATCGTCCAGCACCTATTTCTGACAAAGAAGCTAATGCTATTCTTCAGCGTCTTCAAGATACTGTCGAGTCTCCAACTCATCGTGTCATGTATGAACCAGGTGAAGTTGTTCGTGTGTGTGACGGTCCATTTGCTGACTTTAATGGCACCATCGAAGAAGTTGATTACGAAAAAGATCGCATCAAAGTATCAGTGATGATATTTGGTCGTTCTACACCAGTAGAATTAGATTTTAATCAAGTTGAAAAGAGCTGATTAAAATAACTACAAATAAACATTGTTTGCGGGTGCGGATTTTTATATAATTCGCACCCGTTGTTTTCAGGGGAGCGTATTGGCATGTCGCCAACATGCGTTTGAACCCAAATTGAGGAAATGTCGACATGGCAAAGAAAATTGAAGCTTATATTAAGCTACAAGTAGCAGCCGGTGCTGCAAACCCGTCTCCACCAGTTGGTCCTGCTTTAGGTCAAAAGGGTGTGAACATCATGGAATTCTGTAAAGCATTCAATGCTCGTACTGAAAAGTTCGAAAAAGGCATGCCAATTCCTGTTGTTATCACGGTATTTAACGACCGTTCTTTCACTTTCGAAACTAAGACTCCACCTGCATCTTTCCTACTGCTTAAAGCAGCAGGTCTGAAATCAGGTTCTGGACGTCCTAATACTGAAAAAGTAGGAACAATAAAGCGTAGCGCTGTTCAGGAAATTGCTGAAACTAAAGCCGCTGATATGACTGGTGCTGATATTGAAGCGATGACTCGTTCAATTGAAGGTACTGCACGTTCAATGGGTTTGGTAGTAGAGGATTAATATAATGGCAAAGCTAACTAAGCGTGCTCGCGTTATCCGCGAAAAAGTTGATGTAACAAAAATGTATGACATCAACGAAGCTGTAACACTTTTACAAGAATTAGCGACAGCTAAATTTGTAGAGAGTGTTGACGTTGCTGTTAATCTAGGTATCGATCCTCGTAAATCAGATCAAAACGTGCGTGGTGCAACTGTACTGCCACATGGTACTGGTCGTGACGTTCGTGTTGCTGTATTCACTCAAGGTGCAAACGCTGAAGCTGCTAAAGCTGCTGGCGCTGAACTTGTGGGTATGGAAGATTTAGCTGCACAAGTTAAAGCTGGTGAAATGAACTTTGACGTTGTTATCGCATCTCCTGATGCTATGCGCGTTGTTGGTATGTTAGGTCAAATTTTAGGCCCTCGTGGTTTAATGCCTAACCCTAAAACTGGTACAGTAACGCCTAACGTTGCTGAAGCAGTTAAAAATGCCAAAGCGGGTCAAGTTCGTTACAGAAATGACAAGAATGGTATTATTCATACAACTATTGGCAAAGTAACTTTCACTGCTGAACAGTTAAAAGAAAACTTAGAATCGTTGATATCTGCACTGAAAAAGGCTAAGCCTGCAGTTGCAAAAGGTATTTACATTAAGAAAGTCAGCATCTCTACCACTATGGGTGCAGGTGTTGCTATCGACCAGAGTTCTCTGGAAGAAGCTAAGTAATATACAAAGCGCGCGTATTAGTCTATAATGCGCGCACTTTGTGGGTTGAAGCCGCTTTTATGTAATCGTTTTCGAACTTTTACATATTAGAGTCGGTTTCCGTCCAAGACCGCAGGTGTTAATCGCGAGATTAACTTAATTTCCAGCGTAGACGGTGTCAGGCCCCAGCTAAATTTTTTTACTGGAAAATCTGCACCGTAAGTAATTAAACACATAAGTGTTTAATTTGGTAAATACTAGGGAATTCCCTAGGTAGAATCCAGGAGTAAAGCCAATGGCATTAAGACTCGAAGACAAACAGGCAATTGTTGCTGAAGTCAACGAAGCTGCCAAAGGTGCACTTTCTGCAGTTGTTGCCGATTCACGTGGCGTAACTGTAGGTGCTATGACCGGTCTGCGTAAAGCTGCTCGCGAAAATGGTGTGTTTGTACGTGTAGTACGTAACACTCTTGCTCGTCGTGCAGTTCAAGGTACAGCTTTTGAGTGCCTAGCAGAAACGTTCACTGGCCCAACTTTAATTGCTTTCTCTAACGAGCACCCAGGTGCTGCAGCGCGTCTATTAAAAGACTTCGCTAAGGGACAAGATAAATTTGAAGTTAAAGGTGCAGCTTTCGAAGGGATGTTTATCCCTGCAGCTGACATTGATCGTTTAGCGAAACTACCAACATACGAAGAAGCACTAGCTCAGTTGATGATGACTATGAAAGAAGCATCTGCTGGCAAGTTCGTTCGTACATTGGCCGCCCTTCGCGATCAAAAACAAGATGCCGCTTAATTTTAAGCAGGCAGCTTAATAAAATTGAATTCAGAACAATAGGAAAAATTTCTAATGTCTATCACTAAAGACCAAATGTTAGAAGCTTTCGCAGCAATGTCTGTAATGGAAGTTGTTGAACTAATCGAAGCTATGGAAGAAAAATTCGGCGTTTCTGCTGCTGCTGCAGTAGTTTCTGGCGGTGGCGATGCTGTTGCTGCTGAAGAGCAAACAGAATTTGACGTAGTACTTACTTCATTCGGCGAAAACAAAGTTGCCGTGATTAAAGCACTACGTAGCGCTACTGGTCTTGGCTTGAAAGAAGCTAAGACTATGGCTGAATCTTCGCCAATCGCTGTTAAAGAAGGCGTAAGCAAAGAAGAAGCTGCTACTCTTAAAACTGATTTAGAAGCTGCAGGTGCTTCTGTTGAAGTTAAGTAAGCTGTAATTTAGCTTGCATCACCCAAGTAATTGGGTGAAGGCTGGCGGTTTTTTAACCGTCGGCCTTTTTTGCGCTCTATGCGCAGGCGATTTTTTTTCACCGTTTGTCGCCAGTTTTAGCAGTCCCTAGCAGAGATTACTGGTTAGGTTCTTGCCATCAACGGTGATAGGCAAACGTGCTGATTTAATTATATTATTTCAGTCTTGGTCACATCTCGTAAGCAGAGGAAACCCATGGTTTACTCCTATTCTGAAAAGAAGCGTATTCGCAAAGACTTTGGTAAGCGTCCAAAAGTTTTGGATATCCCTTATTTATTGTCTATCCAGTTAGACTCTTTTAAGAAGTTCACCGATCAAGACCCTACGGGTGAGCGTGGCTTAGAAGCCGCATTCCGTAGCGTTTTTCCTATCAAGAGCTTTTCTGGCTACTCTGAGCTGCAATATGTCAGCTACAAGCTAGGTGAGCCAGTTTTTGATGTGAAAGAATGTCAGATCCGCGGTGTAACTTATTCTGCACCACTTCGCGTTAAATTACGCATGGTGTTGTTTGACCGTGAAGCTGCTGCTGGCACTGTTAAAGACATTAAAGAGCAAGAAGTCTACATGGGTGATATACCTATGATGACGAATAACGGTACTTTCGTTATTAACGGTACTGAGCGTGTAATCGTGTCTCAGTTACACCGTTCTCCAGGTGTGTTCTTTGATCATGACCGTGGTAAAACCCACTCTTCTGGTAAGGTGCTGTATAACGCACGTATTATTCCTTACCGTGGTTCATGGCTTGACTTTGAATTCGATCCTAAAGATGCTTTATTCGTACGTATTGACCGTCGTCGTAAATTACCGGCAACGATTATTTTACGTGCACTTGAATACTCTACTCAGGACATCTTAGATTTATTCTTTGAGCGTATTCAATTTAAGATCAAGAAAGATTCGTTAGTTATGGCACTTGTGCCTGATCGTTTACGTGGTGAAACTGCAGGCTATGACATTAAAGATGCTGAAGGCACTTTATTAGTCGAAGCTGGCCGTCGCATTACGGCGCGTCATATTAAGCAACTTGAAAAAACCAACACTACTGAGCTTGAAGTACCAGTAGATTATATTGTTGGTAAGTATGCTGCTCAAGACTACATCGATGAAGATACCGGTGAAGTTTTAGTGACAGCAAACAGTGAGATTACCTTAGAAGATTTAGCTAAGTTATCACTTGCTGGTATTAAGGATATTGATACGTTATTTATCAATGACCTTGATCATGGTGCTTATATTGCGGATACATTACGTATTGATTCAACAACTAATCGCTTAGAAGCGTTAGTTGAAATCTACCGTATGATGCGTCCTGGCGAGCCACCAACCAAAGATGCTGCTGAAGGTTTATTCCAAAACCTATTCTTCAGTGAAGAACGTTATGACTTATCTAAAGTAGGTCGTATGAAGTTCAACCGTCGTCTTGAGATTGCTGAAGATGAAGGTCGCGGCGTGTTGTCTAAAGATGACATCGTTTGCGTTATGAAGAAAATCATTGAAATCCGTAACGGTTATGATGAAGTCGATGATATTGACCACTTAGGCAACCGTCGTATTCGTAGTGTCGGTGAGATGGCTGAAAACCAGTTCCGTGTTGGTTTAGTCCGTGTTGAGCGTGCTGTTCGTGAACGTCTATCTTTAGGCGATTTAAACGAGCTTATGCCACAAGACTTAATTAATGCGAAGCCAATTTCAGCAGCAGTGAAAGAATTCTTTGGTTCTTCACAGTTGTCACAGTTTATGGATCAAAACAACCCGCTATCAGAAGTGACGCATAAGCGTCGTATTTCTGCGCTTGGCCCTGGTGGTTTGACTCGTGAACGTGCAGGCTTCGAAGTCCGTGACGTACATCCAACTCACTACGGTCGTTTATGTCCAATTGAAACCCCTGAGGGTCCAAACATTGGTCTAATCAACTCATTAGCAAGTTTTGCACGTACTAACTCGTATGGTTTCTTAGAAACACCTTACCGCAAAGTGGTTGATGGTGTGATTACTGATGAAGTTGAATACTTATCAGCTATCGAAGAAGGCCGTTATGTTATTGCACAGGCAAACATCGAAGTTGATGCTAATGGCCGCATGGTTGAAGAACAAATTGCTTGTCGTCATAAAGGTGAATCTACCTTTATGCGTGCTGCTGATGTTCAATATATGGATGTATCACCACAGCAGATTATTTCTGTTGCGGCATCATTAATTCCGTTCTTAGAACACGATGATGCTAACCGCGCATTGATGGGTGCAAACATGCAACGTCAAGCAGTACCTACTTTACGTGCTGATAAGCCGTTAGTCGGAACGGGTATTGAACGTACTCTTGCTGTTGACTCTGGTGTGGTTGTAGCTGCAAAACGTGGCGGTGTGGTTGATTATGTTGACGCTAGCCGTATCGTAGTTAAAGTAAATGAAGATGAGCTACACGCAGGTGAAGCTGGTATCGACATTTATAACTTAACTAAATATACCCGTTCAAACCAAAACACTTGTATTAACCAACGTCCTTGTTGTTCTGTTGGTGAGCCAGTGGTTCGTGGTGACGTATTGGCAGATGGTCCATCAACCGATTTAGGTGATTTGGCTCTTGGTCAAAACATGCGTATCGCGTTCATGCCTTGGAACGGTTATAACTTCGAAGATTCGATCTTGATTTCTGAGCGCGTAGCGCAAGAAGATCGTTTCACGACTATCCATATTCAAGAGCTTTCTTGTATTGCTCGTGATACTAAATTGGGTAGTGAAGAAATCACTGCTGACATTCCAAACGTAGGTGAGTCTGCTTTATCTAAATTAGATGAGTCAGGTATCGTTTACATTGGTGCAGAAGTGAAGGGTGGCGACATTCTTGTGGGTAAAGTGACACCTAAGGGTGAAACACAGTTAACTCCAGAAGAGAAACTACTCCGAGCAATTTTTGGTGAAAAAGCTTCTGATGTTAAGGACAGCTCGTTACGTGTTCCTAACTCAGTGAAAGGCACCATCATCGACGTCCAGGTATTTACCCGTGACGGCGTTGAGAAAGACAAGCGCGCGCTTGAAATCGAAGAATTGCATGTTCGCCAAGCTCGTAAAGACTTAGGTGAAGAGTTCAAGATCCTTGAAGAAGGTGTATTGGGCCGTGCACGTAACTTGTTACTGTCTGTTGGTTTCTCAGAAGCTAAGTTAGCTGAGATCCCACGTAAAGATGTGTTAATACAAGTTATCGATGACGAAGCAAAACAAACTGAATTAGAACAGTTGGCTGAACAGCACGAAGAGCTAAAAGCTGATTTTGATAAGACGTTTGAAATCAAGCGACGTAAGATCACCCAAGGTGATGACTTGGCACCTGGTGTATTGAAGATTGTTAAGGTTTACCTTGCAGTTAAACGTACTATCCAGCCTGGTGACAAGATGGCGGGTCGTCATGGTAACAAAGGTGTTATCTCGAAGATTTGTCCAGTTGAAGACATGCCATACGATGAAGAAGGTAATCCTGTAGACATCGTACTTAACCCATTGGGCGTACCATCGCGTATGAACATCGGTCAGGTACTTGAAGTCCACATGGGCGCAGCGGCGAAGGGTATCGGTAATAAGATTACCGCTATGCTTGAAGAGCAGCGTGAAATTGCCGAACTTCGTGGTTACATCAAACAGGTTTATGAATTAGGTGATGACGTGCTTCAGCGCGTTGATATCGATTCATTCACTGATGATGAAGTTGTACGATTGGCAACTAACCTTAAAGGTGGTATTCCAATTGCAACACCAGCATTCGATGGTGCTAAAGAGAAAGAGATCAAGCAAATGCTTGCTCTTGCAGGCTTGCCTGAGTCTGGTCAGTTGACATTATGTGACGGCCGTACCGGTAACGAATTTGAGCGTAAAGTAACTGTTGGTTACATGTATATGCTTAAATTGAACCACTTAGTTGATGACAAGATGCATGCCCGTTCTACAGGTTCATACAGCTTAGTTACACAACAACCATTGGGCGGTAAAGCTCAGTTTGGTGGTCAACGTTTCGGTGAGATGGAAGTGTGGGCACTTGAAGCATACGGTGCAGCTTATACTCTACAAGAAATGCTAACAGTTAAGTCAGATGACGTTAACGGTCGTACTCAGATGTATAAGAGTATTGTAGACGGTAACTATCAGATGCAACCTGGCATGCCTGAGTCTTTCAACGTATTGTTGAAGGAAATTCGTTCACTCGGTATTAATATCGAGTTGGATCAAGAGTAAGCATCGCACTTAAGCAATGTTTGGTAACCAAGGGTGCTTTGCATCAGCAAAGCACCTGGTTTAACTCCTTCAGGAGAGAAACGTGAAAGACTTATTAAAGTTTCTTAAGCAGCAAAGTAAGACTGAAGAATTTAACGGTATAAAAATTGGTTTGGCCTCGCCAGATCTAATCCGTTCTTGGTCTTTTGGTGAAGTAAAGAAGCCAGAAACCATTAACTACCGTACATTCAAGCCTGAACGTGAAGGTTTGTTCTGTGCGCGTATCTTCGGTCCGGTTAAAGATTACGAATGTTTGTGTGGTAAATACAAGCGTTTGAAGCACCGTGGTGTTATTTGTGAAAAGTGTGGCGTAGAAGTTACCCAGACTAAAGTGCGTCGTGAACGCATGGGTCACATTGATTTGGCAAGCCCAGTCGCCCACATTTGGTTCTTAAAATCACTTCCGTCTCGTATTGGCTTAATGCTGGACATGACGTTACGTGATATTGAACGCGTACTGTATTTCGAATCATTTGTTGTTATCGAGCCTGGCATGACCACGCTTGAGCGCGGCCAAATGCTAACCGAAGAAACGTATCTCGATGCGTTAGAAGAATACGGTGATGAGTTTGAAGCTAAGATGGGTGCAGAAGCAGTTCTTGAATTGCTACGTGCTATCAACTTAGAAGAACAGATCGAGCAAATGCGTGAAGAGTTGCCATCAATTAACTCTGAAACCCGTCGTAAGAAGGTCACTAAGCGCCTTAAGCTGATGGAAGCATTTTTCACTTCTGGCAACAAGCCAGAGTGGATGATCTTAAAAGTATTACCGGTTCTTCCACCTGATCTACGTCCATTAGTGCCGTTAGATGGTGGTCGTTTCGCGACATCAGATCTTAACGATCTTTATCGTCGTGTTATTAACCGTAACAACCGCTTAAAGCGTCTGTTAGATTTAGCTGCGCCTGACATTATCGTACGTAACGAAAAGCGTATGTTGCAAGAGTCAGTTGATGCGCTATTAGATAACGGTCGTCGCGGTCGTGCTATTACCGGTTCTAACAAGCGTCCGCTTAAATCTCTTGCTGATATGATCAAGGGTAAGCAAGGTCGTTTCCGTCAGAACTTACTTGGTAAGCGTGTTGACTATTCAGGCCGTTCGGTAATTACCGTAGGACCTACTTTACGTCTGCATCAGTGTGGTCTTCCTAAGAAGATGGCACTTGAGTTATTCAAGCCATTCATTTACGGCAAGTTAGAAGGTCGTGGTTTAGCGACTACTATTAAAGCTGCTAAGAAAATGGTTGAACGCGAACAGGCTGAAGTATGGGATGTGTTAGACGAAGTGATTCGTGAACATCCAGTAATGCTTAACCGTGCACCAACACTTCACAGACTAGGTATTCAAGCATTTGAACCTGTTTTGATTGAAGGTAAAGCAATTCAATTGCACCCGTTAGTTTGTGCGGCATATAACGCCGACTTCGACGGTGACCAAATGGCGGTTCACGTACCATTAACGCTTGAAGCTCAGTTAGAAGCTCGTGCGCTGATGATGTCAACCAACAACATTTTGTCACCAGCTAACGGTGAGCCTGTTATTACACCGTCTCAAGACGTTGTATTAGGTTTGTATTACACTAGCCGTGAATGTATTAATGGTCTCGGTGAAGGCATGGCTTTCTCTGATGTATCAGAAGTAGAGAAAGCATACGCCACAGGTGTTGCTGAATTACATGCTCGCGTTAAAGTGCGTATTACTGAGACTCATATAGCTGAAGATGGCGAAAGAACGAAAGCAACTCGTATCATTGATACTACAGTTGGTCGTGCTCTTTTATCATTAATTCTGCCTGAAGGCTTATCGTATGATTTGGTTAACCAAAACATGGGTAAGAAGCAGATTTCTAAGTTGTTGAACACCTGTTACCGTCAACTAGGTCTTAAAGATACTGTTATCTTTGCTGACCAATTGATGTATACCGGTTTCCGTTTTGCAACCATTTCTGGTGCCTCTGTTGGTATCGATGACATGGTTATTCCAGACGAGAAATACACCTTAGTTGCAGAAGCTGAAGCTGAAGTGCTTGAAATTCAAGAGCAGTTCCAATCAGGTCTTGTTACTGCCGGTGAGCGTTACAACAAAGTCATCGATATTTGGGCAAGTGCTAACGAAAAAGTCTCTAAGGCTATGATGGAAAACCTGTCTACTGAGACAGTGATTAACCGTGATGGTGTACCAGAGCAACAAGCATCGTTTAACAGCATCTATATGATGGCTGACTCGGGCGCTCGTGGTAGTGCAGCTCAGATCCGTCAGTTAGCGGGTATGCGTGGTTTGATGGCTAAGCCTGATGGCTCAATCATCGAAACCCCAATTACAGCAAACTTCCGTGAAGGTCTAAACGTACTACAGTACTTTATTTCTACTCACGGTGCGCGTAAAGGTCTTGCCGATACCGCATTGAAGACAGCTAACTCGGGTTACTTAACTCGTCGTTTAGTAGACGTTGCACAAGACTTAGTCGTTATTGAAGATGACTGTGGTGTTGAACATGGTCTAACAATGAAACCACTTATTGAAGGTGGAGATGTTGTTGAGCCATTACGTGAACGTGTTCTAGGTCGTGTTGTTGCTCTTGACGTTATGAAGCCTGGTACAAATGAAGTGCTTGCTCCACGCAACACACTTCTTGATGAAGCCTGGTGTAATACGTTAGAAGACCACAGTATTGATGAAGTGATAGTACGTTCTGTAATTACCTGTGAAACAGACTTCGGTGTGTGTGCAGCGTGTTACGGTCGTGACTTGGCTCGTGGTCATATTATCAACCACGGTGAAGCTATTGGTGTTGTTGCGGCGCAGTCAATTGGTGAACCAGGTACACAGTTAACCATGCGTACGTTCCACATTGGTGGTGCGGCATCTCGAGCTTCTGCAGAAAACAACGTTCAAGTTAAGAACGCGGGTTCTCTGAAGTTACATAATGCTAAGCATGTTTCAAACATCGACGGTAAACTTGTTATCGTATCTCGTTCTTCTGAATTAGCCGTCATCGATGAGCTAGGTCGTGAGAAAGAACGTTATAAAGTACCTTACGGTACTGTATTAGAGGTATTGGAAGATTGTGACGTTGCAGCTGGGCAAATTATTGCTAACTGGGATCCACATACTCACCCAATTATTTCTGAAGTTGCAGGTAGTGTTAAATTCGTTGATATGATTGACGGTGTCACCATGACACGTCAAACAGATGAATTAACAGGTTTATCTTCAGTCGTTGTACTTGAGGTTGGTGCGCGTACTTCAGCAGGTAAAGAACTACGGCCTGCAATACGCTTAGTTGATGCTGATGGTAATGACTTAAAGATCCCTGGTACAGAAGTACCAGCTCAATATTTCTTACCTGGTCACGCGATTGTGTCAAAAGACGATAACGCGAAAATCAACGTTGGTGACGCATTAGCACGTATTCCACAAGAATCGTCTAAAACACGCGACATCACCGGTGGTCTTCCACGTGTTGCTGACTTATTTGAAGCGCGTAAGCCAAAAGAGCCTGCAATTCTTGCAGAAATCTCTGGTACTATCTCGTTCGGTAAGGAAACTAAAGGTAAGCGTCGTCTAGTGATCACTCCAGCTGATGGCAGTGAACACTATGAAGAGATGATCCCTAAGTGGCGTAACTTGAACGTGTTCGAAGGTGAAAAAGTCGAACGTGGTGAAGTTATTGCAGACGGCCCAGAAGCGGCTCATGACATTCTTCGTCTTCGTGGTATACACAACGTAGCAAACTACATTGTGAACGAAGTACAAGATGTTTACCGTCTACAGGGCGTTAAGATCAACGACAAACACATCGAAGTTATCATTCGTCAAATGCTACGTAAGTGTTTAATCACTTCAACAGGCGACACTGATTTCTTAGAAGGTGAGCAAGCAGAAGTTGCACGCGTGAAGATTGCTAACCGTGAGTTAATCGCTCAAGGTAAGACTCCTGCAACGTTTGAGCGTGAATTACTTGGTATTACCAAAGCATCTTTGGCTACTGAATCATTCATCTCAGCAGCATCGTTCCAGGAAACCACTCGTGTGTTAACTGAAGCGGCCGTTGGTGGTAAGAGCGATCCATTACGTGGTCTTAAAGAAAACGTAATCGTAGGTCGTTTGATCCCTGCTGGTACAGGTTATGCTTATCACATTGCCCGTAACGAAGAACGCGCCAAAGCGGCAAGTTCTCGTGGCAAAGTGGCAACGACAACTGTGACTGCAAGCGAAGCTGAACAGAACCTAGCAGATCTCTTAAACTTGGCTGGTAGCCAAGATTAAGTTAATGTTATGTTAACAAAAGGCGCCATTGGCGCCTTTTTTATTGGAATTTGCATGAAAAGTTGGCTATTTCTTGACAGATAGCGATTACCTTTCTAAAATTCCGCGTCCCACCATTGTGGGATATAGATTTTTCACACCTAATTGTTGAGTTTAAATCAACTGTCGGAGCTATACATGGCAACTGTTAACCAGTTGGTACGTAAGCCACGCGCGCCAAAAGTCGAAAAGACTAATGTGCCTGCGTTGAACGCGTGCCCACAAAAACGTGGTGTTTGTACTCGTGTGTACACTACAACACCTAAAAAACCTAACTCTGCACTACGTAAAGTAGCTCGTGTGCGCCTAACTAACGGTTTCGAAGTAACTTCGTATATCGGTGGTGAAGGCCATAACTTGCAAGAACACAGTGTAATCCTAATCCGTGGTGGTCGTGTTAAAGACTTACCTGGTGTGCGTTACCACACTATTCGTGGCGCATTAGACTGTGCTGGTGTGACTTCACGTCGCCAAGGCCGTTCTAAGTACGGTGCTAAGCGTCCTAAGTCTTAACGTATCCCGTTTAAGTAAGGCCAAGCTAGTATTTATTTGACATTCCAGTTTTGGAAATACCTGAAGCATACGGAGAATTAATATGCCAAGACGTCGCGTTGTAGGACAACGTAAAATCCTACCAGATCCAAAGTTTCACAGTGAGTTGTTGGCTAAGTTCATCAACGTCATCATGCAGGACGGCAAAAAGTCGACTGCAGAAAAAATTATTTACAAGGCACTAGATGTTGTCGCTGAAAAGAAAAGCGAAAATCATTTAAGTATCCTTGAAGCAGCTCTTGATAACGTTCGCCCATCAGTCGAAGTTAAATCTCGTCGTGTTGGTGGTTCTACTTATCAAGTACCATGTGAAGTTCGTCCTGTGCGTCGTAACGCACTAGCGATGCGCTGGTTAGTTGAAGCTGCTCGCAAACGTGGTGAAAAATCTATGGCTTTACGTCTAGCAGGTGAAATGCTAGATGCGTCTGACAACAAAGGTACTGCGGTTAAGAAGCGTGAAGACGTGCATCGCATGGCTGAAGCTAACAAAGCCTTCGCCCATTACCGTTGGTAATATGATGGAGTGGGCTTCGGCCCGCTCCATATTGTTGATATTGCTAAAACTAATCGTTTTAGTTGAGAGGGTATAAATAGTGGCTCGTACAACCCCAATTGAGCATTATCGAAATATCGGTATCGTTGCTCATGTGGATGCAGGTAAAACTACCACAACAGAACGTGTTCTGTTCTATACCGGTATGTCTCATAAAATCGGTGAGGTGCATGACGGCGCCGCCACGACAGATTGGATGGTACAAGAGCAAGAGCGTGGTATTACTATCACATCTGCTGCAGTAACAGCATTCTGGCGCGGAATGGATGCCCAATTCGCTCTACACCGAATTAATATCATCGATACTCCTGGTCACGTAGACTTTACTATTGAAGTCGAGCGTTCATTACGCGTTCTCGATGGAGCTGTAGTTGTATTCTGCGGTTCGTCAGGCGTTGAACCACAATCTGAAACAGTATGGCGTCAAGCAGACAAATACCACGTTCCGCGTATCGTGTTTGTTAACAAGATGGACCGTGCTGGGGCAGATTTCGACCGCGTTATAAAACAAATTCGTAACCGCCTTGGTGCAACTTGTGTCCCTATTCACTTGAATATTGGCGCAGAAGAAAGTTTCAAGGGTGTTATTGATTTAATTAAGATGAAAGCCATTAACTGGTCTGAAAACGATCAGGGAATGACGTTCTCTTATGAAGACATTCCTGCACATCTGGCAGCAAAAGCTGCAGAAATGCATGAGTATCTCGTGGAAGCAGCAGCTGAAGCCTCTGATGAACTGATGAATAAATACCTTGAAGAAGGTGAGTTATCTGAAGCAGAGATTAAAACAGCGTTGCGTCAGCGCACAATTAACAATGAGATCGTGCTCGCTACCTGTGGTTCTGCTTTTAAGAACAAAGGTGTGCAAGCGGTTCTTGATGCGGTAATCGATTTTTTACCCGCGCCTATTGATGTCCCTGCAATTAAGGGTCTTGATGAAAACGATAAAGAAGTTGAACGCCCATCAGATGATAAAGCCCCTTTTGCGGCTCTAGCATTTAAAATTGCGACTGATCCATTTGTTGGTACATTGACCTTTATCCGTGTGTATTCAGGTGTACTAGAATCAGGTGCTGCTGTTTATAATTCTGTTAAGCAGAAACGTGAACGAGTTGGTCGAATTGTGCAAATGCACGCAAATGACCGAACAGAACTGAAAGAAGTACGTGCTGGTGATATAGCGGCTGCTATTGGTCTTAAAGATGTAACTACTGGTGATACTCTTTGCGATAACGATCACAGAGTGATTCTTGAGCGCATGGAGTTCCCGGAACCCGTAATTACCATTGCCGTTGAGCCTCGTTCAAAAGCTGACCAAGATAAAATGGGTATTGCGCTGCAAAAATTAGCAGCAGAAGATCCATCTTTCAAAGTCGAAACTGATGAAGAGTCGGCACAAACACTCATATCTGGTATGGGCGAATTACATTTAGACATTATCGTTGACCGTATGCGTCGCGAGTTTGGTGTAGAGTGTAACGTAGGTAAACCACAAGTTGCCTATCGTGAAACAATTCGTTCTAAAGTGGAAGTGGAAGGTAAGTTCGTACGTCAATCTGGCGGACGTGGTCAATTTGGCCATGTTTGGTTAAGGATTGAGCCACTCGAAGAGGGTGCGGGCTACGAATTTGTTAACGAAATTGTGGGTGGTGCGGTTCCTCGTGAATTCATTCCTGCCGTTGACAAAGGTATTCAAGAACAGATGAAGAATGGTGTATTAGCCGGCTATCCTGTTCTTGACGTGAAAGTCAGTTTGTTTGACGGTTCATATCATGATGTGGACTCAAACGAAATGGCCTTCAAAATTGCAGGTTCTATGGGCTTCAAAACGGGTGCGCTTGAAGCAACCCCGGTGTTGCTCGAACCTTGTATGAAAGTAGAAGTAACTACGCCTGAAAATTATATGGGCGACGTTGTTGGTGATTTAAACCGACGTCGTGGCATAATTGAAGGTATGGATGATGGCATCGCAGGTGTTAAACTTGTCCACGCAGTAGTACCTCTATCTGAAATGTTTGGTTATGCGACTGATTTGCGCTCTGCATCTCAGGGTCGTGCTTCATACTCTATGGAGTTTTTGAAGTATGCAGATGCACCGCAAAACATTGCAAAAGCGATTATAGACTCTCGTAACTAATATTGGTTACGGCATCAATGTTATATTGCTCGAACTAATCGAGCACTTCTGAAAAGAAAGGAATATATCGTGGCAAAAGCTAAATTTGAACGTAACAAGCCCCATGTAAACGTGGGCACCATCGGTCACGTTGACCATGGCAAAACAACCTTAACAGCAGCAATTTCAGCTGTTTTGTCTAAGACATATGGTGGTGAAGCTCGTAACTTCGCTCAAATCGATAATGCTCCAGAAGAGCGTGAGCGCGGTATTACAATTAATACTTCTCACATCGAATATGACACACCAATTCGTCACTATGCGCACGTAGACTGTCCAGGTCACGCGGATTATGTTAAAAACATGATTACTGGTGCTGCACAGATGGACGGCGCAATCTTAGTAGTTGCTGCAACAGACGGCCCAATGCCACAGACACGTGAGCACATCTTGCTTTCACGTCAAGTAGGTGTACCTTTCATCATCGTATTCATGAACAAGTGTGACATGGTAGATGACGAAGAATTACTAGAATTAGTAGAAATGGAAGTGCGCGAGCTTCTTTCAGAATACGACTTCCCAGGTGATGATTTACCAGTAATTCAAGGTTCAGCTCTTAAAGCCCTAGAAGGCCAGCCAGAGTGGGAAGCTAAAATTCTAGAGCTTGCAGAAGCACTAGATACTTATATTCCTGAGCCAGAGCGTGACATCGATAAGCCATTCCTACTTCCAATTGAAGATGTATTCTCAATTTCAGGTCGTGGTACAGTGGTAACAGGTCGTGTTGAACGTGGTATCGTTCGCGTATCAGACGAAGTTGAAATTGTTGGTGTTCGTCCAACAACTAAAACAACTTGTACTGGTGTAGAAATGTTCCGCAAGCTACTTGACGAAGGTCGTGCTGGCGAAAACTGTGGTGTGTTATTACGTGGTACTAAGCGTGATGATGTTGAACGTGGCCAAGTACTAGCTAAGCCTGGTTCAATTAACCCACACACAACTTTCGAATCAGAAGTTTACGTGTTGTCAAAAGAAGAAGGCGGACGTCATACTCCATTCTTCAAAGGCTACCGTCCACAATTCTTCTTCCGTACAACAGACGTAACAGGCACAATTGAGTTACCAGAAGGTGTAGAAATGGTTATGCCTGGTGATAACATCAAGATGGTCGTTACTCTGATTTACCCAATCGCGATGGACGACGGTTTACGTTTCGCTATCCGTGAAGGTGGCCGTACAGTTGGTGCAGGTGTTGTAGCTAAAATTATCGCGTAATAGCGAGTTTAGTGAACACTAAAAAAGGAAGCCTAGGCTTCCTTTTTTATTGTCTGAAAACTGACAATCTATACAGGAATGAACATCTGCATGCTGAGAAATAAACAGCAATTGATTGTAGAAAGACTTTATCAAGACTATTTACACAATAGGCTTGATCTACGAAAGAAGATCTGTATAATTGCCCTCTCGCTGACTAGTGCAGCGTAAATTATAATGTTTAGCCTGTTAGGTTACTCATTTACATAGCGACTCCGATTGGGAGTCGAACGGTTAAATCATCTCGCTCTGCGTTCCTATAAGGAAGATGCTAGAGGGTGATTTTTTATATGTCCATTTTAGGAGCTCTGGTCAATGCAGAACCAAAGAATCCGTATCCGCTTGAAAGGCTTTGATCATCGTTTGATTGATCAGTCTACAGCGGAAATCGTTGAAACTGCTAAGCGTACTGGCGCGCAGGTACGTGGTCCTATTCCACTACCAACTCGCAAAGAGCGTTTTACCATTTTGATCTCTCCGCACGTTAATAAAGATGCACGTGACCAGTACGAAATTCGTACCCACAAGCGTTTAGTTGACATCGTAGAGCCAACAGAAAAGACAGTAGACGCATTAATGCGTTTAGATCTTGCGGCTGGTGTCGACGTTCAGATTAGCTTAGGTTAATTGAGATCCTTAGAAGAGGTTTGAGAGATGGCTATCGGTCTTATCGGTCGTAAAGTGGGTATGACCCGCATCTTCACTGAAGATGGTGTGTCAATCCCAGTAACAGTAATTGAAGTTGCTGGCAACCGTGTTACTCAAGTGAAAACTTTAGAAACTGACGGTTACCGTGCACTTCAAGTGACTACTGGTACCAAAAAAGCCAATCGCATCACTAAAGCTGAAGCAGGTCACTTTGCCAAGGGCGGCGTAGAAGCTGGTCGTGGTTTGTGGGAAATGCGTTTAGCAGATGGCGAAGGCGAAGGCATTGTAGTTGGTGCCGAACTTAATGTTGATATTTTCGCAGAAACTGTGAAAGTAGACGTTACCGGTCAATCAAAAGGTAAGGGCTTCCAAGGCGGTGTTAAGCGTTGGAATTTCCGTACTCAAGATATGACTCATGGTAACTCTTTGTCACACCGTTCGAATGGTTCTATCGGTCAGAACCAAACGCCTGGTCGTGTATTCAAAGGCAAGAAGATGTCAGGCCATATGGGTGCTGTACAAGTAACAACTCAAAATCTACACGTTGTACGTGTTGATGCAGAGCGTAACTTGTTATTAGTACGCGGCGCTGTTCCAGGCGCTACCAATGGTGACTTGATTATCAAGCCAGCAGTTAAAGCTTAAGGTCTGAGGAGATAGTAATGGAATTGGTATTGAAAGACGCGCAGAGCGCTCTTGAAGTTTCCGAAACTACCTTCGGCCGTGACTTTAACGAGGCATTGGTTCATCAGGTAGTTGTAGCTTACGCTGCAAACGCACGTCAAGGCACTCGTGCCCAAAAGACGCGCGCGGAAGTAATTGGCTCAGGCAAAAAGCCTTGGCGCCAAAAAGGCACAGGCCGTGCTCGTGCCGGTAGTGTTAAAGGCCCGATCTGGCGTGGCGGTGGCGTAACATTCGCTGCTAAACCACAAGATCACAGCCAAAAAGTTAACAAGAAGATGTACCGTGGTGCTCTTAAGAGCATTCTTTCTGAATTGGTACGTCAAGAACGTTTAGTTGTCGTCGAATCTTTTGGTGTTGAAGCTCCTAAAAACTAAAGAGCTGAAAAGCTAAATTGAAAGAAATGCAACTAGAAGACGTTCTAATTGTTACTGCAGAAGTTGATGAGAATTTATTCTTAGCAGCTCGCAACTTATACAAGGTTGATGTACGTGACGTAGCGGGTCTTGACCCAGTAAGTCTAATTGCATTCAACACTGTTCTTGTTACTGCTGATGCAGTGAAGCAAATCGAGGAGATGCTAGCATGATCCGCGAAGAACGTTTGCTAAAAGTGATTCTTGCTCCACATATCTCTGAAAAGAGTACTGTGGTTGCTGAGAAAAACAACACTGTAGTTTTCCGCGTAGCTATCGATGCGACTAAAGCAGAGATTAAAGCTGCAGTAGCGAAGCTATTTGAAGTTGAAGTCGATTCAGTTCGCACTTTAGTTAACAAAGGCAAAACCAAACGTACCGGTGGCCGTGTAGGTCGTCGTAGCGATTGGAAAAAAGCTTATGTTACTTTAGCGGCTGGTGCTGATATTGATTTCGTCGGCGGCGCTGAATAAGCAAAGGAGAATTATCATGGCAGTTATTAAGTGTAAGCCAACCTCTCCAGGTCGTCGCCACGTAGTTAAAGTGGTGAATACGGACCTGCATAAGGGTAAACCTTTTGCTGGCCTGTTGGCGAAAAAATCTAAAAGTGGTGGCCGTAATAATACTGGCCGTATCACTGTACGCCACATTGGTGGTGGACATAAGCAGCACTATCGTATTGTTGACTTTAAACGCAACAAAGATGGTATCCCTGCGAAAGTTGAACGTCTTGAATATGATCCAAACCGTACAGCGCACATTGCGTTAGTACTGTATGCCGATGGTGAACGTCGTTACATTCTTGCTGCAAAAGGCATGAAAGCTGGCGACCCAATCCAATCTGGCTTGGATGCAGAAATCAAGACTGGTAACGCTATGCCGTTACGCAACATTCCAGTAGGTAGTGTTGTACACGCTGTTGAGATGAAGCCTGGTAAAGGCGCTCAGATCGCACGTTCAGCTGGTGCTTATGTACAAGTTGTTGCTCGTGATGGTGCTTATGCAACTCTACGTCTTCGCTCTGGCGAAATGCGTAAAGTTCCAGTAGATTGCCGCGCGACATTTGGTGAAGTTGGTAACGCCGAGCATATGCTACGCCAGTTAGGCAAAGCAGGTGCTAAGCGCTGGAGAGGCGTACGCCCTACAGTTCGTGGTGTTGCAATGAACCCAGTAGACCATCCACATGGTGGTGGTGAAGGCCGTACTTCTGGTGGACGTCATCCAGTGAGTCCATGGGGTGTGCCGACTAAGGGTTATAAAACTCGTAGCAACAAGCGCACTGACAAGTACATCGTACGTCGTCGTAATAAATAGTAAGAGGATTCGCCATGCCACGTTCTCTCAAGAAAGGTCCCTTCATTGACCTGCACTTGCTGAAGAAGGTAGAGAAAGCGATGGAAGCGGGAGACAAAAAGCCTATTAAGACTTGGTCTCGTCGCTCAATGATCATCCCTAATATGATTGGGTTGACCATCGCTGTCCATAATGGTCGTCAGCACGTACCTGTGTTCGTAACTGACGAAATGATCGGTCATAAGCTTGGTGAATTTTCACCAACTCGCACTTATCGCGGCCATGCTGCAGATAAGAAAGCGAAGAAGCGTTAATACGGGAGGAATAAGATGGAAGTTTTAGCTAAACATCGTTTTGCTCGTACGTCTGCGCAGAAGGCCCGTCTAGTTGCTGATCAAATTCGTGGGTTGCCTGTTTCTAAGGCACTCGAGATTTTGACATTCAGCCCCAAGAAAGCCGCCGTACTAGTTAAAAAAGTACTTGACTCAGCTATCGCAAACGCCGAACACAACGAAGGTGCTGACATTGATGAGCTTAAAGTTGGAGCCGTCTTCGTAGATGAAGGCCCAACAATGAAGCGTATCATGCCACGTGCTAAAGGCCGCGCTGATCGTATCATGAAGCGTACCAGCCACATTACTGTGGTTGTAGCAGATCGCTAGGAGAAGAGAGCAATGGGACAGAAAGTACATCCTAATGGTATCCGTCTGGGTATCACTAAGCCTTGGATCTCTACCTGGTACGCAGATAAGTCAGACTATGCAAATAATCTGAACAGCGACTGGGAAGTGCGTCAATATTTAACTGAAAAGTTAAAAGCCGCATCAGTATCTAAGATTGTCATTGAACGCCCAGCGAAAAGCATCCGCGTTACTATTCACACTGCCCGTCCAGGTATTGTGATTGGTAAGAAAGGTGAAGACGTTGAAGTATTACGTGCATATGTGTCTAAAATCACTGGCACTACTGCTCAAATCAACATCGCTGAGATCCGTAAACCTGAATTAGACGCTAAGCTCGTCGCTGACTCTATTGCTCAGCAATTAGAGCGCCGTGTTATGTTCCGTCGTGCTATGAAGCGCGCAGTTCAAAACGCAATGCGAATTGGTGCTCAAGGTATCAAAGTTCAAGTCAGCGGCCGTTTAGGTGGCGCAGAAATCGCACGTGCAGAATGGTATCGTGAAGGTCGTGTACCTTTGCATACTTTGCGTGCTGATATCGACTATTCAACTGCAGAAAGTCACACTCAATATGGTGTGATTGGTATTAAAGTTTGGATCTTCAAAGGCGAAGTTCTAGACGGTTTAGTACCTGCTATTGAAGAGCCTAAGCAGCAACCTAAGCGTAAGCCTCGTGGTAAATAGGAGAAACTTTTATGCTGCAACCTAAACGTATGAAGTTTCGCAAGATGTTCAAGGGCCGCAACCGTGGTCTAGCGAACGGTACTGAAGTTAGCTTTGGTACTTTCGGTTTGAAAGCAGTCGGCCGTGGCCGTTTAACTGCTCGTCAAATCGAATCTGCACGTCGTGCCATGACACGTCATGTTAAACGTCAAGGACAAATTTGGATTCGAGTTTTCCCTGACAAGCCAATTACCTCTAAGCCTCTTGAAGTGCGTATGGGTAAAGGTAAAGGTAACGTTGAATACTGGGTATGTCAGATTCAACCTGGTAAGGTTCTTTATGAGATGGGTGGTGTTCCTGAAGCGTTGGCTCGTGAAGCCTTTGCTTTGGCAGCTGCCAAGCTACCTCTGAAGACTACCTTCGTAACTAAGACGGTGATGTAATGAAAGCGAGCGAACTAAGAGAAAAGAGCGTTGAAGATCTTAACGCTGAATTACTTGGTCTGCTGCGTGAGCAGTTTAACTTGCGTATGCAACACGCTACTGGTCAGTTGAGCCAAACACATCAATTGAAACTAGTGCGTCGTAACATTGCACGTGTTAAGACCATTATTACTTCTAAGGCAGGTGCCTAATGTCTGATAAAGCCCGTACTTTGCAAGGTAAAGTGATTAGCAATAAAATGGACAAGTCTATTACTGTTGCTATTGAGCGCCAAGTGAAACATCCTATTTATGGGAAGTACATTAAGCGTACAACTAAGATCCATGCACATGACGAAACTAATCAGTGTAATGAAGGGGATTATGTGGCTATTAGCCAGTGTCGTCCTCTATCTAAGACTAAGTCTTGGACACTAGCTGAAGTAGTGACAAAAGCCTAATTTTTATTAGGTTAACGTAAACGGCTCCAGTAATTGGGGCCGTTTGTTTTTTTTGCTATGCATTCTAAATATGTGGTGTTATACTTGCGCGCCAATTTTAGGTAAAGTATTACTTAAATTTGGTTCAAATATAGTCCCATAGTGGGATTGTGTAGTAACGATAGCGGAGCACTTGAAATGATCCAAATGCAATCGACTCTAGACGTCGCATGTAACAGCGGCGCACGCAGAGTTCAGTGTATTAAGGTCTTGGGTGGCTCTCATCGTCGTTATGCCGGTATCGGCGACATCATCAAAGTTTCTGTTAAAGAAGCAATTCCTCGCGCTAAAGCGAAGAAAGGTGATGTATATAACGCGGTGGTAGTCCGTACTAAGAAAGGCGTACGTCGTCCAGACGGTTCTGTCATTCGCTTCGATCGGAATGCTGCGGTTTTGCTTAACGCAAACCTTGCACCGATTGGTACTCGTATCTTTGGCCCAGTGACACGTGAATTGCGTAATGATAAATTCATGAAAATTGTCTCGCTGGCACCAGAAGTACTGTAAGGAGCTTCAAATGGCAGCTAAAATCCGTCGTGAAGACGAAGTAATTATATTAGCAGGTAAAGACAAGGGTAGCCGCGGTAAGGTTTCTCAAGTTCTACCTACTGGTAAGTTAATTGTTGAAGGCCTAAACCTTGTTAAAAAGCACCAGAAACCAAACCCTCAATTGGGCGTGACTGGCGGCGTTATCGAGAAAGAAGCACCGATACAAACATCAAACGTTGCGATCTTTAACCAAGCCACAGGCAAGGCAGATCGTGTTGGTTTCCGATTTGAAGACGGAAAAAAAGTCCGTTTCTTTAAATCGAACAGCGAACTCGTTAAGTAATTTGGAGTAAACGATGGCGAAACTGCATGATAAATATCAAGAGACTGTAATCGCTGAACTAGCTAAAAAGTTCGGTTATAGCAGTGTCATGCAAGTCCCTCGGATTGAAAAAATCACCCTAAACATGGGTGTGGGCGAAGCTGTTGCAGATAAGAAAGTTATGGAGCATGCGCTCCGTGACATGACTGCAATCGCTGGCCAGAAGCCAATTGTAACTGTTGCTCGTAAATCAGTTGCTGGTTTTAAAATCCGTGAAGGCTACCCTATTGGCTGTAAAGTGACCCTACGCGGTGAGCGTATGTGGGAATTTTTAGAGCGTTTAGTTGACATTGCAATACCACGTATTCGTGATTTTCGTGGCTTAAGCGCTAAAGCGTTTGACGGCCGTGGTAATTACGCAATGGGCGTGCGTGAGCAGATCATCTTCCCAGAAATCGATTATGATAAAATCGATAAAATTCGTGGTATGGATATTGTTATCACTACTACTGCGAAGAATGATGAAGAAGGTCGTGCTTTGTTAGACGCTTTTAACTTCCCATTCAAGAAATAAGGGTAGCATAATGGCAAAAACATCTATGAAAGCACGTGAAGCAAAGCGTGCACAGCTCGTAGCTAAATATGCTGAAAAGCGTTTAGCACTTAAGGCTATTATCAGCAGTCCTGCAACTTCGGAAGAAGATCGCTGGGAAGCTGTACTTAAGTTACAAGCTCTACCACGTGATTCTAGCGCTGCGCGTCAACGCAACCGCTGTAATCAAACTGGTCGCCCACATGGTTTTCTACGTAAATTCGGCTTAAGCCGTATTAAATTACGTGAAGCTACCATGCGTGGTGAAGTTCCTGGTCTGCGTAAGGCCAGCTGGTAAGCACTTGTCACGGAGTAAGCTAATATGAGCATGCAAGATCCTATTGCGGATATGTTAACCCGTATTCGTAACGGCCAAGCTGCTAACCACGTATCTGTAAAGATGCCTTCAGCTAAGTTAAAAGTAGCAATAGCGAAATTACTTAAAGATGAAGGTTTCATTACCGACTACGCCGTAGCAGATGAAGCTAAGCCTGAATTAGAAATTACGTTAAAGTATTTTCAAGGCAAACCAGTCGTTGAGACTATCCAGCGTGTAAGTCGCCCTGGTCTTCGTATTTACAAAGGTAAAGACGAACTTCCAAAGGTGATGGGCGGGTTGGGTATCGCAATTGTGTCCACTTCTAAAGGCTTGATGACTGATCGTGCTGCCCGCCAAAATGGCTCGGGTGGCGAGGTTATCTGCTACGTAGCGTAAGGAGCTATAAATGTCTCGTGTTGCAAAAGCACCAGTCACTGTTCCTGCTGGCGTAGAGGTGACTTTAAACGAACAGACTCTTACTGTGAAAGGCAGTAAGGGAAGTCTGACTCGAGTAATCAACAATGCGGTAAATGTTGTTATTGAAGATGCGCAAGTTAAGTTTCTTCCTGTCGAAGGCGTTGCTAACGCTTGGGCACAGGCTGGTACTGCACGTGCATTAGTAAACAACATGGTTGTTGGTGTATCTCAAGGTTTTGTGAAAAAACTTAAATTAGTTGGTGTAGGTTACCGTGCAAAAATTGCTGGTAGTGACTTAGATTTAACGTTGGGTTTCTCACATCCATTAGTACACAAACTGCCCGCAGGCGTTACTGCAGAGTGTCCTAGCCAAACTGAAATCGTGCTTTCGGGCGTTGATAAACAAGTTGTTGGCCAGGTTGCTGCTGAAATTCGCGGATATCGTCCACCAGAGCCTTATAAAGGCAAGGGTGTTCGCTATGACGACGAAGTAGTACGCCGTAAAGAGGCTAAGAAGAAGTAGGTAACGCGATATGGATAAGAAAACATCTCGCTTACGTCGCGCGTTACGTGCACGTAAGAAGATCCAAGAGCTGGGCGTGAATCGTCTGGTTGTACATCGTACACCGCGTCACATTTATGCTCAGGTAATCAATCCTGAAGCTCAGGTGTTGGCAGTTGCTTCAACCGTTGAAAAAGCGGTTAAAGAACTACTAAAGAGTACCGGTAACGTTGACGCGGCTAAAGCAGTAGGTAAAATTGTTGCTGAGCGTGCGATCGAGAAGGGCGTAGCAACAGTTGCGTTCGACCGTTCTGGATTCAAGTATCATGGTCGTGTTGCTGCATTAGCAGATGCCGCTCGTGAAGCTGGCCTGAAGTTCTAAGGGGTTATAAAAATGGCTAAATTAGAAGCTCAGCAAAAAGACGATCTGCAAGAGAAATTAATTGCAGTTAATCGTGTTTCTAAAGTAGTTAAGGGCGGTCGTATCTTTAGCTTCACAGCACTAACAGTAGTGGGTGACGGTAATGGTAAGATCGGCTATGGCTATGGTAAAGCGCGTGAAGTTCCAGCTGCTATTCAAAAAGCAATGGAAAAAGCCCGTCGTAATATGGTAACCGTGGAGTTGAATGCAGGTACTTTGCATCACCCAGTTAAAGGTCGCCATACTGGTTCTAAAGTTTATATGCAACCAGCATCAGAGGGTACCGGTATTATTGCCGGTGGCGCAATGCGTGCCGTATTGGAAGTAGCAGGCGTTCATAACGTTCTGTCAAAAGCATACGGTTCTACTAACCCGATCAACATCGTTCGCGCAACTGTCGATGCGTTGGTGCACATGAAGTCACCAGCTCAAATCGCAGCAAAACGTGGCCTGAATGTTGACGAAATTCGGGGGTAATGCACCATGGCTACTAAAACTTTAAAAGTCACACAGACTAAAAGCAGCATTGGTCGTTTACCAAAACACCGTGCAACCTTAACCGGTTTAGGCTTACGCCGCATTGGTCACACTGTTGAAGTTGAAGATACACCTTCAGTTCGCGGTATGATTAATAAAGTGTACTACATGGTTTCGGTGGAGGAATAAGATAATGCGTCTAAATACTCTATCTCCAGCAGCAGGTTCTAAATCTGCTCCTAAGCGTGTAGGCCGTGGTATTGGTTCAGGTTTAGGTAAGACAGCGGGTCGTGGCCATAAAGGTCAGAAGTCTCGTTCAGGCGGCGGCGTTCGCGTCGGTTTCGAAGGTGGTCAAATGCCACTTAAGATCCGTCTACCTAAGTTTGGCTTTACCTCGCGTCGCGCTTTGGTAACAGCTGAAGTTCGTTTACTCGAACTAGCAAAAGTTAACGGTGATGTTGTCGATTTGAATGCACTGAGAGATGCGAACGTTATTACTCGCAACATCCAGTTTGCGAAAATCGTTCTTTCAGGTACCATTGACCGCCCAGTGACTGTAAAAGGTCTCAAGGTAACCAAAGGTGCTCGTGCAGCTATTGAAGCTGCCGGTGGCAAGATCGAGGAATAATACGTCGATGGCAAAACCAGGACTTGATTTAAAAAGCGCGAAAGGCGGTTTATCAGAATTGAAAACACGCCTTCTGTTCGTGATTGGTGCGATTATCGTCTTTAGAGCCGGTTCGTTTGTGCCAATTCCTGGTATTGACGCAGCTGTATTGGCAGATTTGTTTGCCCAGCAAAAAGATACCATCCTTGGCATGTTTAACATGTTCTCGGGTGGTGCCTTAGAGCGTGCTTCTATCTTCGCATTAGGTATCATGCCGTATATTTCGGCATCGATCATAATGCAGTTATTGACTGTTGTGCATCCTGCACTCGCTGAATTGAAAAAGGAAGGCGAATCAGGACGTAAGAAAATCAGTCAATACACTAGATATGGTACACTCGTGTTGGGGACGCTTCAATCTGTCGGTATTGCAACCGGTTTACCAAATCTTATGCCTGGCCTTGTGGCCAATCCAGGATTTGGTTTCTACTTCGTTGCAGTTGTGAGCTTAGTGACAGGAACTATGTTCCTTATGTGGCTAGGTGAACAAATTACCGAACGTGGTATTGGTAATGGTATCTCGATTTTGATTTTCGCAGGTATTGTTGCTGGTTTACCATCGGCCATCGGCTCAACAGCCGAGCAGGCGCGCCAAGGTGACATGAATGTATTAGTACTACTGTTGCTCGCAGTTATCGTATTTGCCGTAACTTATTTAGTGGTATTTGTGGAACGTGGTCAACGTCGTATCGTCGTTAACTACGCTAAGCGCCAACAAGGCCGTAAGGTTTTTGCAGCGCAAAGCACCCATTTACCTCTAAAAATTAATATGGCAGGTGTGATTCCACCAATTTTTGCATCCAGCATAATTTTGTTCCCAGGCACACTGGCTCAGTGGTTTGGTCAAAATGAGTCTATGTCATGGTTAAGCGATTTCGCTTTAGCTGTGTCTCCAGGACAACCGCTGTATTCATTATTGTACGCGACAGCAATTATCTTTTTCTGTTTCTTCTATACTGCGTTGGTATTTAACCCTCGCGAAACAGCAGACAACTTGAAAAAGAGTGGTGCATTCATTCCTGGGATCCGTCCCGGAGAACAGACTTCGCGTTACATTGATAAAGTCATGACACGTTTAACCTTAGCGGGTGCGTTGTACATTACCTTTATCTGCTTAATTCCGGAGTTCATGTTAATTGCGTGGAAAGTACAGTTCTATTTTGGCGGTACTTCACTACTTATTATAGTAGTCGTAATCATGGACTTCATGGCTCAGGTTCAGACCCATATGATGTCTCATCAGTATGAGTCTGTGATGAAGAAAGCCAATCTTGTTAACAAAGCGAATTTAGATCGTTTTGGTAAATAAGATTTGTTTTACGGAGTGATGAAATGAAAGTTCGAGCTTCCGTTAAGAAGATCTGCCGTAATTGCAAGATCGTCAAGCGTAGTGGTGTTGTTCGTGTTATTTGTATTGAACCTAAACACAAACAGCGTCAAGGCTAGAAAGAAGTTTGGTCAGCTCAATAATGGGCTGACCAAAATATTGTTTGCAAATTTGTTGTCTGTCGAGTATCCTTTCGGGCTTTTCGCAGATAGCCTTTAACTTTAAGGAGTGCATAGTGGCCCGTATCGCTGGCATTAACATTCCTGATCAAAAGCATACAGTCATTGCTTTGACTGCTATTTTTGGTATTGGACGTACACGCGCTAGAGCAATCTGCGCATCTACTTCAATTGCTGAAGATGCTAAGATCAAGGAATTGAGCGAAGCTCAAATAGATATCCTACGCGAAGAAGTCGCCAAATACACCGTAGAAGGTGACTTGCGTCGTGAGATTTCAATGAACATCAAGCGTCTTATGGATCTTGGTTGTTATCGTGGTCTCCGCCATCGTCGTAGCCTGCCCCTTCGTGGGCAACGTACTAAGACCAATGCGCGCACGCGTAAAGGTCCACGTAAGCCAATCAGAAAGTAACGGGAAGGTAAACCAAAATGGCTAAAGTTCCGTCACGTTCTCCGCGTAAGCGCGTACGTAAACAGGTTGCAGATGGCATGGCTCATATCCATGCGTCTTTCAACAACACAATTGTCACCATTACAGATCGTCAAGGTAATGCGTTGTCATGGGCTACCTCAGGTGGTTCTGGTTTCCGTGGTTCACGTAAATCAACACCATTCGCTGCGCAGGTTGCTGCTGAGCGTGCAGGTATTGCTGCTCAAGACTACGGTGTTAAAAACCTTGAAGTTTTCGTGAAGGGTCCTGGTCCAGGTCGTGAATCAGCCATTCGTGCGCTGAACGCTGTTGGTTATAAAATTACCAACATTACCGATGTGACACCTATCCCTCATAATGGCTGTCGTCCACCTAAAAAGCGTCGTGTATAACACTGCGTATATAGGATAGTTGGAGAAAGATCATGGCAAGATACTTGGGTCCCAAGCTCAAGCTCAGTCGCAGAGAAGGTACAGACCTTTTCTTAAAAAGCGGTGTGAGAGCAATCGATTCGAAGTGTAAGCTAGAAACTGCACCTGGACAACATGGCGCACGTAAGCCACGTTTGTCTGAGTACGGTGTACAGCTACGCGAGAAACAAAAAGTTCGTCGTATTTATGGAGTGCTTGAAAAGCAATTCCGTAATTATTACAAAGAAGCTGCACGTCTTAAGGGCAATACCGGTGAAAACCTATTGCAACTTTTAGAAGTCCGCCTAGATAACGTTGTTTATCGTATGGGTTTCGGTTCTACTCGTGCAGAATCACGTCAGCTAGTAAGCCATAAAACTGTTATGGTTAACGGTCGTGTTGTTAACATTCCGTCATTCAAAGTGTCTGCGAATGATGTTGTAAGCATCCGTGAAAAGTCACGCACTCAAGCTCGTATTAAAGCGGCTTTAGAAGTGTCTGGCCAACGCGAAAAGCCTACATGGGTAGAAGTCGACAATGCGAAAATGGAAGGTGCTTTTAAGCGTATTCCAGAACGTAGCGATTTGTCTGCGGATATTAACGAACAGCTGATCGTCGAGCTTTACTCTAAGTAAAGCTAACAAACAAGAGAGGACACAATGCAGGGTTCTGTTACAGAATTTCTTAAACCGCGTCTCGTTGATATTGAGCAGGTTAATTCAACTCGCGCCAAAGTTACACTAGAGCCACTAGAACGTGGTTTTGGCCATACCTTAGGTAACGCGTTGCGTCGCATCCTATTGTCGTCTATGCCCGGCTGCGCAGTTACTGAAGTCGAAATTGACGGCGTACTGCATGAATACAGCAGTAAGGAAGGCGTACAAGAAGATATCCTTGAGATATTGCTCAATCTTAAAGGATTAGCAGTGACCATCGAGGGTAAAGACGAGGCTTTGCTTACATTAAGCAAGTCCGGCACAGGCCCTGTTACAGCAGCAGATATCACGCATGATGGTGATGTTACCATCGTGAATCCTGATCATGTTATCTGTCACTTGACAGGTAATAATGATATCAGTATGCGTATCCGCGTTGAGCGTGGTCGTGGTTATGTGCCAGCTTCGGCTCGTGCACAGACTGAAGACGATGACCGCCCAATCGGCCGTTTATTGATTGATGCTTCATTCTCACCTGTAGCTCGCATTGCTTATAATGTTGAAGCTGCTCGTGTTGAACAGCGCACTGACTTAGATAAACTTGTGATTGATATGACCACAAACGGTACTATCGATCCTGAGGAAGCAATTCGTCGTTCTGCAACAATTTTAGCTGAACAGCTAGATGCGTTTGTTGAATTACGTGATGTGACTGAGCAGGCTGTTGTAGAAGAGAAACCGGAGTTTGATCCGATTTTGCTGCGTCCTGTCGACGATTTAGAGCTAACTGTACGTTCGGCTAACTGTTTAAAAGCCGAAGCGATTCATTACATCGGAGATCTGGTACAACGCACTGAAGTTGAGTTGCTTAAGACCCCTAACTTAGGTAAGAAATCTCTTACTGAAATTAAGGATGTTTTAGCATCACGCGGACTGTCGTTAGGTATGCGTCTAGAAAACTGGCCACCAGCTAGTTTGGCAGACGACCTATAAGTCTCAGGTTAGTACAGATTTAGGTTATAAGGATTAGGTCATGCGCCATCGTAAGAGTGGTCGTCAACTAAACCGCAACAGCAGTCATCGCCAAGCTATGTTCCGTAACATGGCTTGCTCAATAGTTCGTCATGAGATTATCAAGACAACTGTAGCTAAAGCGAAAGAACTGCGTCGCGTTGTTGAACCTCTAATAACACTTGCTAAAGTTGACAGCGTTGCAAATCGCCGTTTAGCTTTCGCTCGTACCCGCGACGCTGAAGTTGTAGGTAAGTTATTTACTGAATTGGGTCCACGCTTCCAGGAACGTCCTGGTGGTTACACTCGTATTCTTAAGTGCGGTCTACGTACCGGTGATAAAGCCCCAATGGCTTACATCGAGTTAGTAGGTCGTCCTGAAGCTGCTGAAGCTGTTGAAGTAGAAGCTGCTGAGTAATTAATTACTCACCGAAAAACCGAGCCTAGGCTCGGTTTTTTTTTAACTTTAATATTCGCATTTTCAATATGATCCTATACTTTTGAGCTTTCACCTATGTAATATTAAGTCGTTGCCATTGATTTCATATTGCTTTTTTCCCTATAGTTTAAAACATCTTATATCCCTCTTTTGGAAACCTTATCTATCTAACACTCTTTACTCCCCATAACCATGAAACTATCAATCACATAATAATTATTCTTTGCAGTTTATTTAAGGTTCTCTTGCTTGAAGCAAACTGTGTATTAAATAACAACAGTGGCCTAATGGATAAATGGCACAGGTTTAAAGTCTCTTTCGAGTACATAAACTTGATTGTATTCCTGTATCAAAGGCATTGGTCAAAGTGCAGACAACCGTCGCACGTTCGTCATATGAGCAAATACCTACGTACAACCTAACGTTATAACCCTCAAGTGATCAATCTGGCTCTCATGCACGTCATGGCAGATAGTATCTGGCATTCTAATTATAAAAACCTACAGCCATGAAAACATCAAGATGGGTAATTACCATGTAAGGTACTGTAATTCGTCACCGATATTGTCCTGTTCTCATATTCATTATGTTTAAGTATGTATGTTTTATTTTATTATTCGGATTTATCGGTAAGTTAAAAAATAATTATAGCCAAATAAAAAACCACTCAAAGGAGTGGTTTTTTAATTATGCTGAATATTAACTCTTTACACTTTAAAGCGGGCGACAAGCGTATCAAGTCGAGTTGCTAACTCATTCAATGATTTACTTGCATTGGCTGCCGCATGTGCGGTATTTGCTGTACGCTGAGTAATATCGTTGATGTCGGTTACATTGCGGTTAATGTCTTCGACTACTGTTGACTGCTCTTCTGTAGCCGTTGCTATTTGAATGTTCATGTCGCTAATCTCAGCAATTCGTTCGCTAATACCACTCAACGAATGGCTGGCTTCATCTACTGCTGTAACCCCCTCATGTGAGCGACTACGAGATTGTTCCATTGCACTCACTGCACGAGTGGTTTCTGACTGAAGCTTATCTATCATAGTTTGTACTTCGTTGGTAGAAACTGCCGTACGAGATGCTAAGTTACGTACTTCATCAGCAACAACCGCAAATCCTCGTCCCGCTTCACCTGCTCTAGCCGCTTCAATTGCCGCGTTAAGTGCTAAAAGGTTAGTTTGTTCTGAAATAGCACGAATTACATCTAAAATACTACCAATTGATTTAGTGTGCGTAGCGAGTGATTCAATCACTTCTCCAACCTGTTCGACGTCTTTAGACAATAGGTTAATGGTTGAACGTGCGCGCGTAACGACTTTCTGACCTTCCATTGATTCGGTATCAGCATCACGGGCTGTGACAGCGGCTTGAGCTGCATTGGAGGCAATCTCATTAACCGTAGCACCCATTTCGTTAATCGCGGTCACAACCTGGATTGTGCGATCTTTTTGTAACTGGCTATCACTTAACGTTTGATTAGCTTGGTTTGAAACATCAACGGCTGATAGACCTAGTTGTTCGCTGGTGTTGGCAACTTCGACGACCGTATCTTGAATTTTGCTAATGAAACTATTAAAACCACGAGCAAGCTGAGCTATTTCGTCATTACCATTAACGGGTAGTCTTTGACGTAAATCGCCTTCGCCTTCACCAATATTACGAAATAACTCTGCAATATGGGCAATAGGACGACTGACCGACCCTGCAACAGCAATCGAAATGGCAATAAATACCACAGCAATGAGTATTGTCCACATTAATATTTGATAAGCGGATTCTTGTAATAGGGCAAATACCTCTGCTTCAGGAACTTGCGCAATCAAGTACCAATCCATCGACTTGATGTAGCTACTGGCTATCAACATTTTCTGGCCATCTACTTCTGCTTTAACTAAGTTAAAATCGCTTTTATTCAGTAATTGGTTGGTCTTTGCATTAGGATATAAAGTGCTGAGCTTGGCTTTACCCACCTTTGTAGTGTCTTGATGCAGTTTGACATCACCGTTAGTATCAACTAAATAGACAAATCCAGTGTCTTCTATTTTAAATGAAGCCAGTAAATTAACCATATCATCTAACGATTTAGCTAGCCCGACCAAGCCTCTGCCATCAGGTTGTTGATAATTGATATAAAGCTTAACATCCCCATTACTAGGCTCTGTGAACACATTTAGCATTTGCTCTTGCTTGCTATTGCGATAGTCAAAAAACCAAGCGTCTTGTTCCGGGGTTAATATTCGTAAAAAACCATCCTGGTTATAGTAGGCTGCGGTTTCACGGTCGGCGTATGATGCTTGAGCTAAGTCATATTGATTTTTTATGTCATTGAGTTCTGCTATAACTAGACTTTCTTGGTTCGCAGGACGGTCATTTTGAAGCCATTCAAGCAACATTCTACTGTCAGCTAGTTGTTTTGCTGCATTCAGTAAACTACTAATTTCAAGGTCGATTTCATTACGGATTTGCATCACTAAGCTCGGCATTTCCGAATTTAACATCCGTTGTTCGACGATTTGCTTGGCACTTCGTTGACTCAATAATCCGACTAAGATCGTTGATAGCAGTACTGCAATGGTCACGGTCAGTAATATTTTTTGTTTAATGGTAAGAGTATTCATCTACAACAGCCTCTTGAAAGTATCTTTAAGATATATCGGAAATAATGGTAATAAATTGATAATTATTTTGTACTTAAGTTGATTTAAGATAGGAAAATAGTTTTGGGCGTAGGTTGTTTTGATTTTATGTGGGTAATGATAGACGATAAAACAAAAAAAACGCACCATTATTTTATGTGCGTTTTTTAAGGTTAGCTAATAAATCAACTATTTAGTGACTATGTGGTTAGCTTACATATTAGGGTAGTTTGGTCCACCGCCACCTTCTGGTGTTACCCAGGTAATATTCTGGCTTGGGTCTTTGATGTCACAAGTTTTACAGTGAATACAATTTTGACCATTAATCACAAATTTTTTGTCACCCGCGTCTTCAACTACTTCATAAACACCCGCTGGACAATAACGTTGTGCTGGTTCATCAAATTTAACTAAATTGACCGAAATGGGAATGCTTTGGTCTTTTAAACGCAAATGACAAAGCTGATCTTCTTCGTGGAAAGTATTCGATAGATATACTGAAGATAACTTATCAAAACTTAATTTACCGTCAGGTTTAGGATAATCAATTTTATTATAGTCGCTGGCTAATCCCATTGTGGCGTAATCAGGTGTGTTATCTCTGAACGTTACCGGAAATTTACCACCGAACCAATTTTGATCTATAAAGTTGAATGCACCACCTAATAATGTGCCAAATTTGTGCAATGCAGAACCAAAATTGCGCGAGCTATGAAGTTCTTCATGTAACCAGCTTTCTTCGAAACGCTCTTGGAAGCAATCAAGGTCTTTGCCACCTTCCAAGCCTGCAATTAAGCCTTCGCCTAAGGTTTTGGCAGCAATAATGCCGCTTTTTATTGCAGTATGAGTGCCCTTAATTTTAGCAAAATTAAGGGTGCCGGCATTGCAACCAATAATTAAACCACCAGGGAAACTCATTTTAGGTAATGAATTTAAACCGCCTTTAGCGATGGCTCTAGCACCGTAAACTAAGCGTTCTCCGCCTGCTAATGTGTTGGCTATAACGGTATGAGTTTTATAGCGTTGAAACTCATCAAATGGGCTGAGGTGAGGGTTTTTATAATTTAAATCGATAATTAATCCAACAGCGACTTGGTTGTCTTCCATGTGGTATAGGAAACCACCACCAGATGAGCCATTGACAAGTGGCCAACCGCCAGTGTGAACAACTTTACCTTCTTGATGTTGTTCTGCAGGTATTTTCCAAATTTCTTTAAAACCTAAGCCGTAGTGTTGTGGCGTTTTACCATTATCTAAATGGTATTTTTGGATCAGTTGTTTACCTAGGTGACCTCGACAACCTTCTGAAAAAACAGTGTATTTGGCATGTAATTCCATACCTGGCATATAACTATCTTTGTGTTGACCATTTTCGCTAACACCCATGTCACCGATTAAAATGCCTTTAACACTGTTGTCTTCATTAAACAGTAATTCACTGGCAGCAAAACCAGGGAAAATTTCTACTCCCATCGCTTCTGCTCTGTTGGCTAACCAGCGTGATAAATTGCCGACACTAATAATATAATTACCATCATTGTGCATTGTTTTTGGTACTAAACTGTTTGGCATTAAGCGAGATTTTGTCTCTGAATTTAATAAATAGATTTCGTCATGAGTGACTTTAGTATTCAGAGGAATATCGGAGTCACGCCAATCATTAAATAATTCGTCCAGAACATCAGGTTCAAATACCGCCCCCGATAATATATGCGCACCAACCTCAGAGCCTTTTTCTACCACACAAACAGTGATTTCTTTATCTGCATCTTTAGATATTTGCATTAAACGACAAGCCGTTGCTAAGCCTGCAGGGCCTGCACCGACAATTACAACGTCGAACTCCATTGACTCGCGTTCCATGTTCTCACCTTTCAAAGTATCCCGTTCATCGCGGGTTTATTGTTTTTTTATAACGATATGTAAACGATCGTTTATCCTTTTACTTACCTTACCGCAAAATTTGCTTTTGTCACAGTAGCAAACACAATCTTGTCAGCGTGAGTCGAGTCACAAATAGTAAACGATATAATCTTTTTAGCTAAGATATTAACCTAAAGGGGTATTTGTATAATGGTATTTAGGCCTATAATTAGATCTGACGGTTCTCCGAGCTTTTTGTCCTACGTCGATGATATGGACAGTTAGCCGTGGTAATTTTGCCACCGGGGTGAGTAAAGAAATGCACTTACCTCCCACACTTGGAAAGGTTAACATGTCCCAATTACAAGATAGTTTTGGTCGACGTTTTCATTATTTACGAATGTCAGTGACTGACGTTTGTAACTTCAAATGTACCTATTGCTTGCCCGACGGCTATCGCCCAGACGGTAAACCTACGTTTTTAACTCTCAACGAGATTGAAAATTTAGTTGCTGGTTTTGGTGAAGTAGGCACGCAAAAAATTCGTATCACAGGTGGCGAACCCACACTTCGTAAAGACTTTACCGACATAGTGCGGATTGTTGCCGATAACCCTAATATTAGCACTGTAGCCATGACAACTAATGGCTATCGCTTACAGCAACATGCCAAAGAATGGTATGACGCCGGATTGCGACGCATTAATGTGTCAGTTGATAGCTTAGATCCTAAAATGTTTTACCAAATTACCGGTGAGAATAAATTCGACCAAGTGATGCGTGGTATTGATGCCGCACTTGAGGCTGGGTTTGAGCGAGTCAAGATTAATGCCGTGTTGTTAAAAGGTCTTAATGATAAAGATTTACCGCGTTTTTTACATTGGATTAAAAACACACCCATTGATTTACGTTTTATTGAGTTGATGGAGACGGGTTTAGGTCGCGATTATTTTAATGCACACCATTTAGCTGGAGTGGACATTAAAAAACAACTTGAACGAGAAGGCTGGTTATATGATCTGCCTGATGTTGATGATGGTCCAGCACAAAACTTCAGTCATACAGATTACAAAGGCCGTATTGGGTTAATCATGCCTTATGCAAAAAACTTTTGTGCCAGTTGCAACCGTTTACGTGTCTCTGCAAAAGGTAAGTTACACCTATGTTTGTTTACTGAAAATGGTGTGGACTTACGTGATTTACTCCAAGATGCTTCTCAACGAGATGAATTAATTAGCCGTTTACACGGTCAATTAGCTCAGAAAAAAGAAACCCATTTTTTACACCAAGGTATTACTGGCGTGACTCAACATCTTGCCTCAATTGGTGGTTAAGCTATTTTAAGACTAATCAAACTGATACGACACCCACAATGTCAGTGACGCTCAGTCGATAGACATTGAATTTTAATAAGGCTGTAAAAGTATGAGCAATCGTTTTACCCATATTAACGCCGATGGCAATGCCCATATGGTCGATGTTACTGAAAAAGCGGTCACCGAGCGTGAAGCTCGTGCTGAAGCCTTTATTGATATGGCACCAGATACCTTAACCATGATCATGAGTGGTAGCCATCACAAAGGTGATGTGTTCGCTACAGCACGTATCGCGGGTATTCAAGCCGCAAAAAAAACCTCAGATTTAATTCCTTTATGTCATCCACTAATGCTAACTAAAGTAGAAGTAGATCTAGAGGCTCAACCTGAAAATAATCGTGTTCGCATTACCAGTTTGTGTAAGCTGTCTGGTAAAACCGGTGTCGAAATGGAAGCCTTAACCGCAGCGTCAGTGGCGGCATTAACGATATACGATATGTGTAAGGCTGTGCAAAAGGACATGATTATTTCTCAAGTCCGCTTGCTTGAAAAACGCGGTGGTAAGTCTGGGCATTTTAAAGCCTAATCAGTTAATTATCACTAGCGTAAATTTAAATACGTTTTATGAATAAATACGTTGAGAGACTACTATGATCCAAGTGTTATTTTTTGCCCAAATCCGTGAACTATTAGGTACCGCTAAAGTTGAACATTGTGCCGACAATATAGATACCGCCGAAACGTTACGCGTAGCGCTTGCTGCCACAGATGATAAGTGGGCAAAAGTGTTGGCATCGGATAAATTATTGGTCGCGATTAATCAAACTATGAGCCAGTGGGATTCGCCTGTAAACGATGGTGATGAAGTCGCCTTTTTCCCTCCAGTTACGGGAGGTTAATATGCAGCAACAGATCAATAAAATTATCATACGAGTTCACACTGAAGACTTTAGTGTCGCCGATGAATATGCATTACTGGCTTGCGATAATCAGGATGGTGCAGTAGTCAATTTTGTCGGTAAAGTACGAGACTTCAATGATGGCAGTGCAGTAACTGATTTAACCCTAGAGCATTATCCTGGGATGACAGAATCAGTATTAATGCAGATTAGCCAACAAGCTTGTGAACGCTGGCCATTAAACAAAGTGACCATTATTCACCGTTTTGGTACATTGGCACTTGGCGAACAAATTGTATTTATTGGCGTGACCAGTGCCCATCGTAAAGCCGCTTTTGCTGCCTGTGAATTTTTAATCGACTTTTTAAAAACTAAAGCGCCTTTCTGGAAGCTTGAAGCAGGTGACGCTGGTGCTAAATGGGTTGAAGCGCGTGATAGCGATCAACAAGCAGCTAAAATGTGGCAAAAGTAATTTTCCATATTGCTCGTAAATAGCGAGGATAAATCTTCAATGTATTTCATCAATACCATGATTCATTTTTTTAATCGGCTTTCGTTGAAGTTTTATACTGGCGGTATCTCGGCGTTACTTGCGATTATTAGTTTAATTGGATTTAGTTCAGCAAGCATAGCCAGTGACACACCAGCTATTGCCGCCGCTGCAAATATTCAGTTTGCTGTGGCTGAAATTGCCACACGCTTTCAGCAGCAAACGGGGCTATCTGTAAGACTCAGTTATGGTTCATCAGGCAATTTTGTCACTCAGATTAAGCATGGTGCTCCTTTTGAATTAATGCTCAGTGCTGATGAAGATTATATTGATATTCTGCATCAAGCTGGCTTGACTCAGAATAAAGGCATTATTTATGCCATTGGGCGATTAGCATTGGCTGCGCCTAAATCATCACCACTCATTTTGGACCCTGAATTAGTTGGATTAACGCAATTAATCAACGATGGTAAATTGTCGCGGTTTGCGATTGCCAATCCTGATCATGCTCCTTATGGTGAGCGTGCCCGAGAAGTCCTTAAAGCGAAAGGTTTATGGGATGCGGTGCAGCCTAAATTAATTTTAGGCGAAAATGCCTCACAAGCCGCCCAGTTTACCATCAGTGGATCAACCCAAGGAGGAATCGTACCATTATCATTGGCGCTAACGCCTGAGTTTATCAAGCGTGGTAACTATGTCGTGATCCCCGATGCTCTGTATCAACCGATCAATCAACGTATGGCATTAATGCCCAATGCTTCTGAAACGGCAGAACGTTTTTATCAATATATGCAATCACCTGATGCACAGGAAGTTCTCTCTCAATTTGGGTTTAATTTACCCGTACATGTTGTTAGTAAGGTGGATTAATGGATTGGCAAGCTCTGTGGTTGTCGGTCAAATTGAGCTGTTTTACGGTGATTTTACTCATTCCACTGTCCATTTTTGTCGGCCGCGAATTAGCTTATCGCCAGTTTAAAGGTAAATCATGGCTCGAAGCCTTAATCATGGTGCCATTAGTGTTGCCACCTACGGTCATAGGTTATTACTTATTGGTAGGTTTAGGTAACCAGAGCATTATCGGTCAATGGGTTGAGCAGTTAACTGGGCAACAACTGGTATTTCATTTTTCTGGCTTAGTGATAGCCTCTATTATCGTCAATATTCCCTTTGCCGTTCAGCCGATTCAGCGTGCGTTTGAAACCATTCCTATCGATATTCGCGATGCAGCTGCGTGTTGCGGCATGAGCCGATTGCGTATCTTTTTCCGAGTAGAACTACCCATGGTTTGGCCTGGTGTATTAACGGCCGTGGTGCTATGTTTTTCCCATGTTTTGGGTGAATTTGGTGTAGTGTTAATGTTGGGTGGAAACATTGCAGGTGAAACCAAAACCATCTCAATATCGATTTATGATAGTGTGCAGGCATTCGATTTTGATTCGGCTGGAATGATGTCTCTGGTTTTATTAGTGTTTGCAGTGAGTGCGTTGGCACTGACCACCAGTATGTCGAGGCGTTTAGGAGGGCATCATGGCGCCTCACAACGCTGATCTTACATGTGATATTTCACAAACATTTCCCATCCCACTTGAAGCGCACTTCAGTTGTCGGGCTGGTGAAGTGTTAGCTGTCGTTGGCCCTTCTGGTGGAGGTAAAACGACCTTGCTTAGAATGATTGCCGGTTTAACCTTACCTCAGCATGGTCAGATTCATTGTGGTGATGCGGTGTGGTTTGATGAACAACAATCTATTTCTTTGACCCCTCAGCAAAGGCATATTGGCTATTTGCCGCAGCACTTTGGTTTGTTCCCGCATTTATCAGCGTTAGATAATGTCATTTCTGGGCTTGACCATATACCCAAAGCATTGCGTAAACCGCGTGCGCTAGATTGGTTAGATCGTGTCAACTTACATGGTTTTCCTAATCGTTTACCTGCTCAATTGTCTGGTGGACAACGCCAACGTGTAGCACTCGCTCGCGCCCTAGCTCGAGAGCCTGCTATCTTGCTGCTTGATGAACCTTTTTCAGCAGTAGATAAAGAAACTCGTGAGCGCTTATATATTGAGCTCGCTCGCTTAAAACAACAATTATCTATTCCCGTAGTTATGGTCACGCACGACACCCATGAGGCCTTGTTATTGGCCGATAAGATGATATTGATTAGTCAGGGAAAAATGCTCCAGCACGGCGAGCCGTTTGAGGTGATCTCTCATCCAAATGACGAAGCGGTGGCAAGGCAAATGGGCTTGAGAAATATTTTTGACGGTCAAGTGATCGAGCAAGATTTTGAACGTAACATGACTACGTTTACACTGGGTCATGAATTGATTGTTAGCGACAGTGCCCCAAAATTAACTATTGGGCAAACTATTCGCTGGGTTATTCCAAATCAAGGCATCCGCTTTAATACCATTAGCAGTGGCCGTTTATGTAAAAGCATAAATAAGTTAGAAGTGCTGATTGAGTCGGTGCTGATAATGGGTGAGTCTTCGAGAGTAATGGCGTCGGTGATCGATGTCGGATCAATCATCAATGCCGATGTGCCTACACATCTAGTCCGTAAGTTAGCGCTCGAGGCCGGAGTGAAAACGACTATTGCACTAAAGTCCGATCAAATTCATATTCTGAACCCGTAATATCGAACGATCACATCATAAAATGGTATTTATGATCAATTATTAATCTTAGATTTCTTGGGACTTTGGCTGCTCTTAGGTAGAGTAGGCGTGTGATAACGTTTTCAATTATATAGAGGCTTGTGATGGTTCGGTTGCTGCTAGCAATATGCTTTCTTCCTTGTGCCGTGATGGCCACACCATCTATGCGCACTTTATTGACCAATGGCGACTTTTTGAAGCCAATAACGGTCATGGAACAATTAGAACAACAAGACGAAGGCACAATAAGTGACTTTGATGTTGACGTTGAAGAAGGTTTGTTAGTATATAAAATTTCAATGGTTAACGTAGATAAACATCAGATCAGTAAATACCAATATCGCGCTTTAGACGGTGCTTTGTTAGCTGAAAAGTCGTCTGCTTATGTCTCTGATGACATTGGCCAAGTGAATGCAGCAAAATTGCTCCAAGCTAAGCATATGAAGTTTTCTGAACTTGTGACTCTGGCGATTAAAAATCAACAAGGATATTTAACGCAGGCGGAATTGGATCACGATTTATCAATTAGTTATCTCGAACTAAAATTACTCAATCAAGATAGTAAAAATACCATTGCTTTCGATATTGAAACTCTCCGTCCACTACCACTGCTCAAATGGGATTAAAGACTCTATGACTATGCGTATTTTATTGGTTGAAGATGATGCTACTACATTAAAGTATGTAGCCGATGGATTTACTGCTCAGAATTATCAAGTTGATAGCGCGACGGATGGCCAAGAAGGTCTCACGTTAGCGAAACATAACCAGTATGATTTACTGATCCTTGATCGCATGTTGCCAAAACTTGATGGTTTAACATTGTTGTCAGCGCTGCGAACCAGCGGTAATAAAACACCTGTGTTAATTTTGTCGGCGTTAAGCCACGTTGATGAACGTGTAAAAGGTTTGCGCGCTGGTGGTGATGACTATATGACTAAGCCATTTGCCTTTACTGAATTATTAGTGCGTGCGGAGAAGCTTGCACAACGTAATGTCGTTGAACCTGCAGCCACTGATATTGAAGTGGGCAGTTTAAAGATGGAGTTATTAACCCGTAAAGTCACCCTTGATGATAGCGAGTTAATGCTACAACCTAAAGAATTTCAATTGCTTAAATATTTAATGGAACATCCTAATCAAGTGGTTAGCCGGACATTATTATTTGAAGCGGTATGGGACTATCATTTTGATCCTCGTACCAACGTCATTGATGTACATATTGCCAAGTTACGTCGCAAGTTTGAAGAACTTGGCCATGGTGAATTAATTGAAACGGTTAGAGGGGCAGGATATCGCCTTTGTAAAAGGCATTAAGCCTTACCAAAGTAGTGCGTGGCGTATCACGCTGATCTTCTCGACATTAGTAACAATACTGATTGTTATGTTGGTGCTTAGTCTCTATCGACAGTTAGTTATTGAGCAACAAAATCAAGTAGACAAACACCTTGCTGCAGAAATGCAGCGCTATCAACAGTTAGCATTAACGGTAAACCGTCGCAGCTTTGCGGCTCAAATTCGTGCGGCCGATCCAAAAACGGCATTGATTGCTTGGCGCAACAGTGTAGATATGGTGGGCGCGCTGACATTTTTACCCGAAAACATGCCACAACTGCCTGAAACCAAAGATTTCCCTATTTTTACGGGCGGCCCAGATAAGCTGCATATCCTGACCGGCGGTCTGGTTATTACCCGTTATGGCCCTGTGCTCATCGCCACCCGAACCGATCAGCTTGCAACCTTAATTGAGAAATTTATTAATGCGGCATTTTGGGCGGTGGCATTTACCTTAGGGCTTACACTCGCGTTGGGTTATATTTTCTCAAAAGCAATTCTTAGACGATTGGTCGAATATAACCGCTTAAGTGAACAAATTGAAGCAGGACATTATGAAACGCGTTTACCTGTCAGTGAAAGCCAAGACGAATTTGATATGCTTGCACGGCAATTTAATTTGGTACTGGACACTTTAGAGCTAAACCTTCGTGCTGTTCGTGGTGTGACCGATAACATTGCTCATGACTTACGTACGCCATTATCGCATTTACGTATTGGTATTGAGCTATTGTCGCAAAAGCCAGCCTCTGAGCTTGCTGACGCCACAGCTGAGTTACTCGAAGAGTTAGATCATTGTCTTGGGACTTTTGATGCCATGTTATCGTTAACACGCATTGAAGAAGGCCAGCAAACACTTGATTTGCAGCCTGTGAGCTTACAACAGATTTGCCAAGATTTATTTGAAATGGCTGAGGTGATTGCAGAGAGTCGCGATCAAATGTTGAATATTAGTCTAGAAGATGATGTTTACGTGAATGGCGATAAATATTTGCTATTCCAAGCACTGTTCAATCTAGTGGATAACGCGATTAAATATTCCCCTGACGGTGCAACAATAAGTATTAAACAGCAGGGTAAGCATATTCAAATTAGTGATAACGGGCCAGGTATTATTGACGAAGATAAAGAGCGGGTATTCGATCGTTTAGTCCGCTTAGATCCTAGCCGTCATTATAAAGGAACCGGTTTAGGGTTATCTATGGTTAAAGCTATTTTATCTCGTCATAAAGCGACCATTTCATTACACGATAATCACCCCGGTTTGTTGGTGAGTATTCACTTTAAATAATCTTGAGAAGCTCCCCTATACTCTTTGCCGGATAAGCTATGTATCAAGTGATCAGCGATCAACCCGATTTTATTATCATTAGCAAGTCAGCTTATGTTCATTTTCATAGTCAAGATGGCAGTGCGGGCGTGATAGCGCAAGCTGAAGCTGATTTAGGTTATAAGCTTTACCCGGTCCATCGGCTTGATACCCCTACATCTGGTTTGTTGATTGTGGCAAAATCTTCTCAAGCAGCAAATGTGTTTACCAAAATGTTTACTGAGCATAAAGTACAAAAATATTATTTGGCGATTGCTTGCGGTAAACCTAAAAAGAAACAGGGCTGGATTATTGGCGACATGGCTAAGTCGCGTCGCAGTATGTATAAATTATTGCGAACCACTGAAAACCCAGCAGTAACTCTGTTTTTTAGTCACACTATCAGCCAAGGTATGCGGATGTATTTACTTAAACCGCTCAGTGGCAAAACTCATCAACTCAGAGTGGCTTTGGCCAGTATCGGCGTGCCTATTTTAGGCGATCAACTTTATGGCGGTGAGTTGAGTGATAGGTGTTATTTACATGCTTACAGTTTGCATTTTACTTACTTAGAACAAGACTATATTTTCCAGACTCCGTCGTTATTTGGACGCCAGTTTATGTTGCCAGAATGCCAACAATTGCTCGTTAATCAATGGCAATTACCCGATGATTTACCATGGCCTAGTAAACGCTAACTGACTATTTGGCTGCCATCCTATCGCACCAGCGATAAACCCAACAAGATAGTCATCCCGGCAATAAAAATGTGCGAATAGCTAAATCTCAGCACGTTGAGTGTGAGTTGATATGCTGTGAGAAATGTTGGTTTAAGAAAGTATCACCTTAAGTTTTCAGCACTATGGATTAAGAGAATCAATGATTGCGAAGCTCCACACCATTTAGCTAAAAAATGGTGCGGTAATAATACCTATTCCAATAATTATCTGATCAGTTCAGAGGCGCTCTGGCTTGGCACGATTTGGCTCACTTTATGGTTGATGGGTATCGTGCTCGGAGAAACCGTTTCGTGTATGGTATTAAAAATCACAACAGAATCACAATGTGTTTATTATGTTAACAAATTGTATAGTATACTGTTTGTATAATAACGCGGGCTAAATTAATCAACTTATAGAAGGTAACTAAAATGGATTCTAATAAATTATTACTAGTGATTCTTGCAATTTTACTTCCACCAGTGGCAGTGTTGCTCAAAAAAGGTATGGGTAAAGACTTATTAATTAACATCCTATTATGTATTTTCTTTTTTATACCAGGGCTTATCCATGCTTTGTGGGTAGTATTACAAGAATAACGCTATACGCGATTGATGTTATTTGGTCACAGAGAGGCTGGAATTAATAGGGTTTTAGCCACTTTGATATTATAATTATTGGGTATAAATAATTTCAAGTGACCAATATGAATCGCAAAAAGAAAATTAACCAAACCCTTAAAGCAAAAGCAAAAAAAGCCAACGCTAAGCTCCATGCTGCCAATAAATCACCTTATATTGCTAAAGCGGAACGAGAAAAGCTTGCTCAAGCGGCTTTGGTTGTTGCGCCAACAGCTGATTGAGCTGTCAGTGCATTAAGCGACTCTGGCGCTACACACTCGCCAGCACATTAGCACCATAACTATGACATTAGGGATGTGGTTTTATCTACGGATTAACACTGCAAATTTTGCAGTGAGGTTGTTTAGGTAAATACATTTGCCTAAACTCCATTGTCATCGCATCAATCATTAACAATTTACCCGTTAAAGCTTGACCAATACCAGTGATGACTTTTATTGCTTCAGTAGCCTGAATACAACCAATCATGCCGACCACTGGTGCAAGAATACCCGCTTCGACACACGTTAATTGTTGCTCACCAAATAAAGCACTAAAACATTGATAGCAAGGGCTGTCTTGTAAGTAGTCAAATACTGTTACAGTGCCTTCCATTCGAATTGCCGCTGCCGACACTAAGGGCACTTTGTGTTCAAAACAACTCTTGTTAAGTTGTTCTCGCACTATCATGTTATCTGTGCAATCAAGAATTAAACTATGTTGGCTCACCAGCTCATTAATCTCATCATCATCTAACAGAGCGTTAATGGTATTGATGGTGACTAAGGGATTAAGCTGTATAAGCGACTGTTTAGCTGATTCTACTTTTGGATGGCCAATATTGACATCATAGTGCAATACTTGACGCTGTAAATTAGACAGTTCTACAGTATCAAAATCAACTAAGGTAATTTCACCCACTCCCGCAACAGTAAGGTATTGGCTTGCTGCACAGCCTAACCCGCCAGCACCGATAATTAATACTTTGGCAAGTTTAAGCTTTTCTTGGCCATCAATATCGATAGCTTTAATGGAGATCTGACGGCTATAACGCAGCATTTCATTGTCAGTGAGTATCTCTTGATCGAGTGAGTCCATAATATTCCTAACACAATACGTTGTTAAATGGCTCTACGGTGACTTGAGTGCCCTTGGGGGTGTTGCCTTGGGCTTGGTCTAATATCACAAAGCAATTCGCTAAACTCATTGATGTGAGCATGCCTGAACCTTGGCTGCCTGTAATGGCAACTTCAAGTTCGCCGGCCTCATTACGACTGAGTATGCCGCGTTGATATTCGACTCTACCAGGATATTTGTGTATGTCGCTCAGTAACCTTGCTTGGCAACTTAATGGTGTGACAGGTTTGAGTCCCTGCATTTTATTTAAAATAGGTAACACCAGCTTATAAAATGTCACCATCGAAGAGACTGGATTTCCTGGTAGGCCGCAAAAAATAGCATTCCCTATTTTGCCAAAGGCGAAAGGTTTACCTGGTTTAATTGCAAGTTTCCAAAAGGTAATCTGGCCTTCTTCAGATAAAATCTGTTTGGTGTAATCAGCATCACCAACCGATACTCCGCCAGATGTTAGCACCATATCAGCTTGATCCGCAGCTTCTCTAAACGCGCCGCGAATGGCTTCCTTATCGTCTGCTATGACACCTAAATCAATCCATTCAACGTGGCTTTTACTGAGTAACCCTTGAATTGAATAACGATTTGAATCATAAATCTGCCCTAAAGCCAGTTCACTTCCTACTGGGCGTAATTCATCACCAGTGGAAAAGAAAGCCACTTTCAATTTACGTGTCACTTTCACTTGGCTGATGCCGATGGTGGCGAGTACGCCCATTTCCGCTGCGCGAATAATGATGCCACTATGCAATACTTTGGTGCCAGCAAGGAGTTCTTCACCACGCTTGCGTACATTTGCACCTAACCGATGTGGGTGTTCAATGCTAATGTGGTTTTCATCTATTACTTGGGCTTTTTCTTGCATTTGCACAGTGTCAAAACCACTAGGCAATGGGGCACCCGTCATAATACGAATACAACTATTGGGTACCGCTTGGCCATTAAAAGTGTGCCCCGCAAAAGAGCTACCCACTAAGTTGAAGGTTGTTTTATCCTGTGAAGTCGCTAAATCAGCAAAACGGAATGCGTAACCGTCCATTGATGAGTTATCAAATGGGGGTAAATCAATACTCGATGCGAGATCTTCTGCGAGTACTCTATCGATAGCTTGGGTTAATGCTACTATATCGGTATCTTGGGTTGCTTCAACTTGAGCTAACAGTTGCTCGATCGCTTGATCGGGATGAAGCAATGCTGGTTGAGCGCAATGGTCTTGAGTATTGGACATCAGAACTTCCTTAATGAATAACGAAAATACATTAGCAGTATTTTAGCTGAAATAGGTTTTCACTTTTTAATGGTGCTTAGTATGCCATGATGGCACGAAAAATTTATGATCACATTTAAGGTTTTTATATTTTATGTCGCAAAAAAACACATGTTCCGCTTGGTATTTGTACATTATTCGCTGCGCTAATTCACATTTATACACTGGTATCACTACGGATATTTCTCGCCGTTTTGCTGAGCATCAAGCTGGTGGTGCCAAATCGGCTAAATATTTAAAAGGTAAAGGTCCACTCACCTTGGTTTATACAGAACAATTAACTGATAGAAGTGCGGCGTTAAAGCGCGAAATAGTTATAAAGAAACATTCTCGTCAGCAAAAGTTATTGTTAATCGAACAATATCAATTAAATTGTTATTCGGAACGATAAGTTGCCTATTTTTATAAACTTTTTTCTATTTAGTATTTGGTCTATCTGCCTTTTGCAAATAAACTGAATTAATAAAGTTTTAATGGTGGTTGTTAAGATGGTTAAGTCGTTAATTTCTGTTGTGCTAATTATTTCTTGCTCTATATTCCCTTTGGCAGCGCAGCAAGTACGCATTCAACCAGCTCAATCCTTAGAAAATGCAAGTTACCAATATTACTACGATTTATTACAGTTGTTATTAACCCAAACCGCTGACGATTATGGTGAGGCTAATATAGTTGTAATTGATTCACCTATGTCACAGTTACGTGGTTTTAGTATGTTAAAAGCTGACATATTAGATGTATTTTGGGCAGGGACTTCCATTGAGCGAGAGCAAGAGTTTCACGCAATTCGTATCCCATTAGTAGGCGGCTTATTAGGCTCGAGAGTACCGGTTATTTCTCGTGACCGATTAGCTGAATTTGAAATGATAAATACCGCTAAGCAGTTGCAACAATTGGTTGCTTGCCAAGGATCGCAATGGCCTGATTCGGATATTTTACAATATAACGGTTATCGGACTGAGCGGGTCATTACTTTCCAATTGATTTATAGTATGTTGAAGCAACAACGTTGTGACTATTTTCCTCGTGGTTTATATGAAGCCTATGCGGAGGTAAGCAGCAGAGGTAATGAGAGTTTGATGGTGTACGATAAATTAATTTTGCGTTACCCACTACCAATGTATTTTTTTGTCAGTAATAACAACCCTCGTTTAGCGCAACGTATAACTCAAGGTTTAGAGAGGCTAATTGCTACAAACAAGTTGCATGAGTTTATTCAGCAACATGACATAACTCGCCAGATGTTCCCATTGAGTCGATATCGTAATAGTCGTATCTTTGATTTAACCAATCCACAGTTACCGCCGCAAACACCGTTGCAACGTCAAGAATTATGGATAGATTTACCGCAACACTCTACAAGCGCTGATGCTGTAGAGTGATGTCATTATTTAACCTCATGGCTTATTCAGCGTTGAGGTTATTTCGCTGCGCGTAATACCGGATACTTCATGTATTCGTTATCGTAATATGGACTGCGTTGATAAAACCAACGTAGTCGTGCTTTGCTATCATTTGCAAAAGCCTGATCCTTCAACGCTAGATCAAATTCAGCTTGTAGGGCTGGATTTTCGAGTAACATTTTTGCTGCTAAAGGTTCTACTGCGTAGTTCTCAATATATTCTGTGCGGGTAAAAATAGTATTGAACATTCCCCAGTAAAATAAAGAGTCCTCTGCTTGAGGTTCAAGCAACAGCATGGCTAAATCCCCCAGAGGCTGGTCGGTTTGAATACGTACAGTACCTGCTGGAAGTGTGGTGTTTATTCTATGGATGGAGGTTGCCGCTGTTACGGTTTGATGACCTTCATAATCTGCACTTGAGAATAATGGGTCACTGAATTGATATTGCTGCGCAGTTATCGTCCTTGGCTTTTTCAGTCGCGTCATTCTAATACCATGTAAAGATAAGCGTTCAATAACGTCAGACCATTGTGGTGGAATATAATAGGCTACAGGTCGTGTGACCGTGATATCTGCTTTTGTGTTAGCCACAATGGGTAAGTTTTTATATAACCTAGGTTCACCTGTCCAGCGGACTACTTTGCCACCACTAATTGGGCTTTGCTCAATATGGTAATCAATACCTTTAAAGTCTCTACCTTCTGCTAAGGTTTCACTTTGCCAGCTAATAGTTAACTTACTTGGGTTACGGTATTTGTCTTCATTAATCGCAGACTTTAGCTTAGTGCTATTTTTTGCCACCGTTTTAAGGGTTTGTTCAAGCATCACATAAGTGCCAAGTACTCGTTGTTTATAGGGTTTAAGGCTGTGGTTTTCAATTAAAATAGTCGGTAAATGACGAGCATCGCCGTAGCCATTGGAAAACCGTGGGCTAGGGTTCCAAAGAGACAAGCCTTTGGTCATATCGGTATTATCGTTAGCAAATACCAACTGACCCGGAATATGGCCTTGCTCGGTTAATGCATGTTCAACCGCGGGACGGTAAATAGACTCTAACCATGTAAAAATACTTGGGCTATAGCCTTGTGCAACGTTGTAGCCAAAGGTCACGTCATATTGGTAGTCAATACCGTCGGTTACATGGATATCAATGTATAAATCTGGCTGCCAAATATTAATCGCACGGATAAGGTGCTGCATTTCTAATGCATCTGCCTTAGCATAGTCACGGTTTAAATTAAGGTTGTTGGCCGTGGTGCGCCACCCCATATTGACCGGTCCTCGCTGATTGACTCGGTTAAATTGGCTGCTGCGTTCGTGGGCGTCGACACTGAAAATAGGGATAAACAGTAAGTTAACATTTTCAAGTAATTCGCGTTTGCTGCTATGACTGATGTCACGCAGCAGCATCATGCCTGCATCTTTGCCGTCTATTTCACCAGAATGAATACCCGCTTGCACAAGTACTGTCGCCTTACCATTATCACTCAATGCTTGTGCCGTAGATTCTCCGTCTTGTGATGCAATAATCATCCATATATCGCGTCCTTGGGGACTTTTACCAATACTGATTTTTTGTAACACGTCGCTGCTGTCGACAAGTTTGTCTAACCATTCCATGGTGTCGTGATAGTTTGGGCTTGAAACATAGCCTTGTTGCTCAAATGGGGTTGCCCAAGGCTGCTCCGCACTTAACAGTAATGCTTCACTTGCGCCAGACCAGGGATGAATTGGAGGCAATATGCTGTCGTTTTCAAATAGTGCTATTTGTTCTGTTGCGACGATGAGCGGCGAAGGTTCAGTTGCGTGAGCGAAAGTGGAATTGATGAGCAACGTACTAGCCATTAAACCTGTGAGCAAAAAGCGGCGCATGAATACCTCTAGAATGATTTGGAAACGATAACAGTAATAACATCATAGCATTGCCTCGCAACAGTTTCAGAGGCTTTTATATGATAAATATTGACACGAAGACGAGCGGAATACCCAACAATGAAAAATCCCAACCGAAGTTGGGATTTTAGAGGCGACATCATATTAAGTGAATAGCCAAGAGTTGCTAGATTATTTATACGTTAGGGCCGGCACTTTTAATAGCGTCAGACACTTGGTATTTTGCAAAATTATCACTAAATTCTTGTGCTAGCTGTTGAGCATATTTGTCATACTCTGCTTTATCAGCCCAGGTGTTGACTGGGTTTAATAACGCGGTGTCTACACCAGAGACACTAACGGGGACATTTAAGTTCAGTTTGTCGATATAAACCGTTTCAACATCTCTTAGTTCACCACTTACAATCGCATCAACAATGGCGCGAGTAGTTGGGATATCAAAACGTTTACCCACACCATGTGGACCACCAGTCCAGCCTGTATTAACAAGATAAACTTGGCTACCAAATGACTCAATGCGTTTCATCAACAGTTCTGCATACACGCCAGCAGGACGTGGGAAGAATGGCGCACCAAAACAAGTAGAAAAGGTTGACTGGATTGCAGACGTCGAGCCCATTTCAGTTGAGCCCACCTTAGCGGTGTAACCCGATAAGAAGTGATATGCTGCTTGTTCTTTACTCAGTACCGATACCGGTGGTAACACACCTGATACGTCGCAAGTTAAAAACACTACGGCATGAGGTTCTGCACCGCGATTATCTTCTTTACGTTGAGCGATATGCTCTAAAGGATAAGCCGCACGACTGTTTTCAGTCAAACTGGTATCGTTATAATTCGGAACTAGGCGTTCATCAAGTACGACATTCTCTAATACTGTACCAAAACGAATGGCATCCCAAATAACTGGTTCATTTTTTTGGCTTAGGTCGATACATTTAGCATAGCAACCGCCTTCAATATTAAATACACCACCGGGTGCCCAACCATGTTCATCATCACCAATTAACAAACGCTTTGGATCGGCAGAAAGTGTGGTTTTACCGGTACCCGATAAGCCAAAGAATAACGTAGTATCACCATCGTGGCCGACATTAGCCGAACAATGCATTGGTAACACACCTTTAGCAGGCAATAAAAAGTTCTGTACTGAGAACATCGACTTCTTCATTTCACCTGCGTACTTCATGCCAGCAAGCAGTACTTTTCGTTCGGCAAAGTTAATAATAACGGCCGCTTCAGAATTAGTACCATCGCGTTGTGGTTCACACACAAATCCAGGTGCATTGATAATTTGCCATGTTTGTTTGTCACCGCGATTAAAGGTTTCTGGATTGATAAATAAATTACGTGCAAAAATTTGATGCCAAGCATATTCAGTCGTGACTTTCACTGGAATGTAATGTTCGTCATCAGCGCCAACTTCTAGTTCAGATATAAATAATTCTTTGTCAGCAAGATAAGCTTCTACACGGCCCCATAGCGCATCAAATTGACCCGCATCAAATGGTCGATTTACTTTACCCCATTCAATATCGGCTTCTGTATTTTTCTCTTTGACGATAAACCGGTCATTGGGTGAACGACCCGTTCTTTCTCCTGTTTTGGCCACTAAGGCACCATTTGCAGTGAGTTGACCTTCTCCACGAAATAGTGCAATTTCTACAAGCTTTGCGGTTGTGGGGTTAAGGTGAACTGGGTGTGATAAATCCGCCATAGTGTTGATCTCCGTCTCTTTTAGGTCGTATTTTGCTATGAACTGCTATTGGGTTTATTTATTAAAAATTAGCTTGATATTATTGTTGCGCGATGGCTATAAACTAATGTAGGCGATTGTAACGTAAGTTGGCACGAGGGTAACGAACAGTTTGGTAATTTTTGTGAAAGTTTGTAATGGTGTGGAGTTTGTTGTGATGGTAAAGGTACAAAAAAAGCGCCTTATGCGCTTATTTTTGTAACTGTGTTCGTAATTATTACATTTTTGGTTACTGTTTTGATTGGCTGCTGTGGCTTCCTGAATATAGCGCTGCAATATCTATTGCGTCAAAAGGGTATTTTGCGGTGCAGTATTCACAATCCATTTCAATCTTTCCTTCCTCAGCTAAAATGGCTTCAACTTCAGCTTGTGGTAAGGTTTTGATCGCTGCCGCACTGCGTTCACGTGAGCAGCTACATTTGAATGTAACATCCACAGGATCAAATAATCGCACTTCTTCTTGGTGATACAATCGATGTAATACTTGTTCAGCATCAAGGGTGAATAACTCTTCTGCTTTAATGGTCGCTGTGAGTGTTGATAAATGTTCAAAATCATCATTTTGTTCAGACTTTGATGGCAACACTTGTAGCAGCATACCTGCAGCTTGTTTACCGTTAGCAAATAACTGAATTTGAGTCGGTAACTGTTCTGATTGATTAAAGTATTCTTCTAAACAGGCGGCTAGGTTCATATGATCTAATGACACAACACCTTGATATCGCTCGCCCTCATCAGGTGTTAACGTGATCACCATGTAACCTTTACCCAGCATTTCTTGCAAGCTTGCATCAGCCGTAATATCGCCATTCCAACGAGCAACGCCACGTAATACTTGTTTATTGTTGCCATTAATGACGGCTAAAGAAACTGGGCCATCGCCCTGCAACTGTACGCTAATGTCGCCCGTAAACTTGATGGTTGCCGTTAACAGTGATGTTGCGGCCATTAACTCACCGATTAAGTTCTGTAATGCAATCGGGTAAGCATGTGCAGAAAGCACTTCTTGGTAACAATTTTCTAATTGAACTAGCTCTCCACGCACATCGGCATTATCAAAAATGTAGCGATGTAAAATATCATTTTTCATTTGTATTCTCTTACTATCTGGGCGCCTAGTAATCTTTTAAGCGCATAATCTGTCGTCTTTGTTTTTTATCCGGTTTATGATCGGGTGACGGGTTATTCAAAATATTTAGCCGTCGTGCTTCAACGTTAATAATCCGTTTGTTAATACTCTCAGGTGTTTCTTGGTATAGGGTTTGTGCTACATTTGCGCTTTGTCTATGACCTGATAATTGAAGGACAATAATTTCTTTATCATCATTGCCTTGGCGAAGACGGATAGTTGCACCGACTTCTGCATTCTTACTGGATTTAGTTCGTTGGCCGTTGTAATGTACTTTGCCGCCATTGATCATGTCTTTTGCGATAGCGCGAGTTTTATAAAATCGTGCTGCCCATAACCATTTGTCAAGCCGGATAACGCTTTTTTCGGACTGAGTTTGAGACAAAAGACCTCCAAAACAGGGATGATTTCACAGACTGGGTAACTTAACTGCCATACAATACGAGTATTATTGCGGTAAAGGGCAACATTATGACTGTTTTTAGGGTGCAAATTTAGCATATTCGGTGAAGATTCGCCAATCAATATACTCTGGGGTTGTTGCTTTATCCTCAGTGGGTTAGCATGATGCTTACGCATATTTTAACGTATTTATTCACAACTAGAACAGAGACCTGTACCAAGACGTATAGAGGGTCCAATATTATATGGTTTTATTAGATAAATTGATCATCAGTTCAACAAAAATACCACACAAGCTATTGAGTGCTATTGTATTTTGGCTTGGGTTGATTATTGTGCTGCTATTAGCTGCGCAGATTACATGGAAGTTAATGCCTGTATCATCGCAATCTGCTGTGTGGCAGCCAACCCCAATCTCAGCAAGCACTGCCAAGCGTATCGAGCTTGCTGGTGTTCGTAACCTATTGCTTTTTGGCAGGTTAGATAATAATAACAATAAGCCCAAAGCTGAAGTCGTAGAGCAAATCACTGATGCGCCCAAAACAAACTTGTCTATTCAATTAACCGGTGTAGTTGCGTCAACTGACGAAGCTCAAGGTCTAGCTATTATTGAGTCTAGCGGTGAACAAGCAACCTATAGCTTAGGCGATAAAATTAAAGGCACTTCTGCTTCTTTAAAAGAGGTTTATGCCGACCGAATTATTATCAGTAACAGTGGTCGTTATGAAACCCTAATGCTTGATGGGCTTAAATACAGCACCCAAAGTGAAGTTAACTCGCAACTACAACAAGCAAAAGTAGACCGACAGGTCACTCGAGTTGATCGCCGTGAGAATGAACGTTTTTCTGAAGAGTTGTCTGATTCTCGAGATGAGATGTTAGCTGACCCAAGCAAAATCACTGATTATTTAGCTATTTCACCAGTACGCAATGATGATGAATTAGCCGGTTACCGTTTAAATCCGGGTAAAGATGCTGCATTGTTTAAACAAGCAGGTTTTCAAGCTAATGATTTAGCTAAATCAATAAATGGATATGATCTGACCGATATGGGTCAGGCATTAGAAGTGATGGCACAACTGCCTGAGCTCACTGAAATGGCTGTCATGGTTGAGCGTGAAGGACAGTTGGTCGAAATCATGTTTAGTTTGCCAGAATAATTTGGCGTTAGAGGATTGAGTATAATGAAAAATAAAGGGATCCGACATAAGATTATTGCTGGGATGCTGGTGGGGGCTGCGATGATAGCGGCGCCGAGTGCGTGGTCGGAACAATATGCCGCCAATTTTAAAGGCACAGACATTCAAGAGTTTATTAATATTGTCGGTAAAAACCTCAATAAAACCATTATTGTAGATCCAACGGTACGTGGCAAAATTAATGTCCGTAGTTATGATTTGCTAAATGATGATCAATATTACCAATTCTTTCTTAACGTACTCCAAGTCTATGGCTATGCCGTAGTTGAAATGGAAAACCACGTTATTAAAGTGATTAAAGACAAAGATGCCAAAACCTCAGCTATTCGTGTTGCGGATGATAAATCTCCTGGTTTAGGCGATGAAATGGTGACCAGAGTGGTGCCATTATATAATTCTGAAGCTAAACAGCTCGCGCCGCTATTACGCCAGTTAAATGATAATGCTGGTGGCGGTAACGTGGTTAACTATGACCAAGCTAACGTATTAATGATTTCTGGCCGTGCGGCGGTAGTGAACAAACTGGTAGAAATTGTTCGCCGAGTTGATAAACAAGGTGATACCGCAATACAGGTAGTGTCCTTAAACTATGCCTCTGCAGGTGAAATAGTACGTATTGTTGACACGTTATATCGTTCAAGTGCCAACCAATCGCAGTTGCCAGGACAATCACCGAAAGTCGTAGCCGATGAGCGTATGAATTCGGTTATTGTCAGTGGCGATGAAAAAAGCCGTCAACGGGTGGTTGAGCTAATTAAACGTCTTGATGCGGAACAAGCAAGTACTGGCAACACGAAAGTGCGCTATTTGCGTTATGCCAAAGCAGAAGACTTAGTTGAAGTGTTAACTGGGTTCGCAAAAAACTTAGAAGACAGTAAAGACGGTACTAGCACCAAGCAAAGCGGCTCAACTCAACGTCGCAGTGATATCAATATTATGGCTCACAACGATACCAACTCGCTGGTAATTAGTGCTGAACCTGATCAACTTAGAACCATTGAAAGCGTTATTAATCAACTGGATATTCGTCGAGCTCAAGTATTAGTTGAAGCTATTATTGTTGAGATTTCCGAAGGCGATGACGTTGGCTTTGGTGTGCAATGGGGTAGCACCGATGGTGGCTTAACTCAGTTTAACAACATCGGCCCGTCGATCAGTGAAGTTGGCGCAGGTGTACTTGCTGCACAGGAAGAAGAGGGTACTACCGTTACCGTGACTAACTCTGATGGTGGATATACTACAACCACTAATCCAACATCAGATGGTGATTACACCTTAATTGCTGAAGCATTAGGTAAAGTCAATGGTATGGCATGGGGTGTTACGACAGGTAACTTTGCCGCGTTAATTCAAGCTGTATCAAGTGATACTAATTCAAATATTTTAGCCACACCGTCAATCACCACCTTAGATAATCAAGAAGCATCATTTATTGTCGGTGATGAGGTTCCTATCCTTACCGGTTCAACTTCCAGTTCAAGCAATGACAATCCTTTTCAGACTGTTGAACGTAAAGAGGTGGGTGTTAAGTTAAAAGTTGTGCCACAAATTAACGAAGGTTCTTCGGTTAAATTAACTATCGAACAAGAAGTCTCAGGAGTTAATGGCAATACTGGTGTAGACATCAGTTTCTCAACACGCCGTTTAACCACAACTGTGATGGCCGACTCTGGTCAAATAGTCGTATTAGGCGGGTTAATTAGCGAAGATGTACAGGAAAGTGTGCAAAAGGTCCCTATCTTGGGTGACATTCCTTATTTAGGTTGGTTATTTAAATCTTCTTCAAGCAGTACGACCAAGAAAAATCTGATGATTTTCATTAAGCCAACCATCATCCGAGACGGAATGACAATGGAAGGTATTGCGGGTCGTAAATATAATTACTTCAGAGCATTACAGCTTGAACAACAAGACCGTGGTATTAACTTAATGCCCAATACTGAAGTTCCTGTGCTTGAAGAATGGGATCAAGAAGCTTACTTGCCAGATGAAGTGAATGACATGCTTGACCGCTATAAAAGTCGCAAACGCTTGAGTACTGATGTGCGTGATTCTGATGCGGCTTTAAGCATCATTAATGAAAGTATGCAAAAGGACAAGGCTGAAAACAATGACTGATAGCGTTATGGCAGAGCCATTAGCCCAAGTTTCTAGTGATGTCGCTATGGAAGTTGTCGAAGGAGATGAAGTTTTCCACTCGAACAGTAAAGAGCGCCTGCCATTTGCGTTTTCACATCGTTTTGAATTGGTGTTGGCCAAGGAGAATGAGCAACTGTGTTTATTCTATACTGATAACACCCCGCTAGATGCCATGCTTGAAGTAAGGCGTTATGCAGGTGTCGAGTTGGCCGTTATCAAGCTTGACGTGACTAAGTTTGAAGCTAAATTAACTCAAGCCTATCAAGCTAACTCTTCAGAAGCACAGCAGCTAATGGAAGACATTGGTAATGAAATGGACTTGTTTACCCTTGCTGAAGAATTACCACAGACAGAAGACTTACTTGAAGGCGATGATGATGCACCAATCATTAAATTAATTAATGCATTGTTATCAGAAGCCATTAAAGAAGAAGCATCAGATATCCATATCGAAACCTATGAGAAACAGTTAATTGTTCGTTTCCGTATTGATGGGGTATTAAAAGAAGTATTGAAGCCAAATCGTAAATTATCGTCATTATTAGTATCGCGTATTAAAGTGATGGCGCGTTTAGATATTGCCGAAAAACGTCTACCACAAGATGGTCGTATTTCGTTACGTATTGCGGGTCGTGCTGTCGATGTGCGGGTTTCAACCATGCCATCAAGTCATGGCGAACGTGTAGTAATGCGTTTATTGGACAAAAATACCGGTAACTTAGACTTGCAACAACTGGGTATGACACCTGGTATTCGTGAAAAATTTGATGAGTTAATTCGTAAACCTCATGGGATTATTTTGGTGACTGGTCCTACAGGGTCAGGTAAAAGTACCACCTTATATGCTGGTCTAACTGAAATTAATTCTAAAGATACCAATATTTTAACGGTAGAAGATCCAATTGAATATGAGTTAGAAGGCATTGGCCAAACTCAGGTTAATACTAAAGTCGACATGACCTTCGCGCGTGGATTACGCGCAATTTTACGTCAAGATCCCGATGTGGTGATGATTGGTGAAATTCGCGATTTAGAAACCGCACATATTGCTGTCCAAGCTTCATTAACGGGTCACTTAGTCATTTCAACGTTACATACCAACACAGCCTCTGGTGCGATTACTCGTTTACAAGATATGGGTGTTGAGCCATTTTTAGTCTCTTCAAGTTTACTTGGAGTACTGGCTCAGCGTCTTATTCGGACATTATGCCCAAGCTGTAAAGAAGCGCATGAACCCGATGAGCGCGAACGTGAATTGCTGGGCATTACCGCAAACGACCCCCGTATTATTTATCGTGCCAAAGGATGTAAAGCATGCGGTCAGAATGGCTATCGTGGTCGAACCGGCATACACGAATTACTGATTGTTGATGACAATGTTCGTGAACTTATTCATGGCGGTAGAGGCGAATTGGCCATTGAAAAATATGTGCGAAAATGGATCCCCAGTATTCGCCATGACGGTATGAGTAAAGTGCTTGCTGGTGTGACAACGCTAGAAGAAGTATTACGCGTTACACGCGAGGAGTAATCAATGGCGGCGTTTGAATACAAAGCCCTTGATAGCAAAGGCAAACAACAAAAAGGTGTGATTGAAGCCGATACCGCTCGTCACGCTCGAAGTCAACTGCGAGAACAGCGTCTTATGCCGCTGGAACTTCAACCCGTCAATGAAAAGGAAGCTCGTTCACAACGAGGTGGATTTAATCTAGCTAATTTGTTTAAGGGACATATCTCTGTCGCTGAACTGGCATTGATTACTCGCCAAATCGCGACTCTGGTAGCGGCGGGATTACCCATTGAAGAAGCGCTAAAAGCGGTAGGGCAACAATCAGAAAAAGACCGCTTAGGCAGTATGATTATGGCTGTGCGTTCTCGGGTTGTGGAAGGTTATAGTTTGGCAGATTCGATGGCCGAATTCCCGCATGTGTTTGATGATTTATACCGTTCAATGGTGGCTTCTGGTGAGAAGTCGGGCCATTTAGAAGTGGTGCTTAATCGACTAGCCGATTACACAGAGCGTCGCCAACAACTCAAGTCAAAGCTAACTCAAGCGATGATTTATCCAATTGTTTTAACCGTAGTGGCCATTGGCGTTATTGCCGTGTTGCTTGCTGCTGTGGTGCCAAAAGTGGTCGGGCAATTTGAACACATGGGCCAAGAATTGCCAGGCACAACCCAGTTTTTGATTCTTGCTTCTGATTTTGTACAGCATTGGGGCATTGTGGTCGTTATGCTTATTTTTGCTGGAATAGTGATGTTTCAGCGTATGTTAAAGAATCCTGCTACGCGGATGAAATATGATACTGCTTTATTGAAAATGCCTGTGATTGGTAAAGTGAGTAAAGGCCTCAATACCGCAAGATTTGCACGAACCTTGAGTATTTTATCTGCCAGTGCTGTGCCATTACTTGATGGTATGCGTATTGCGAGCGAAGTGTTACAAAATGTCAAAGTGCGTGCCGCTGTAGATGAAGCAACTGCCCGAGTCCGTGAAGGAACTAGTTTAGGCACTGCGTTGACTAATACTAAGTTATTCCCAGCGATGATGTTGTATATGATTGCATCGGGTGAAAAAAGTGGTCAGTTAGAAAATATGCTTGAACGTGCGGCAGATAACCAAGACCGAGAGTTTGAATCGAATGTCAATATTGCCTTGGGGGTATTTGAGCCCATGTTAGTTGTGAGTATGGCATCGATTGTATTGTTTATCGTGATGGCAATTTTACAGCCTATATTAGAGTTAAATAATTTGATCAGCGGTTAAGTTTACACTTACGCTTATATAAACTTGAAAGACCAAAAGTATTAATCAAGAATGACACCTGTTTTGTGTGATTCTATAAGATTTTTTAGAGGAAATAATCAATGCAACATAATAATAAACAACGTGGTTTCACCTTACTCGAAGTAATGGTGGTGATTGTTATTTTAGGTATTTTAGCGTCAATGGTAGTACCCAATCTTATGGGTAATAAAGACAAAGCTGACCAACAAAAAGCCATATCAGATATTGTAGCCTTAGAAAATGCATTGGATATGTATAAATTAGATAACAGTATTTATCCCACTACAGAGCAAGGTCTCGATGCGTTAGTGCAAAAGCCTAATTCGTCTCCAGAACCAAGAAATTACCGTGAAGGCGGTTATGTAAAGCGTTTACCGCAGGACCCATGGCGCAGCGATTATTTACTACTCAGCCCTGGTGAAAATGGAAAACTTGATATTTTCAGTGCAGGTCCTGACGGCCAAGCTGGTTCAGAAGATGATATCGGTAACTGGAATTTACAAGATTACCAGTAATATGACCCAACATCGCCAAGCCGGTTTCACCTTACTTGAGGTGTTAATTGTAGCATTGCTAATGGGATTGGTTGCCTCAGCGGTAACCTTATCCGTTAGTGTTGCGGGGCCAGAACAAGAGCTCAAGAAGCAGGCACAACGCTTTATTACTGCCACCGAAATGGTGCTGGATGAAAGTGTATTAAGTGGCCAGTTTATTGGCATTGTGATTGACGAAGATCAATATCAGTTTGTGTTTTATAAAGAAGGCAAATGGCTGCCTGTAGATCACGACCGGTTATTATCGGCAAAAAAAATGGACGAGGGCATAACCTTAGATATTGTGATCGATGTGATCGATGGCATGCCATTGGTGCAAGAAGACGAGCAAGATGAGTCTTGGTTTGACGAGCCTTTTATTGACGAACAAACTGAAGAAGACAAAAAGAAACACCCCGAGCCACAAATATTGTTGTTTCCCAGCGGGGAAATGACACCATTTGAACTGAACTTTAATACGATTAATGACGACAGTCAGCCAGTCAATGTGCTGGTTGTTGGTAATGCATTAGGTCGCTTAACAATAGGGCGTGTAGATGAATAAACAGACATCATTTAAACGCCCTAATGACTTAAGCGTTAAAAGTTCCACGTTTAACCGCTTAGGTATAAAAAGCTTTCGCGGTAAAAACGCTGGCATGACCTTACTAGAGGTGATGGTTGCTTTGATGGTATTTTCAATTGCTGCGGTATCGGTTACCAAAAGTTTGGGTGAGCAAATGGCGAATATGCCCATTTTAGAAGAGCGAACCTTAGCCCAATGGGTAGCAAGTAACCAAATGGTCGATGTGCGTCTACCTGATGCGTTTCCTGATATAGGCCAAAAAACCGGTCAGGAAGAACTCGCGGGTCGTGAATGGTATTGGCGTCAAGATGTTATTAAGACCACAGATGATAAATTTAGAATGATCCGTATTAGCGTCAGCGATGATGATAAATTTAAACGTATTGTTGCTCAGGTAAGTAGTTATGTGCATAACAAAGCCTAAATATTTTAGCGGCTTTACGTTACTGGAAATGCTTATCGCGATTGCGATTTTTGCCATGTTGGGGATAGCGGCTAACTCGGTATTATCGACGGTGATGAAAAATGATGAAGTGACTAAAGAGTTTTCCGATCGGCTTAAATCATTGCAACAAGGTTTTGGTGCCTTAGAACGCGATTTAGGTCAAATGGTTGCGCGGACTCCTCGGTTGTTTGACGGAAGTCGCAGTAGTCAATTTTTTCAAGTGGGCGATAATATTCTCGATTCAGAAACCGAAGCATTGATGTTTTACCGTTTAGGTTGGCTAAACCCAGATGGTATGCTGCCTCGGGGCAGTTTACAGTCGGTTGCTTATGTTGTCCAAAATGGCCGCTTAGAACGCTGGTATTACCCTTATCCTGAGCCAATATCGGGTGCTGAACCACTAAAAAGTATGGTTATAGACCATGTGCTATCAATTGAATATTCGTTTTACATTGACGGAAAATGGCAAAAAGAAGCAGATGGAACCGTGATGCCTAGAGGGATTGCGATGGAGATAGAATTAGAAGGTTTGGGTAAAATTCAACGTCGTTTTTTGTTGCCTAAAGGTGCTCCGGCAACTAAGTCTAGCTCAGACAGCTCAGACAGCTCAGACAGCTCAGATAGTTCAGATAGTTCAGATAGTTCAGATAGTTCAGACAGTTCAGACGATGATGGGAAGTCATAATGGGTGGCCAAAAGCAGCGTGGTGTAGCACTTATTGTGGTGATGTTGATTGTTGCCATGGTAGTGGTTATTGCGACCAATATTAGCAGTCGTAATCAGCTTTCCATGAGGCGAACGCTTAATTTAGCCCAATATGATCAAGCCTATTGGTATGCGCTTTCTGCAGAAGAGCTTGCAATGAAAGTCCTCAAGCAAGACTTTGAAGATTCAGACGGGACGGTACATTTACAGCAATACTGGGCTTTAGCTGATGTCGTTTTCCCAGCTGAATATGGTCAGATTGTTGGTGAAATACAAGATATGCGGGCATGTTTTAATGTTAATGCTGTTGGCCAAGAATCAACAAAAACTGAAAATGGCCAACCTAAATTGACCGTTGCAGCACAACAGTTTCAATCGTTACTTATCAGTTTAGGTGTTGATGAGTTTGGCGCAGAGCAGTTTACCTATATGCTTAAAGATTATATTGACGAAGATACCTTGGCTGGTTCTTATGGTGCTGAAGATGCCGAATATGAATCGCGTAATGTGCCGTATCGTGCCGCTAATACCTTGATGCAGCATCGCAGTGAATTACGGGCCGTACTAGGGTTTAGCCAAGATGTATATTTAAATCTATCACCTTATGTGTGTGCCATACCCGGTGAAAATAGCCAGTTATTAAATGTGAATACCATTAAGGTTGAGCAAGCGGCTTTACTTGCTGGAATGCTAGAAAATAAGATTTCGGTCAGCGAAGCTGAAAGTATTATTAACAGTCGGCCTGGTGATGGATACGAAAAGATTGAAGAGTTTTGGGAAAGTTCGTCGCTCAGTGGTGTGACACTGGACGCGGATGTAAAGTCGAGTTTTGTAGTAGACAGTCAGTATTTCTCATTAAAGGCTGGCGCCAAAGTCGATAATGCAATATTTCGAATGGAAAGTGTACTTAAGCGCAATGGTAACAATTTAGATGTACTCACCCGTCAGTATGGTGGTCAACAATAATAACAAATTCATTACGTAACAATACGTATTGAGATTGGTGGAGAATAACAGTGTCTGAACGGCTATTTATCCGGTTAGGAAAAACATCAGAACACCCATGTTCGTGGCTAGTATGGTCAGAACAAGAGCAAGAAATCATCGCTTCTGGTGAGTTATCTGATGCCGCGAGTCTCAGCAGTTTAACTGAGCGGGCGGGTAATCGTCCTGTTGATGTACTTGTGCCAGCGGCCAATATGACATTGACACAAATTATGTTACCCGAAAAAGGTCAACGCCAAGCATTAATGGCATTGCCATACATGTTAGAAGAATCACTAGCAACCGATGTAGATAAAATGCATTTTGTTGTTGGGCCTCGTGAAGGTGAGCAGCTCAATGTGGCAGCTGTGGCGCATGAACAAATGCAAATATGGCTAGAATGGCTGCATAATGCTGGCTTAAAAGTGAAACGTATCGTACCTGATTGTTTAGCCTTGCCTCTAGAACAATGCCGTTGGGCGGCAATGAGTGTTGGCAGCGAATATTTAATTAGAACCTCAGAAGGTGGCGGCGTTAGTTTACCTAAAGCATGGTCTGCATTTGCACTACCGCAGTTACTCTCGGCGGCACAACTCAGTGACAATGAGTCTATTAGCATAGCAAGTTATAGTGACGATATTGCATTTGAAGGTGTGGAGATTAATAACAAGCCGCTAGATTTACCTATGATGGTATTAGCAAAAGGCATTTTGAATGCCCCAATCAATTTGCTCAGTGGCATTTATAAACCTAAGCATGAATACAGTAAACAGTTATTCATCTGGAAAAACACTGCTATTGTCTTGGTGATTGCGATTGTTTTAGCCTTGGCGAATAAAGGCTTATCCATTCATCAACTTAATAACCACACCGCAGAGCTGCAAGCTCAAAGTGAATTGATTTTTAAGCAAGCCGTTCCGGGTGTAAACCGCATTGTTAATATGCGCTCACAGATGGGCAGTCAATTGCGCAGCATGCAAGGTCAAGGTGGTGGCGCGGTATTTTTTGAAATGTTAGACGGTTTAAAGCCAGCGTTTAGTAAAGTACCAGAACTCAAACCGAACTCATTGCGTTATGAAGCAAATCGTAATGAATTACGTATGCAAGTGACAGCAAAAACCTATGGTCAAATCGATAAGTTTAAAGAACTTGTTAGCAAAGACTACCAGCTCGACGGTGGTGCCATGAACAGTAACGAAGAAAGTGTTACCAGCACACTGACGTTAAGGATTAAATAACATGGAAAACATGCGTAGTTGGTGGCAAAGTCTAGCCATTAGAGAGCAACAACTTGTTGGATTTTGTGCTGCAATATTGGTTATTGGTATTGTTTATTGGGGCATTTGGACACCGATTTCGAATGCTCAAGAAACTGCAGAGCGTGATAACAGTGCAGCGCAGCAAACGTTAAATTATGTTAAACAAACCGCCAATAAAATCGCCGGTCTTAAACAGGCGGGTGCGCAAGCTAAAGTTCGTGGAAGTTTAAGTTCTGTGGTAAATCAAACGGCTGGTCAATATAAATTAGAGATCACTCGTATGCAGCCGCAAGGCGATAAAATACAACTATGGATGGATGACGTGCCATTTGATGCGTTATTAGGTTACTTACATGACTTAGTAGAGCAAAAAGGCTTAACGTTGGACAGTGTAGATCTAACCGAATCAGACGTTGCTGGTTTTGTAAAAGTAAGACGTATTCAGCTTTCTCAGTAAGGATTTTTTGTGAGCTTATTTTCAAAAATAGTCATTGGCGTCATTATTTACCTAGTGTTTTTATTGGTTTATTTACCGGCAAACTGGTTAGTCAGTATTGCTCCATTGCCGAGTAATGTGGCTATCAGCGGTGCTGAGGGTACGCTTTGGCAAGGAAAAGCGGCATTAATCACCATTGATAAAAAACAGATTGAACAGGTTAGCTGGAAATTAAGCCCGTGGGGACTATTAGCTGGTAAAGCTAATATCGATATTAACGTAGGCAGTCGTGCTACACCTGTAAATGGTAAAGGCAGTATTAGTTGGTCATTATCAGGGCTGAGTGCGAAAAATATCCGTATTGATCTACCCGACAGCTTTTTATTAGCGGATGCTCGCTTACCTTTTAAAACTAAAATTGATGGTGACGTGAGCTTAATGGTTGAAGCCTTAAAGCAAGGCGAGCCATGGTGTGAGCAATTAAACGGTAAATTATTTTTAAATAATACAAATGTTAAAAATCAATATGGTGTTTACCCATTGGGCAATATCGCATTGGGGCTCAGTTGTCTTGATGGCCAATTACAAATCGCCACTGATGAAACCCAAAACGTATTAGGCTTAACGGGGACCGTTATTCTAGGCGAGTCAAACTTGGTTAAGGTCAGTGCTAAAATTAAACCGACCGATGCTCAGCCTAAAGATTTACGAGACTCGTTATCATTCTTAGGTCGACAAGACAGCCAAGGGTATTACCCTATCAACTATCAAGGTGTTGTGCCTGGACTGTAATCAATAAAGTATCCTTGAATAACTAACGCCTTGATATCACTATCAAGGCGTTTTTATATTCGTGACCATGTATTTGTATTCTTGGTATTAGTTAAGATAATGTCCCTTGTTTACCGTAGTTTCAAATACCCTAGTCGTTTCTATTGCTTCAATAATGGCTATACAGATTGAAGTGCCAGTGATAGTGGCTGGTAATCGGTAATTGCTGGGAAGTCGGCAAATTCAATATGAGGTTTTTGGCTGTCTGGGTTTTTAATTCCGAGCTGATAACCTACGCCTGCCTTTTTTGATGCCGCTAAAATCACTTCGCTGTCGTCAATAAATAAACACCGCGATGGATCTAACTTAAATTTATCAAATGCATACTGCCAAAATTGCGGATGTTCTTTAGGGTAACCGCTCTCATGACTCGATAACATATCGTCTAATCCATGGGCTAAATTGGTATGAGTTAGCTTAAGCGCTAAACTTTGGGGGTGAGCATTAGTAAACAAAATACGTTGCTTACTTGCTCCAGCCAATGCCTGTAAAAAAGGCATGCTGTCTTGGCGAAGTTTAATTCTGTCTGCGGATGTATGATGTAAAGCCAAAATGTCGAGTTGTAAGTAGCTTTGCCAGTAATCAAGGCAATACCAATCTAAGGTGCCGATCACTTCATAGTAAGCTTGTTTGACGAGTGTATTGGCTTCATCCAAGCTTATTTGGCGTTGTATGCTTAATTGTTGTGGCACGAGATGTAACCAAAAGTGGTTATCAAAGTGTAAATCTAACAGCGTACCATCCATATCGAGCAGCACTGTGTCTATAGCATTCCAGTCAAACATCAATTAATCCTTTGCAGAAAAAAGCATTGCAATCACTTGTGGTTATCTCTACTTGTACTAGCCTTGAAGTTAGTTTTTAACATTTATGGCACCACTTTGATACTGCAAAGATCAGGGCCTAAATGTATAACTCTTGTTAACCATGGTTATTAAAATATTTGCTTGTGGCTAAATTCAAACGAGTAGCATCGTGGCATTATCAGCCAGCTACAATCAATTGCTAACCTTGTCTTCTGTTGGTAGGTATTAATGTTAAGTCAGCTAAACCCATGATTGAACCTCAGTGTACGCCCCGCTAGTGACGATGACGTATTTATCATGGCAGAGCTTTTTATGCTACCCGCAGCGATTTCTATCAGCTTGATTTACCCCAAGCTGCAGTGGATTTGATATTGCAACAGCAATATCAACTGCAAAAAATGTCCTATAAAAGCCAGTTTCCTAGTTCAAGGGATTATATCCTATGCTGCCAAGCTCAAGTGATTGGCAAGCTGACCTTAGCGATTAATCCAGAATGTTTGCACCTTGTTGATGTGGTGCTCGCTCCAGAGGCGCACAGTAAAGGCTTTGGTTCAGCTGTGTTAGATGCCCTTAAACATGATGCCAAGGTGCTGAATGTGCCTATTCGTTTGGCTGTCGCGCGGGACAATCCAAGGGCGAAAGCGCTTTACCTTCAGCAAGGTTTTACGCTTCAAGATATTACGGAAACCCATGAAAGTATGCAGTGGCAATGCGGCATTTAAATGAAATTATTGTAAGAGTGACAAATAGAAGATTAAAAGAAGGTTTTTGATCTAGATCAACTTTATTGTAAGCATAATCTAATGTATATTCATGTTTCTTGAAGGTTGCAATATTGTTTTGAGATGTTAATTGTATTTCCAGGTGGTAGGCAATAAACCGCAAGGGACTCGTTATTGATAACTCTAGCTAACTATTTTCGCTTGAAGCATCAGAAATACTCATGTTTGAAACAAGCAAAGTTAACTAGACTTAATCATAAATAATCTAAGGAGAGACGCAATGTCAGAACCATTTATTGGTGAAATCCGTATGTTTGCGGGTAATTTTGCTCCCCGTGGTTGGGCTTTTTGTGATGGACACCTGATGTCTATTACGGACAATACAGCGTTGTTTGCAATATTAGGCACTATTTATGGTGGTAATGGTTCCACTACCTTTGGAGTTCCAGATTTGCGCGGTCGTAGCCCTGTAGGTGTGGGGCATGGTCCTGGCTTATCACTTATTGATCGAGCGGAGGGGGGGGGCTCTGAAGCTATTAATATGACTCAAGCTCACTTGCCAAGCCATTCACATACCTCCACTTTTACAGGTACACCCGCTCCAGTCAGTATTACTGCAGATGTTGCCACTTCAACAGCTAATGCAATGGTGCCACCTACATCTGGCAGTACTGCTTATTTGTCGGCAACAATGGCAACTGCTGGCCCTTCTAATGTAGTTTTTAATGGCTTGTTTACTGAGACGCCTCCTGGAACAACAAAAGCACAGCTTGGTGGCTTTAACGGTGGGCCGGTGACTTCTGCGGGCACTGTAAATATTGAACCTACTGGCATTGGTAATCCTATCCCCGTAAGAAACCCTTACCTAGGAATTAATTTTATTATTGCTTTAGAGGGAGAGTACCCTGCGCATAATTAATATTTATTGGCAGTATAAATATTAATTTTTTCATATAAATTATATAGTTAAATTAAATGTGTTAAATATAAGTCTAAATCTGTTCTATTCGAATTTATGTAAAAGACTCAAGTGCTTGTTAAGGAAATATCATGTCACGGTGTAAAAATGATTTTCAGATTATTTATTTAAATACTTGCCTGTTAGGAATGCTGAAAGCACTCAAAAAATATTGGCTATTTTTGTGTGCTGTGATAGTGACAACGATAAACTCCTCTGGTTATGCAGCCTCTATTCCAAGCGATATTACAATAGATTTCGAAGGTTTAGGTTTTGTTGAAGTTGATAATGGTTCCCCATGGTTTACTGATGGGGATATTGTCATTATATACAGTGGTGGTAATTGGTGGAAAGATCCTGATAATGGTGAAAGTGGCTCTGCTGCCTTGGCTGCATTATCTTCTAGCGGAGTAGAAACTGTTACTTTAGAAACCTCATCTGGTAACGAATTTGATTTTGTGAGCTTCTACTATGGCCAATATAGCTCGTCAATAGTAAATATTGAGGGGTTCCGTGATGGACTGTCTTTAGGCAGCCTTTCGCCGAGTGTAGGCAGTGGCACTAAAATCATGGACAGCAACTTTGATGCTGTTGATCAGATTGTTATTACTTCTGATGCTATTGGCTTTAACGATACCTTTGATAGTTTTGTGTTACATACAGCTACAGCTATTACTAGCGCAACTTATAACGCTTCTACAGGTGACTTAACCGTCATAGGTACTAATTTCAATGCCACAACTGGTGCGCTTAATGATGTTATAGCCAGTAAATTCACTTTTACAGGGGAAGGTGGCAACACTTATACATTGACAGATACCGCCGATGTTGAAATATCTTCAGCAACGGGTTTTACCTTGTCACTTAGCACCACAGATAGCGCTGCCATTAATGTTATTAGTAATAAAAATGGTAACAGTTCAACAGATGCAACGACTTATAACCTTGCGGGGGCGGCAGGTTTCATTGCTGATTCCTCCTCAACAGACGATATTACGGCTAATGGTATTACGGTTTTAGGTGTGCCAGTACCCACCATTAGCAGTGCAACTTATGATGCGAGTAGCGGTGTGCTCACAGCGATAGGGTCTGGATTCACTAAGCGTGCAGGCGCCTCCAATGACATAATAGCCAATAAATTTACCTTATACGGTGAAGGTGGAGCCAGCTACACCTTAACTGATACCAGTAATGTAGAAATAACATCCAACACTAGCATTTCACTCACCTTAAGTGCTACAGATAAAGCGGCTTATAATTTAATTGCCAATCAGAATGGTCAACAATCTACTGATCTATCAGCTTATTATCTTGATGCGGCAGAAGATTGGGCTGCAGGTGCAGATCCAGCCTTGAATGTAGAAGACTCTTCAGAAAATAAAATAACAGTCAGTAATGTGGCTGTACCTACTTTAACCAGCGCAACCTATGACTATACCAGTGGCGTGCTGGTGGTGACTGGCAGTGGTTATTTAAGTCAACAAGGTGCGACTAATGACGTAGTCGCCAATAAATTCACTTTTACTGGTGAGGGCGGTGGGACTTACAGCCTTACGGATACCGCCAATGTGGAAGTGACTTCCGGTACCGCTTTTACTCTGACATTGAGTACAACTGATAAAAGCGGAGTCAACGTACTATTAAATAAAAATGGTTCCAGCGCAAATGATGTAACAACCTATAATCTTGCCGCTGCTGATGATTGGGCCGCAGGTGCCGATGCGGCAATTAATGTGGCCGACTTAACTGGTAATGGTATTATTGCCAGCAATGTACTGACGATATCTAGCGCGCCAATAATAGGTACGGCAACAGCAGGAAACGGCCAGGTATCAGTTACTTTTAGTGCACCGGCTAGTAATGGCGGCTCTGCGATTAGCGCTTATACTGTGACCTCAAGTCCTGGCGGTAATACTGCCAGTGGTACTGGCTCGCCATTAATGATAATGGGTCTAACCAATGGTGTTGCTTATACCTTTAAGGTTACGGCAATCAACTCGACAGGCACTAGCTCAGCATCAAGTGCTTCCAACAGTGTGACTCCCCAAGCATCACAAGCCATAACATTTGCTAACCCTGGGGCGCAAAACTTTGGCACTACCCCTATACTATCAGCAAGCTCAACTTCTGGGCTTACACCTACTTTTACCTCATCCACTACTGGCGTATGTACTATCACCAGTGGCGGCGCGTTAACGTTTGTGACAACTGGTACGTGTACCATTGATGCAGATCAGCCTGGTAATAGTAGTTATTCGGCAGCGGCAACCGTCAGTCGTTCGTTCAGTGTTAATGCGGTAGTACCAGGAGCGCTTACAGCGGCGAGTGCAAGTGCGGGTGATACTCAGGCATCCGTTAGTTTTACTGCTCCAGCTTTCACTGGTGGCTCTGCAATTACAAGTTATACCGTGACTTCTAGCCCTGGTGGTCTCACGGGTTCTGGTATGGGTTCGCCTATCACTGTGGCTGGATTAACCAATGGTGTGGATTATTCTTTTACCATTACGGCTACTAACTCTACGGGCACTAGTGTGGCTTCTAGCGCATCCAACAGCGTCACGCCCAAGGCGTCGCAAACCATCACGTTTAGCAATCCTGGTGCACAAAGTTTTGGTTCCAGCCCAACATTAACGGCGACTGCCAGTTCAGGGTTAACACCGGTGTTTACGTCATCAACCACCGGTGTGTGTACAGTGAGCAGTGGCGGAGCCTTGGCTTTAGTTACCACTGGTACTTGTATTATTAATGCAGATCAGACGGGGAGTACAGCTTACTCTCCAGCGACTCAAGTGAGTCAGAGCTTCTCTGTTAATGCCGTGGTTGCGGGCGCGCCGAGTATTGGAACCGCTACTGCGGGCGATACCCAAGTGAGTGTTAGCTTCAGCGCCCCAGCGAGTAATGGCGGCGCGGCGATAACGGCTTATACGGTAACATCAAGCCCGAGTGGAATAACGTCTTCAGGCGTTGGGTCACCATTGACTGTGACGGGACTCTCTAATGGCACAGCGTATACTTTTAGTGTCACTGCCACAAACTCCGCAGGTATCAGTGCAGCATCAAGTAGCTCCAACAGCGTGACGCCTAAATCGGCACAAACTATTACGTTTACGGATCCCGGCGCACAAAGCATTGGTTCTACGCCAACGTTAACCGCAAGTGCAAGCTCAGGCTTAACCCCTGTATTTACATCATCGACTTCGAGTGTCTGTACCGTTACCTCTGGCGGTAGCCTTACCTTTATTACCGCGGGAAACTGTACCATTAATGCTAATCAAGCGGGTAACGGCGCATATTTACCAGCAGCCCAAGTGAGCCAGACTTTTACTGTGAATGCCTTAGTGGCAGATGCACCTAGTATCGGTATAGCAACGGCGGGCGATACCCAAGCAACCGTAAGCTTCAGTGCCCCTGCTAATAACGGTGGGGCAGCGATAACGGCTTATACCGTGACATCAAGTCCCAGTGGAATCACATCTTCAGGCGCTGGGTCACCATTAACTGTTATTGGGCTCACCAATGGAACTCCCTACACATTTAGTGTTACCGCCACAAACTCTGCAGGTACCAGTGCTGCATCAAGTGCGTCTAACAGTGTAACGCCAATAAATGCTAATAGTGCTCCAGTAGCAACAAATACTAATGTCAGTTTGGATGAAGATGGCTCGGTATCGTTTAGTTTTACTGCAACAGATGCAGAAAATGATGTTCTGAATTTTGAGGTATTAACTCAACCAACATCAGGAAAATTAGATAAACATGGCTCAGTTTGGCTATATACCCCAGATGCAGACTTTAATGGAGAAGACAGCGTTAGCTTTATTGCTAAAGATGCCGAGCTAAGTTCACAACCTGGTTTGGTGAGCATCAACGTTAACCCAGTGAATGATGAACCTCAGGCTATGGATGATAGTTATAGTAAAAGCCTGTCGGTAGACAATAGCTATACCATTGCTGTACTTGATAATGATACCGACGTTGATGACGATACTTTGACCATTGACGGTGCAGCGGCCGATGTGGGCAGCATACAAGTTGAGGCGTCGCAGCTTAAATATCAAGCGCCTACTGATTTTGTCGGCCCTGTAACCTTACGCTATACCATTTCCGATGGTCAAAAAGGTCGCAGTAATGCCAAGGTACAATTACTTATCACAGGTGAAAATTCAGAAGATGCGCCTGTAATTACCGCACCTGACGATATTACGGCTAACGCAACGGGGCTGTTCACTAAGCTTAAGCTAGGTGTCGCAACGGCTGTTGATAAGGCGGGTAATAAACTCGCGGTCTCTTTAGTGAATACTCAACAATTATTTGCACCAGGCGAACATTTAGCCTACTGGCAAGCGACTGATAGTGAAGGCCTCAGCTCAATTAAATCCCAGAAAGTGACTGTGAATCCTTTGATTTCGATTAGTCGAAACCAAGTGGTTGCAGAAGGGAGTGAAGTGCAATTTAGCGTCTTCTTAAACGGCCCTTCACCGCAATATCCAGTGAGTATTCCTTATACTGTTTCTGGTAGTAGTGATGCTAATGATCATGACTTAGTCGACGGTGTGTTTGAGATCACTTCAGGCTTGAGCGAAAGCTTTAGCGTCAATGTATTCGATGACGGGGTAACAGAAGTGGATGAAGAGCTGATTATCAGTTTGGACCCTAGCCTGAATCTCAGCGGACAAGATGAAACACAGTTATTAATTACTGAAGCCAATATTGCCCCACAAGCCAGTATTCAAGTGATGCAATCTAATGAACTGCGCAGTCAAGTGAGTAAGGTTGGCGGTAAGGTGTACATTAGCGCGAAAAGCCGTGATATGAACCTGCAGGACAGCCTCACTGAAGTCTGGTCGACAGGTGTTTTAGTGTTAGAAAGTGATGCCGATGGCAGTTACTTTGACCCTAGCACCCTAGATTCGGGAAATTACCCTATTAGTGTGGTGGTTACAGATGATGGTGTTCCTGAATTATCGACAACAGTGAAATTAACCTTGTTGGTAAAAGAGAGCTTACCAATACTTACAGGTGCAGATAGCGATGGTGATTTAATTCCTGATGATCAAGAAGGTTTTACTGACGCTGATAACGATGGCATTGCCGATTATCTTGATGCCATTCTCGAGTGTAATGTGTTGCAAGAAAAAAGCATTGAACAAGTAAGCTTTCTTGCAGAAAGTCAGTCTGGCGTGTGTTTGCGCTTAGGTAACACGGCGCAACTCAATGGAAATAATGGTATTGAAATTCAAGAAGCTGATTTAAGCGACGATCTACAAGCGAGTAATTTGGGTGGCCTGTTTGACTTTGAACTCACTGATTTACCTAAGCTAGGTGACAGTGTGAGCATCGTTATTCCTCAAACATTACCAGTGCCGACCAATGCAGTGTATCGCAAGTTTGTCAGCGGCAGTTGGCAAGACTTTGTGTCCAACGATAATAATTCGGTTATGTCGACAGCAGGTAATTCAGGTTATTGCCCTCCACCAAGTGCCGTTGAATGGCAAACTGGATTAAATGAAGGTCACTGGTGTGTACAGCTAACCATAGAAGATGGTGGCCCGAACGATGACGATGGTCTAGCCAACGGTACCATCGTTGACCCAGGTGGGGTCGCAGTGATGCTCACTGGTAATACTCTGCCCCTAGCTGTGGCCGATGCGGTTACAGTGTCAGTTAATCAGGAGATTGATATTGACGTACTGGCAAACGACAGTGACGCCGATGGAGATGCCTTGACGGTTAAGCAAGTCATCAGTCAGTTTGGTACAGCAGAGGTGTTAGATAACCAACAAGTAAGTTACTTGCCAGCGGACGATTTCATTGGGACAGATGTATTGGTGTATAGCATAAGTGATGGTAACGGTGGCACAGGTAGCAGCAAGTTAACCGTAACTGTTGTGGCGAACAGAGCCCCAATTGCAGTGGATGATATCGCCAATACAGATGATAAAACAACCTTGATATTAGATGTGTTGAGTAATGATACCGATGCAGATAACCAAACATTAAGCGTGATAGCGGTGAGCGCACAGCAAGGTAGCGTCATGATTGAAAATAACAAAATCCGTTATACCCCAATAACTGGTTTTGAAGGTATTGATACTGTGAGTTATACCATTAGTGACGGTGAAGGTGGTGAGGCTAGTGCGAATGTAATGGTTACCGTTACGGCTTTTAAAACTCAAGTAGTCAACAATGAGTCAAGTGGCGGCAGTATGCATTGGTTTTGGAGTGGTCTGCTATTGTTGGTGATAATGCTGCGTATCAAGCCGGAGAATGGTTTTAGATATTATAAGGTTTTATCATTGGGTTTGGTGGTGTTATTGGCAAGCTCGAGCCATGTTCAAGCACAAGAGTCATCAGCGATATCACCTTGGTATTTGGATGCTGTTGTTGGTTTTAGCGAATCGGTTAACACTCAAGCAGAATTGCAGCAGGAAATAACATCCGGTCAGATAGAGGCGTTTGATAAATCAAACACTAGCTTTGGTTTTAGTATCGGCTATCAAGTTAATTCAGTACTTGCTTTTGAACTTGGATATATAGATTTTGGTGAAGGCTCTACGCAGATAAGCGGCGAGAGTTTAAATACTGACCAATATCATGAGTTACTCAAATCCGTGTCGCCAATATTACCTACAGGATTCAGTGTGGGTGTCGAATTGAGTTTAGTAGAGCATGATGGATGGCGATTTTCGGTGCCAGTAGGGGTGTTAATTTGGGAGTCGGAAGTCAAAAGCTACTCCCAAGGGCAAACGTTAACGACTCAGTTTGATGGTACGGATTGGTATACAGGCATGCATTTAGATTATCAATTTACTCGCAATTGGTCTGCAGGTTTAGGGATGGATTATATTGCTTTGGCACCCAACGATATCTTAAGTTACCAATTAAACCTCCGTTATCATTTTTAATTTTTTCTCGGTAAGCTGATGCCTCCTTTTAGTATGTGAAATATCATGCTCAAAGGGGGCATTTTGTTTTATGGTTAAGTTCAACGGTGTTGAGTTGTTATCCACTTCTTATACCGCTAAGATATTTGTTGTCGACCTAGATTTTATTGCAATAAAAACAGGTCACATATTATTTTTGTTTGGTATAAGATTGATGTTTGTGAAAATGACATTATTTGATGAGGCTTCAATGACACAGCGGCATAAAAAGCCGGAGACCCTGCATAGCGAAATTGTTGCCAAAAGCAGACTGTTTCAAATTGAGCAGGTACACCTTAAGTTTTCTAATGGCGTAGAGCGTCAATATGAACGCATGAAAGGGAGTAACAGAGGTGCAGTGATGATTGTCCCCATTCATCAGGGTAATTTGTTACTCGCCAGCGAATACGCTGGAGGTACTGATAATTATGAGCTAGGCTTTCCTAAAGGATTGATTGACCCAGGTGAAACGGCGATAGAAGCTGCCAATAGAGAGCTCCAGGAAGAGATCGGTTTTGGTAGTTATCAATTGACCCATTTAAAAGAGCTATCTCTTGCGCCAAGTTATTTTTCCAGCAAAATGCACATTTTTGTAGCAGAAAAACTGTATCCTAGTCGTTTAGAAGGTGACGAGCCTGAGCCAATTGACGTGATACCTTGGCCATTATCTGATTGGCAGTTATTAATCGATAATGTTGATTTCTCCGAGTCTCGCAGTGTAAGTGCCCTTTTTTTAACTCAACAATATTTGGCTGGATCAACTCATCAGCTTGCTGATGGAAAATAGCTGAAGTTGAAAAACGCTAAATAGGTAACTTATTTTGGCGTATTGAATTCATCATGCAATCACACATAGAATAGGCAATAGCCGTATTTATTGGTGTCCTTGTCAGGTCATCTTTCTCGAATCCAGTAATTGGAGTAGTAATGAAGCCAGAAGATGTAATTGAGCAAGTCATAGACATTGCGACAGAAGCTGGACAAAAAATTCGTGATATTTACCTAAAAGGTAACTTTAAACGCGAAATTAAGTCAGATAACACCCCAGTGACGTCTGCTGATTTAGCTGCCAATGATATTATTTGCAGTAAGTTAGCAGAGCTAACACCCGATATTCCTATTTTAAGTGAAGAAGCCGCGGATATTCCATTAAGTGTACGTGAAACATGGAAGCGTTATTGGTTAGTTGATCCACTTGATGGTACTGGCGAGTTCATTGCTGGAAGTGGTGACTTCTCTGTCATTATCGCCTTGATTGAACATAATCGTCCAATTATGGGGGTGGTTTATGTGCCGATGACTAAGGTGTGTTATTACGCAATAGCTGGACTAGGTGCCTATAAGCGTGATGGTAAGAACGAAATACGTATTACCAGTAAACAATTAACCGGTGATGAACCAGAACATTTACGTTTAGCGGTAAGTCGTCGTCAAGATCCTCAATCGGTATTAAAGTTACTTAATAAACCGAACCATTGCGAATTAGTGGTGATGGGCGGAGCAGCATTAAAAAGTTGTTTAGTCGCAGAGGGCAGAGCAGACTGCTATGTTCGCTTAGGACCAACTGGTGAGTGGGATACGGGAGCTGCACAAATTATTATTGAAGAAGCTGGTGGTGCGCTAATTGATATAAATTTACAGCCTATGACCTACAATGAGCGTGAAACGTTAGAAAACCCCAATTTTATTGTAGTCGGTAGTGCCAATTTACCGTGGGATTCACTTTTAACTAAATGATTTACATATAGTTAATTCGATTTAATAAATATTTTGCAGTGTATTTTTTTGACCGATGGTGAATCATTCATTGAAAGTGTTAATCATCCGTTTAGGTTAGATGAGTTAAATATAGTTAACTTATATGCTGAAGATACCAGACATTATAAAGCCCTCATCATGAGGGCTTTATAATGAAGTGCTTTATGACTTATGGTTATCTAACCATTGGTGTATGGCTTGTCTATTACCTTGAAATATGACTCTATCTTTTTTCTGTTCAAGTTGATACTGGTACATTGGGTCATAATAAATAGTGAGTAACTGGCTTATCCAGTCTAGATGTTTACTGGTATCATTTTGATTCTGTTGCGCATTAAGTGCTTTATCTACTAAGTCTTGCAGTTCTTGATGTAATTTACCGCCTAAGCGTTTACGGATCCCCAGTAAACTTTGGGTCAAATATGCAGTAAAAGCATCGAAACCAGCTTGTTCACCCAAGTGTGACTCATAATCAGCGAGCTTTCCCTCTACATAGTCATGCAATAAGCGCGGTAAACGTGCGTCTAATGGTTCATCGAGCACGATAATTTCAGCTTGTTGCATGGCGTGGTAAAAGCTGTGTGGCAGGGCAGAGCGACCAATCAGAATACTTTCATCTTCTAACAGTAAGTGATTATGTTGCTGTTGTTGATGTTTAAGTAATGAAACGGCTAAGTTATTTTCGAAGTTAATTTGACTGGGCTGCGGGTCAATATTTTTGCCAAAGCTCGATCCGCGATGATTTGCTATGCCTTCAAGATCGACAGACTCATCTCGCTGATTGATAACTTCTGTCTTACCGCTACCCGTTATGCCACTTAAAATAAGCATTTTTGTTTGGTTAGGGGTTTGTTCGATAGCATTAATTAAAAAAGTCCGCATGGCTTTGTAGCCCCCTTGAATATAAGGGATGTTTAAGCCTGACTCTTTAATCCATTGCTGTGATAATTGCGAACGTAAACCGCCACGGAAACAATATAAGTAACTGTCTGGGTGTTGAGACAATTGAGCTTGCCAAGCATCTATACGCTGTTGTTTAACTTTTCCGGTTACCAGCTCATGGCCTAATGCGATAGCAGCGTCTTGACCATGTTGTTTATAGCATGTTCCTACCTTCTCGCGTTCACCGTCTTGCATTAACGGTAAATTAATTGAATGGCTAAATGCACCTTTGATAAATTCGACAGGTGCACGCACATCAATTAATGGACGACCTTCTAATAGTATTCTGCCATATTCAGAGCTGGGAATAACCTCGCTCATTAGCTTAATTCCACAAGAACATCATGGCCATCAGAACTCGGTTTATAGGTATTGAGTCTCCCGATACAAATAGCTTCAATTCCATTGGTTTCTAATAATGCTTTAAGTTCATTTTCCGCTTCAGCACTCACTGCAACTAATAATCCTCCACTGGTTTGAGGATCGCAGAGAATGGCTTTTTGATCATCAGTTAAAGGGGGTAAATATTCGCCATAGCTGTCAAAGTTACGATGAGTGCCGCCAGGAATACAGCCAAGAGCCAAGTAATCACTTACTTTTGGTAATAAAGGCACTTGGGATAACACTAAGTTAGCTTTAAGTTTTGCGCCTTGGCAGACTTCAATTAAGTGGCCGGCCAGTCCAAACCCCGTTACGTCTGTTAATGCATTAACACCAACAATTTTAGCAATATCGATACCAATCTTGTTGAGCTGACACATCGCATCAGGCGCAATTAGACTATCTTCATCACGGAGTTTTTTCTGTTTCTGTGCTGTTGTCAGAATACCAATACCAATCGGTTTGGTGAGGTATAAACGATCGCCTGCTTTGGCGGTATCGTTTTGTTTTACTTGTTCAAGCGGAATTTGCCCTGTTACGGCTAATCCAAAAATAGGTTCAGGAGCATCGATACTGTGACCTCCAGCCAACATAATACCGGCATCGGCACAGGCTTGACGTCCACCATCTACTACTTGTTGTGCTACTTCTGCGGGTAATTTATTAATTGGCCAGCCTAAAATGGCAATCGCCATTATGGGAGTACCACCCATAGCGTATATATCACTGATGGCATTGGTGGCTGCAATTCGGCCAAAGGTAAATGGGTCATCTACAATGGGCATAAAAAAGTCTGTGGTACTGATAATGCCAGTTTGTTCATTTAGCTTATAGACAGCGGCATCGTCACGGGTTTGATTACCCACTAATAAGTTCGGATCAGTAAATACGGGGAGTTGTGATGCAAGAATGGTGCTTAATACTTTAGGGGAGATCTTACAGCCGCAGCCTGCGCCATGGCTATATTCGGTTAGTTTGATTGCTTGCTGAGACATATTAGTTGATCTTTCGATGGCGAATTGAGCAGCAATTATAATCATTATTAGGCAGAATATCTTGTGTTTTAGTCGTTTATCAAACTTAGTCGATCTTTTTTAAAGCTATAAAAATATTATTATGAACATTAGCTTATTTTATTTTTAGGTCAATTCAATGTATCGCTAATGTTATGCGGTAGTTAGGTGAGCATGGTGGTAAGGAGTAAAGGTAATATACGCGAACACATGTTCAGTGAGTGTTGCACTTAATTGATTGTCGTGTGAGCCAATACACATAGTTGCTACAGCAACGAACGACTGACCTCTATTTTGGGCTCGTAGAAAGAATGAATTGTAAAACGGGGTATATCTTAAGTTGAAGATAACAGTGGCATTATTTGGGATTGCTCAAAATAAAAAAGGTCACGTATGTACGTGACCTTTTAAATAGTTAAGCATTAGCTTTACTGTGCATAGGCAGCTGTTAAGCTTTTCCAATTACGTTGTTGCTCAAGAAATTGATTACGTAATAATTGTACCTGCTGTTTGAGGTTATGGTCAGTTAGTTGCTTACGTTTTGCTTCTAACAAGCTTTTTTGAGCTTGATAATATTCAACTAAGTGTTGCTTCATTAGCTCATACTCTGTTTGAAATTTTTCAATTATTTCATCACAGTTAGGTAAGTGAGCAACCTGATTTTGAGCCTCTAAAAGCTGCATTTGCAAACGGGCACTTTCAATACGTTCTTGTGGAACTTGACGTAAATTACTGGTTAAGCCAAACCAACTCATTAGCTTGATTAACCATTTGGTTGGATCGTAATCCCACCATTTAATACCGTTACGGTAATCATTTTCGAAAATATGATGAAAGTTGTGATAACCCTCTCCATACGTAAACAATGCTAAAATGGCATTATCTTTAGCTGTATTTTTATCTGTGTACGGTTGTTTACCCCAGATATGAGCCAATGAATTGATAAAGAAAGTACAGTGATGTACTACCACTAGACGCAATAAGCCTGCCATTAATACCATAGATAGAATATCGCCATTTAACCAACCGATAAATGCTGGCAAACCAATATTCATTAGTATCACTAAAGCTAAATAGTGTTTGTGTTGCCACATAACGATACGATCATTTTGTAAATCACGTACATTGTTATAATCACTATAACGACTTGCCTGATACTCGCGCAGCATCCAACCGATATGACTATACCAAAATCCCATTTTTGCGGAATATGGATCTTTATCATTATTATCAACATGTTTGTGATGAACGCGGTGATCACTACACCAGTGTAATGCACTGTTTTGAAGTGCGAGCGCCCCACCTAGTGCGTATAAAAAGCGTACCGAAGAGTGAGCTTTATAAGCTTTATGAGACCATAATCTGTGGTAACCCGCAGTGATCGATAGACCACTTGCGTAAGCAAAAATAACAAACGAAATCCATTCAATGCCATCAAAGCCATGGGTAATACCACGCCAAGGGACTAATACTAGAGCGCCAATAAAAGTAATGGCAAATAACAGTGTATTAAGCCAAATGATTGGAGGTTTTTTCATTTAATAGGGTTCCAATAAATAGGTTTAAAAGAAGGTTGAGCGTACAATTGTACGCTAATTTAACTTAATGAGCTAGCCATGGTCAAGTTTAACAGGGCTGTGTTTCTGTTTTAAAAACGGTATTATCTGTGAATTAATAGTGATTGAATGGATTAGTAATGGGTGTTAGAGCACAACAAAAAGAAAAAACTCGTCGAGCATTAGTTGATGCTGCATTTAATCAGCTTAATGCTGAGCGAAGTTTTTCTAGCTTAAGCTTACGTGAAGTGGCTCGCGAAGCGGGTATCGCACCTACATCTTTCTATCGTCATTTTAAAGATATGAACGAACTGGGTTTGACCATGGTTGATGAAGGTGGATTAACCCTACGTCAAATGATGCGTAAAGGGCGTCAACGTGCTGAAGCGGGTGGCAGTGTGATCCGTATTTCTGTCGACACTTTTATGGAAGTCTTGGAGTCAAATCCGAACGTATTTAGAATACTGTTACATGAACGTTCTGGTACCTCTGCAGCATTTAGAGCTGCCGTTGAGCGTGAAATTGAGCACTTTATTTCTGAACTTGCTCATTATACTGAAGCACAGACAAATCGCACACCTGTGTTAGCGCGTGCTCAAGCTGAAGCTCTCGTTATTTTAGTCTTCAATGCGGGCGCATCAGCGTTGGATTCAAAACGTAGTGAACGAAGATTATTAGCCGATCAATTAGTACTACATTTGCGTATGGTTGCTACTGGCGCTGAAGCGTTACAACATAAAATAGACAATCGAGCCTAATCGATTGCCTTTTTTATCAAACGAGGCATGACTTATTAGCTCTCTGTTTGATTAGCATATTTTAATTACAGACGCTCTAGCAAAACGCCAGATTCCATATGGTCGGTATAAGGGAATTGGTCAAATAGCGCGAAGCGAGTGATTTTGTGGGTTTGACTTAACGTGAGTAAATTATCATTGAGGGTTTCTGGGTTACAAGATATATATAAAATCCGTTCATAACCTTGGATAAGCTTCAATGTTTCAGGATCAATACCAGCGCGTGGCGGATCAACAAAGATAGTATTGCAATCGTAACTGTCTAAATCGATACCCTCTAAACGTCTAAATTGACGTTTTTTAGCCATCGCATCGCTAAAATCTTCTGCCGACATACGAATAATTTGGACGTTAGTGACATTGTTGATATCAATATTGTACTGCGCAGCGTCAACAGAAGGTTTAGCCAACTCTGTGGCTAATACTCGATTGAAATTTTGAGCGAGGGCAATCGTAAAATTACCATTACCGCAGTACAACTCAAGTAAATCACCTTGGCTATTTTTAGTAGCATCAATAGCCCACTCCAACATTTTTACTGATACTTTAGCGTTGGGCTGGGTAAAACTGTTCTCAATTTGTTTGTAATGCAATACCTGTTCATTAACCGTTAAGGTCTCAACCACAAAATCTTTATCTAAATCGATTTTCTGCTTACGCGCACGGCCAATAATATTGACATTGAATTGGGTACATAATTTTGCTTTTAATTGAGTTGCTTGTTCACGCCACTCTTCATCAAGCTGGCGGTGGTAAAGTAAAGAAACCAGTATTTCACCACTTAATGTCGACAAAAAATCAATTTGAAATAGTCTGTGGCGTAACGCCGGATTGGGTCTTAATTCTTCAATCAAAGTCGCCATCATTTGATTAATCAATTTACCAGCAGGTAAATATTGATCGCAACGTACTTTTGCATTCAGTGCTTTATCAAACATGTAGTAATATAGGTCATCGCCTTCGTGCCACATTCTAAATTCTGCACGCATACGGTAATTAGCTACTTCTGAAGCGAATACCTCTAGTGCGGGTGGGTTGAAGCTGGCAAAGGTCTGCTCTAGCTTGATGCGCTTTTGTTGTAATTGTGCATCGTAGTTTTTAGGGTCCATTGCAGCTAAATTCATATCGTCCACCTAAGGCTGTAAAAATGGGCGCAAATATTATACTAAATGACGCTCATGTCTAGTATTACGCGCCTAAGTATAAAGTTACATGATATTAATGCTGAGCATATACATATTTGGAGCCCATATTGTCTGGACCTATTTTAGTGTTTGATTCTGGTATCGGCGGATTGTCGGTTATGAACGAAATTAGAAAACTACTGCCACAGCATGATTATTGCTACTTATTTGATAATGCACGTTTACCCTATGGAAACTTATCAGAGCAAGAATTAATCGTGGGCTGTGTTGCATTGATAACCTTTCATGCACGACGTCTTAATGCCAGTATTGTTGTTGTCGCATGCAATACCGCCAGTACTCTAGTGTTACCCGAATTACGTAAGCAATTATCGATCCCTATCGTCGGTGTGGTTCCGGCAATTAAACCTGCTGCGATGCTATCAAAGAAAAAACACATTGGTTTGCTGGCAACTCCAGGTACAGTAAAGCGAGATTATACTCAGGCATTAATTAGCCAATTTGCAGAAGGTTGTAAGGTTGAATTGTTTGGTACGTCGGAGTTAGTCCTACTCGCAGAGCAACATGTTGCGCAGATACCGATAGACTTAATCGTATTAAAACAACTGCTATTGCCTATTATAGAATCAGATATCGATGTGCTAGTGCTTGGTTGTACACATTTCCCCATAATCGCGGCGGAAATTAGTCAATGCTTAGGAAGTGATGTGGCATTACTGGATTCAGGAGAGGCAGTTGCAAAGCGAGTGAGATTTCTATTAAGTAAAGAACAGCAAGGGAATAAGCACTTACAAGCTTGTTACACGAAAGGTATTAGCGAGGGATTAAAAGGAACATTAGTCGATTATGGTTTTGGTGATTTTTCGCTGGTAACCATAACCGACTAACAACACTGCTTAAATTGAACAGTGATAAGAATCTACTTTAAATAGCAATTAGCTATTATCTGAATCAGATTCTTGTGATTTAGCTTCTCTTACCTTTAACGTGCGTTCTTGAAAGCTGTAGTCGTTTAATTTCGACATTGCTTTCTGTGCGCCCGCTTCAGACATCTCAACAAAACCAAATCCTTTACGACGTCCTGTTTTACGGTCTCGCACTAAACGAACTGAGTTAACCGGTCCGTATTCGCCAAACAATGCCTTTACTTCTCCTTCATGAACACGGTAAGGCAAATTGCCTACATATAGTGTCATGGTAGGGCCAACATAAGGTTCATCAGAAGAACTTGAACCGCTAGATGGCATAAAGGTGAAAATTAACGTCGCAACGACTACACCAGCAATAAACGCTACCGAAGATGGTGTACCGCCAAACTGAGAAAAAACAAAAGCGCCAAGAAGCGCCGCAATCAAAACAATCACGAATGATTTCTGCATAAAATAATCTCTAATGATGAATATAAAAATGATAAATAACTGTTAAAATACTATTACATACTAATTAAAAATTACCAGATAAACCAGACCGCTGTTGAAAAATTGAGCTTAAAAGTCACTTAAATATCAAAAACAAGCATTTCCCATTTCATTGAAGATGGTTCTTTAAGCAAAAAAGCTAAAAAAGAATCGATCTGCATAAAAGTTCGACGTTCAATACGTTTCATCAATAAAAGCGCTTGCACTAAATCTTGTGTTGCCTATAATGCGCATCCACTGACACGGCAGACAGCGCAAGCAGTCACCGGGTTAGGTTGAATTAAGTGCTTCAAAACACTGAGTTCAGCAGCGAAAAGAAAGTTTGAAAAAACACTTGACGCCATAAAGGGAATGCGTAAAATACGCAGCCCAAGCCAACGACCTAGCGTCTTACGGCGATGCATGAAAGATAGCATCAACGCTCTTTAACAATTTATCAAGTAATCTGTGTGGACATTCACAGGTATTGAGTTATTCGACAATTACTTAAATCAGTTTAACTGCTTTAGGTAATCAAAAAATTTCAACTCAATGCAACGATGAATGTTCATAGCAATATGTAACAAGCATTTTATAGATTCTTCCGAGTTTATAAGGTGTAAATCAGAATTCATTGAGCCGAAATATTCCTAACAGAGTATTTCAAAAAACTTTAATTGAAGAGTTTGATCATGGCTCAGATTGAACGCTGGCGGCAGGCCTAACACATGCAAGTCGAGCGGTAACAGAAAGTAGCTTGCTACTTTGCTGACGAGCGGCGGACGGGTGAGTAATGCCTAGGGATCTGCCCAGTCGAGGGGGATAACAGTTGGAAACGACTGCTAATACCGCATACGCCCTACGGGGGAAAGGAGGGGACCTTCGGGCCTTTCGCGATTGGATGAACCTAGGTGGGATTAGCTAGTTGGTGAGGTAATGGCTCACCAAGGCGACGATCCCTAGCTGTTCTGAGAGGATGATCAGCCACACTGGGACTGAGACACGGCCCAGACTCCTACGGGAGGCAGCAGTGGGGAATATTGCACAATGGGGGAAACCCTGATGCAGCCATGCCGCGTGTGTGAAGAAGGCCTTCGGGTTGTAAAGCACTTTCAGTAGGGAGGAAAGGTAGCGTGTTAATAGCACGCTGCTGTGACGTTACCTACAGAAGAAGGACCGGCTAACTTCGTGCCAGCAGCCGCGGTAATACGAGGGGTCCGAGCGTTAATCGGAATTACTGGGCGTAAAGCGTACGCAGGCGGTTCATTAAGCTAGATGTGAAATCCCCGGGCTCAACCTGGGAATTGCATTTAGAACTGGTGAACTAGAGTCTTGTAGAGGGGGGTAGAATTTCAGGTGTAGCGGTGAAATGCGTAGAGATCTGAAGGAATACCGGTGGCGAAGGCGGCCCCCTGGACAAAGACTGACGCTCATGTACGAAAGCGTGGGGAGCAAACAGGATTAGATACCCTGGTAGTCCACGCCGTAAACGATGTCTACTCGGAGTTTGGTGACTTAGTCACTGGGCTCCCAAGCTAACGCATTAAGTAGACCGCCTGGGGAGTACGGCCGCAAGGTTAAAACTCAAATGAATTGACGGGGGCCCGCACAAGCGGTGGAGCATGTGGTTTAATTCGATGCAACGCGAAGAACCTTACCTACTCTTGACATCCACAGAAGCCGGAAGAGATTCTGGTGTGCCTTCGGGAACTGTGAGACAGGTGCTGCATGGCTGTCGTCAGCTCGTGTTGTGAAATGTTGGGTTAAGTCCCGCAACGAGCGCAACCCCTATCCTTATTTGCCAGCACGTAATGGTGGGAACTCTAGGGAGACTGCCGGTGATAAACCGGAGGAAGGTGGGGACGACGTCAAGTCATCATGGCCCTTACGAGTAGGGCTACACACGTGCTACAATGGCGTATACAGAGGGTTGCAAAGCCGCGAGGTGGAGCTAATCTCACAAAGTACGTCGTAGTCCGGATTGGAGTCTGCAACTCGACTCCATGAAGTCGGAATCGCTAGTAATCGTAGATCAGAATGCTACGGTGAATACGTTCCCGGGCCTTGTACACACCGCCCGTCACACCATGGGAGTGGGCTGCAAAAGAAGTGGGTAGTTTAACCTTCGGGAGAACGCTCACCACTTTGTGGTTCATGACTGGGGTGAAGTCGTAACAAGGTAGCCCTAGGGGAACCTGGGGCTGGATCACCTCCTTACCTATACGACTAACTCAATACCTAAAGTGCAGCAATGCATGTGAGTGTTCACACAGATTACTTGATAGAAAGAAAGAGAAAGATATACGTCTCTATTTAGACGACGTTAATTTGCTCTAGCACAAGGCGCTTGAAGCGTGAGGAAGGAAGTGTAGTACACTACACGACGACTGAACGATGAAAAGCAACGAAGTGATTGAGTGAAGAAACAAGTATAAATGGGTCTGTAGCTCAGCTGGTTAGAGCGCACCCCTGATAAGGGTGAGGTCGGTGGTTCAAGTCCACTCTGACCCACCAAAATCTTCGTGTTGCTGTGTTATGTAATTCGTCGTTTAGCAAGCTAAACGTCCTCATTACATGCCTTGCCTCACTCGATTTGGTACACTACGTATATTAATCTCACTGCATGTAAATGGGGCTATAGCTCAGCTGGGAGAGCGCCTGCCTTGCACGCAGGAGGTCTGCGGTTCGATCCCGCATAGCTCCACCATTTACACTTATCATGATGATAAGCATATGCATAGGTTAGAGATGCCAAAGATAAATGAAATTTTATCTTTGGCTTTTTTAAGCCCGCTCTTTAACAATTTGGAAAGCTGATAGTACTAACTAAAGGCGCATTGATAACGATCCGTTGTTATTGATGTGATTACGTTAGTGCGAAAAATAATACTGATGCGAAAGCATCAGTATCTTGAGTTCTCAAAACACTGTTTAAGTGTCTTGAATATTCTAAAAACTAAGGCGAGTCCACTTCCTACCCTGGAGGTGAGACAAGTAAAAACCAGCTGGTCATAATACGACCCTGTTTTTCTTATCATTTGTTCATTCAAAAGGTAAGCGCAGTTAATCGAAACGGTGTCTAAGCCGTGAAGCGAATGAGGAAGGAGTGTAGCAGCGCTACATGACTGACGAATGAGATTCACAATAACGACAGCGTGATGAGTAACAAGCGAAAAAAGAAAGACTCATTTGGGTTGTATGGTTAAGTGACTAAGCGTATACGGTGGATGCCTTGGCAGTCAGAGGCGATGAAGGACGTAATAACTTGCGAAAAGCGTTGGCGAGCTAGTAATAAGCATTTGAGCTAACGATATCCGAATGGGGAAACCCAGCAGCATAAGCTGTTATCACTACATGAATACATAGTGTAGTGAGGCAAACCCGGGGAACTGAAACATCTAAGTACCCGGAGGAAAAGAAATCAACCGAGATTCCCCTAGTAGCGGCGAGCGAACGGGGATTAGCCCTTAAGTCTATGGGGTGTTAGTGGAATGTGTTGGAAAGCACAGCGGCACAGGGTGATAGCCCCGTACATGAAAACTAACCATAGATGAAAACGAGTAAGGCGGGACACGTGACATCCTGTTTGAATATGGGGGGACCATCCTCCAAGGCTAAATACTCCTGACTGACCGATAGTGAACCAGTACCGTGAGGGAAAGGCGAAAAGAACCCCTGTGAGGGGAGTGAAATAGAACCTGAAACCGTGTACGTACAAGCAGTGGGAGCGGTTCTTGAGACCGTGACTGCGTACCTTTTGTATAATGGGTCAGCGACTTACGTTTTGTAGCGAGGTTAAGCGAATAGCGGAGCCGTAGGGAAACCGAGTGTTAACTGCGCGTTTAGTTGCAAGGCGTAGACCCGAAACCGAGTGATCTAGCCATGGGCAGGTTGAAGGTTGAGTAACATCAACTGGAGGACCGAACCGACTTATGTTGAAAAATGAGCGGATGACTTGTGGCTGGGGGTGAAAGGCCAATCAAACTCGGAGATATCTGGTTCTCCTCGAAAGCTATTTAGGTACGCCTCGAGCGAATACCATTGGGGGTAGAGCACTGTTAAGGCTAGGGGTCATCCCGACTTACCAACCCTTTGCAAACTCCGAATACCAATGAGTACTACTCGGGAGACAGACAGCGGGTGCTAACGTCCGTTGTCAAAAGGGAAACAACCCAGACCGTCAGCTAAGGTCCCAAAGTGTATGTTAAGTGGGAAACGATGTGGGAAGGCTTAGACAGCTAGGATGTTGGCTTAGAAGCAGCCATCATTTAAAGAAAGCGTAATAGCTCACTAGTCGAGTCGGCCTGCGCGGAAGATTTAACGGGGCTAAACATACCACCGAAGCTACGGGTGCATGCCATTAGGTGTGCGCGGTAGAGGAGCGTTCTGTAAGCGGTTGAAGGTGAAGGGGTAACCCACACTGGACGTATCAGAAGTGCGAATGCTGACATGAGTAACGATAAAGGGAGTGAAAAACTCCCTCGCCGAAAGACCAAGGGTTCCTGTCCAACGTTAATCGGGGCAGGGTGAGTCGACCCCTAAGGTGAGGCCGAAAGGCGTAATCGATGGGAAACAGATTAATATTTCTGTACTTTTGCTAACTGCGATGGAGAGACGGAGAAGGCTAGGCTAGCGCGGCGTTGGTAGTCCGCGTTTAAGGTAGTAGGCTGTATTCTTAGGCAAATCCGGGAATACGTACTTAAATGTACAGGTTGAGAGCTGATGACGAGTCACTAAGGTGATGAAGTAGTTGATGCCATGCTTCCAGGAAAATCTTCTAAGCTTCAGGTTAGTAGAAATCGTACCCCAAACCGACACAGGTGGTCGGGTAGAGAATACCAAGGCGCTTGAGAGAACTCGGCTGAAGGAACTAGGCAAAATGGTACCGTAACTTCGGGAGAAGGTACGCTGCTGTCGGTGATGGGACTTGCTCCCTAAGCTGACGGCAGTCGCAGATACCAGGTGGCTGCAACTGTTTATCAAAAACACAGTACTGTGCAAAATCGCAAGATGACGTATACGGTATGACGCCTGCCCGGTGCCGGAAGGTTAATTGATTGGGTTATCTTCGGAGAAGCTCATGATCGAAGCCCCGGTAAACGGCGGCCGTAACTATAACGGTCCTAAGGTAGCGAAATTCCTTGTCGGGTAAGTTCCGACCTGCACGAATGGCGTAATGATGGCCACGCTGTCTCCAGCCGAGACTCAGTGAAGTTGAAATTGCGGTGAAGATGCCGTATACCCGCGGCTAGACGGAAAGACCCCGTGAACCTTTACTATAGCTTGGCACTGAACATTGAACCTACATGTGTAGGATAGGTGGGAGACTTTGAAACTTTGACGCTAGTCAGAGTGGAGTCAATCTTGAAATACCACCCTTGTAGTTTTGATGTTCTAACCGCGGCCCCTTATCGGGGTTCGGGACAGTGCCTGGTGGGTAGTTTGACTGGGGCGGTCTCCTCCCAAAGAGTAACGGAGGAGCACGAAGGTTGGCTAAGTACGGTCGGACATCGTACGGTTAGTGCAATGGCATAAGCCAGCTTAACTGCGAGACATACACGTCGAGCAGGTACGAAAGTAGGTCATAGTGATCCGGTGGTTCTGAATGGAAGGGCCATCGCTCAACGGATAAAAGGTACTCCGGGGATAACAGGCTGATACCGCCCAAGAGTTCATATCGACGGCGGTGTTTGGCACCTCGATGTCGGCTCATCACATCCTGGGGCTGAAGTCGGTCCCAAGGGTATGGCTGTTCGCCATTTAAAGTGGTACGCGAGCTGGGTTCAGAACGTCGTGAGACAGTTCGGTCCCTATCTGCCGTGGGCGTTGGATGATTGAAGGAAGCTGCTCCTAGTACGAGAGGACCGGAGTGGACGAACCGCTGGTGTTCGGGTTGTTATGCCAATAGCATTGCCCGGTAGCTACGTTCGGAATCGATAACCGCTGAAAGCATCTAAGCGGGAAGCGAGTCCTAAGATGAGTCATCCCTAGAGCTTTAAGCTCTCTAAAGGGCCGTAGGAGACTACTACGTTGATAGGCAAGGTGTGTAAGCGTTGTGAGGCGTTGAGCTAACTTGTACTAATGACCCGTGAGGCTTAACCATACAACCCAGATGGGTTTTACTGACCTTAGTGTTAGAATAGAGCGCTTAGACAGTGTGAGAGACTCAATACTCTTAATAAGAGTAAAAGCAATCAGCTTTCCGAATTATTATTTAATGCATCAAGAATAATGCGTTAGATAAGCAAAATTTGTCTGGAAACCATAGAGCTGTGGCACCACCTGATCCCATTCCGAACTCAGAAGTGAAACACAGTATCGCCGATGGTAGTGTGGGGTCTCCCCATGTGAGAGTAGGTCATTTCCAGGCGCCTAATTGACTTGAAAGAGTCGTGAAACAGCCCGCTATTATATAGCGGGCTTTTTTACATCTGTCATTTGTTGATATTATGGCTTGGTTTATCTGAACATAATGCTTGTGTGGCCGATATGCCCATGTGTCCCCTTCGGGGATAAAAGAGTAGGTCGTTTCCAGGCGCCTAATTGACTTGAAAGTGTCGTGAGACAGCCCGCTATTATATAGCGGGCTTTTTTACGTCTGTCATTTGTTGAGAGGGTAAAAATTATTGCAGCAGAATCTGGTGGCTTAGTGTTTTTATAAATTTAACGTTAAAAGCTTATCTACAATGGGTTTATTGGCTTCTGGGAATTCATATTTAGAGATGGTTTGTAGTTCAACCCATGCTATTTGTTGCCCTTCAACACCAGCGGCTTGGCCATTGAAATCTGTCACTAAGTGAATATCAAGCCTAACCTGCTTATCTGGGTAGTCATGACTAATATCCATAAACTCTGTGGTGCTGTTTACATCAAGATTAACTTCTTCTTTCAATTCGCGAATTAGCGCTGCGGTTACCGTTTCATTTTGTTCTACTTTACCGCCTGGGAATTCCCATTTTCCGCCTTGGTGCAAATGGTCATGACGCTTAGCTAATAAAATTTGCTTATGTTGATTTATGATAACGCCGACGGCAACATGTACCCTTTTTTGCATGTTATGCCCCTTAGTCTTTAAAGAAGTCGCCTTCATCAAAACCAATATCATCAAGCATATCAGGATCGATACTATTCTTAACCGGAATTGCGTGTTTCTCGCTAGCCCAGTCACCAAGGTCGATAAGTTTACAACGCTCACTACAAAAAGGTTTAAATAGAGATTCGTCTTTCCATTCAACTTTGGTGCTACAAATAGGGCAGTTTACTACTGTTAAAGGCATAATCGTTCTTAGTCATTAATGTTGTTACTGATGGTAAAGTGTTTAAGTGCAGGTTGCTAGTGAGAATTCAACAGATTCATTAGTATGACGTTGTAAATTAAAATCTACGAAATGGATAGCGTAACGATTTCGATGGCCACTAATGGTGGGATAATAATTTTGGTTGGAATTTATTTTAACTCGGATTAACGACAGTGGTTGCGAAGAATCACCTTGAAAAAAACCTGCTTGTGCATGGCATAGATTAAAGTCTGCAGTAGATCTGATTAATTCTAATAATAGGGATATCGGTGCCAGAAGTGGTTGATATTGTACTAACCAGTTTTGAATATCTAGTTGCCTATGTTGCCAATCCTGGCCTAACCAAAAATGCAGCTGAGGCAAATCAAAGTTACAGTACGCTCCTGTCATATTTGATCGTTGTCGTAATGCGGTAATAAATTTATCTTGTTTGAGTCTACAACCAATTCTTTCTTGTATTTGTAACGGTGACTTAAATGCGTTAAGTCTTTCTGTGAGTCGATCGACTTGAACACTATCGACATTTGAGTTTTTTCGCCAATTGGAAATTAGCTGAATTTGCTTTTCAATATCTTTTAATATGTCGGTGCGATAATCACAACGTTCAGTGAGCTCTGCAAGAGAGAAAAGCGAGGGGAAACATTGATGTTGATGATCTTGTGTGGCATATAATTGCAACTGTTGGCCAAGATTATCTATGCGTAAATAACTACGTATTTTTTCATTTAATGGTTGTTCGTAGATTAAATCAGTCATTGAGGTCAGTTTCTAAATCAGCAGCCTGTTGTAAGTATTGTTGGTGCAGACGTAATACTTGACTGCGCAACAGTTCATTTTCTCCTTGATTATCAATAATATTATCAGCTTGAGCGACACGTCGTTCTCGGATCATTTGACTCGCAAGAATATGTTCGACTTGTTGTTTACTGACACCATCACGTTGTATCGTCCTTGAAATTTGTAACTCGGGTGCAATGTCTACAACCAAAGTGGTATTCACTAAACTATCTAAATGGTTCTCAAATAGCAAGGGTGCCACCATTATCACATAGGCTGACGTTGATGCTTGTACTTGAGTTAGCATTTGGTGACGGATCATAGGATGGAGCAAATTATTAAGCCACAAACGTTGTTGAGGGTTATTAAATACTTGGGCTCGTAAAGCCGCTCTATCAAGGCTGCCATCGACTAATAAAATAGCCTTACCGAAATGCTCTGTTATTGCTTTTAGTCCATCAGAACCTATTGAGACAACCTCTCGAGCGATAACATCAGCGTCGACTAAGTCTATGCCGTATTCAGCAAATAAGTTCGCTACAGTGGTTTTGCCACTTCCAATACCACCGGTAAGACCGACAACAAACTTGTTTTTAATCATAATGTGCTTAGATACCAGTTAAGAATATCTTGCCCCCAAACTAACGCTATCCAACCCGCGGCAGCGATATAAGGGCCAAAAGGAATTGGATTACCTTTATTGAGCTTTTTAGCGATAATCATCGTTATACCTACTACAGCACCAACCAGTGAAGATAATAGAATAATTAATGGCAGCATTTGCCAACCTAACCAAGCACCGAATACGGCTAACAGTTTAAAGTCACCGTAGCCCATACCTTCTTTGCCAGTAACCAGTTTAAATAACCAAAATACCGACCATAAACTTAAATAACCTGCAGCAGCACCAATAATGGCATCTTCAGGGCTAGCATAAATACCTTTAAGGTTAATAATTAACCCTAACCACAATATTGGTAATGTCAGTTGGTCCGGTAATAGCATTTCATCTAAATCGATGCCTGTTAACGCAACTAACACAAACGTTAAAATACTGGCATACACAAACTGCCATGTTGGGCCAAAATGCCAAGCTAAAGTGGCAATTAATGCCCCTGTTAATAATTCGATAATCGGATAGCGTATTGAAATACCCGTCTTACAATCGGCGCATTTCCCCTTAAGCATTATCCAACCGAGCACGGGAATATTATGCCAAGGTTTAATGTTGGCTTTGCATTTTGGGCATGCAGAGCCGGGTACTACAATATTGTATTTTGCTGGGAATTGATCGATAGGTTTATTTAAGCGCTCATTACCCACCTGTTTAACAATATCTGGATGGTATTCGTTTAAATAATAATTACATTCACTTTGCCATTCTCGTTTCATCATCACTGGCAAGCGGTGAATCACCACATTGAGAAAGCTGCCAATGGTAGCAGCAAAAATAAAGCTAATTACGATAAATACCCAAGGGTACTGGTACATTGTTGTTACAAAAGTTGAAATAAATTCAGTCATTCTTTGTTCTTATTTTTAATTCTTATGTTCAGTATAATTCAATTAGCCGCCAACAATATTACCCATCTGGAAAATGGGTAAATACATAGCGACAATTAATCCGCCGACAACAGTTCCAATAACAACCATCATAATAGGTTCTATTAAGCTTGATAGACCATCAACTGCGTCATCCACTTGCATTTCATAAATGTTTGCCACTTTATTAAGCATATCATCTAAGCCACCGGACTCTTCACCAATCATTACCATTTGAACCAGCATGTCGGGGAATAAACCCGTGGTGCGCATGGCGACATTCATTTGCATGCCAGACATCACTTCCTGACGGACCTTCAATAATGCTTTGCGATAAACATAATTACCTGATGCGCCAGCAGCTGATTCTAAACCATCTATTAAGGGTACGCCTGCTGCGAAGGTCGTCGATAAAGTGCGGGCAAAACGAGCCATTGCGGCCTTATGGAGGATTTCGCCAAGGATAGGGATTTTTAAAATAATTTCGTCAATTCTGTTTCTAAAAGTTTGAGAGGTTCTATGGGCTCTTTTAAATAGCCAAATACTAACTACGATAGCTATTGCAAAGTAATACCATGAGGCTTGTAACCCTCTAGAAAGACCTACAACAATCTGGGTAAACGCAGGCAGTTCTGCACCAAAGCCTTTAAAAATATCTTCAAATTGTGGTACTACAAACAGTAACAGCAGAACGGTAACGGCAATAGCCACTATGACCACGGCAGCTGGGTAAAACATCGCTTTTTTAATTTTGGATTTTAATTGTTCAGCTTTTTCTCTGTAGGTAGCGACTCGATCGAATACCGCATCTAAGGAACCTGAATGTTCACCTGCAGCCACTAAGTCAACATATAAATCGTCGAAATATAATCTATGTGGTCTGAGTGAATCAGATAATGGTATACCCGATTGAACATCTGACAGGATAGTTCCTAATAGTTCTCTTACTTTGGCTTTTTCATGGCCGCGGCCAAGTAATTCGATCGTTGTTACTAATGGCACACCTGCAGCCAGCATGGTTGCTATTTGGCGAGTGATCATTGCAATGTCCATTGCGGTGATCTTTTTTTCAGATTTAAATAGCGGTGCGGATTTTTTGCGAACGCCTTTTGGTGTAACACCTTGCGCTTTTAACACGCTGCGAATTTCAGCTATAGTTGATCCTTTCAATTCACCCGAAGTGCGTTGACCATCGCGGTTAATGCCTTTCCATTGGTAGGTAAATACCTTAGGTTGGTGTTTAGTTGTTTTTTTTACCTTTGCCTTCGGTTTTCTTTTAGCTGTTGTTGTGGCCATTTAGCCAATCCTTTTATTTTCCGCTGCACCACGTTAAGGCATTATTGTTAATAGAGAATAATCAATTAACGAGTTGATTTATTATAGCTGATTTGACTATAGCTGAATTAAAAGCTAGTGACACGGTTAATTTCCGCGATGCTAGTTACGCCGTGGATAACTTTGAGCAACCCAGATTGACGTAAATCTCGCATACCTTGCTGCTTAGCGAGGGTTGCTATTTGCAGCGAGTTACCACCTTCCATAATAGTGCGTGCAATTTCATCACTCATTTTCATTACTTCGTAAATGCCGACTCGGCCCTTATAACCGCCAGAGCAAAGCTCACAGCCTACAGGTTTGAATACGGTAAAGCCTTTGGCTATGTCTGCTTCAGCAAAGCCTAAACGTTGTAGTTCTGCAACTGGGATTATTTCTTCATGTTTACATGCTGGGCATAAGCGTCTGGCAAGTCGTTGAGCAATGATTAAGTTAACGGAACTGGCAATGTTATAACCAGGAACCCCCATGTTGATTAAACGCGTGAGAGTTTCTGCTGCCGAGTTGGTGTGCAGCGTTGATAACACTAAATGACCTGTTTGCGCCGCTTTAATGGCGATTTCAGCGGTTTCTAAATCACGGATTTCACCTACCATTACTACATCAGGATCTTGACGCAAAAATGAGCGTAATGCAGATGCGAATGTTAAACCGGCTTTTAAATTAATATGAACCTGATTAACCCCTTCAAGGTTAATTTCAACCGGATCTTCTGCAGTAGAGATATTACGCTCTTCGGTATTAAGAATATTCAGCCCAGTGTACAAGGAAACTGTTTTTCCTGAGCCTGTGGGGCCAGTGACTAATATCATGCCTTGAGGTTTGGCGAGCATTTCTTCATATAGTAAACGTTGATCATCTTCATACCCGAGCTTTTCAATACCCAGTTGTGCGGATGATGAGTCTAAAATACGCATTACGATTTTCTCGCCCCAAATAGTGGGCAAGCTACTGACTCGAAAATCGATAGATTTGGTGCGCGACAGTTTCATTTTAATTCGACCATCTTGTGGCACTCTGCGCTCAGCAATATCGAGTTTTGACATTACCTTTAAACGTGCCGAAATTCGGTTGGATAGGTTCACCGGTGGCTCTGAAACTTCGTGTAATATACCGTCAATACGGAAACGGATCCGGTAGCGTTTTTCATAGGGTTCGAAATGTAAGTCAGAGGCCCCTTTACGAATGGCATCGGTAAGGATTTTATTAATATAGATAACAATGGGGGCATCATCACTACTGTCACCAGTTGGTTCATCCCGCCTTTCATTATCGGTAACTTCCATATTGGCGAGCGCTTCTTCGTCCACACCGGCTAAGTCTAACCCTGAAATGTCATCTTCAATGATTTTTTCTAGTGCTTTTAAGAGCTTATCATCCTCAACGAGAATAGCTTCCGCATGTAAACCTAAACTAAATTGAAAATCTTCAAGAGCGGCAATATTGGTTGGATCTGAGGTTGCAATATAAAGACGATTACCCCTTTTAAAAAGTGGTAAACATTTGTGCTTTTCAATCAGCTTTTTGTTAAGTAAGTCTTCAGGAATACTCGATATTTCAAATTCATTTAAATCGAGTAGAGGAGTACCATATTCTTCATAACACAATTCTGCAATTTCGCGTGATGATAAAACTTTAGATAGAACTAAGGTGCTTACTAAAGAATGTCTCGACTTTCTCGATTCCGAAATAGCATTAGATAATTGCTCTTCGCTAAGCAGTCCTTTGCGAATAAACAGTGTCGATAATCCTAAATGTAGTCCAGTAGAAGACATGGGGGCTCCAGTTATACCCAAGAGCTAAAATAATAACGTCTTTTTATAAGGTTGTCATTTTAGACGATTTAATAAATTATCATTTGCAGCATTAAATAGATATGTGTCAGAGTTGTTTTTTTAGCTGGAATACCCATAAAATACGCTAAATATTAGTAACATAACTTTTAGCAACATCTCTCAGTCATCTGTTTCTGTGTATAGTTTCATCTTAACTCACGACTATTATTTATGTACCGAACAGATATAAGCCAAATGTGTTTATTTCTACTTCTTATAAGTATTGTATGGAAAGAGCTCTTTGAGGTGTAATTGTTAAAAAGTGAACACTAAATTAGATAATATCAAAAGAAGTATGTGCAATTGAAAATTGAATCTATAGGATTACCTACTAGTATGTGGATATTTTTAATTTATTGTATTTGGTTTTTTAGTAGGGTTGTTTTTGCAGAATAGATTGATTACTAACTTAAGTAAAAAGTATTGATTTTTCATCTTAGACATACGGTGTTTATTATTAAAATAAGCACTCTTACACAGAGTGCTTATTTAGTAATTAACTATGCAGCTGTACAGTTTACGGTTGTAAAGTTACATGTAACCGTCCCAGCACCATCTTTCGCTGGAAATTCAACTGCTACTGCAGCATCTAACTTTGTCAAATCGTCAGGTAAATCCGTATCGGCTGGGCCAGTACAAGCCGAAGGTGTATATGTAGGCATTGCAATCTCTGCAACAATTGAAGCTGCTCTTGCCTTAGTTTGAGCTGTTGCTTCAGCTAAACATGAGTTAAGCTTACCTTTGTTAACATAATCTTTATATGCAGGCAATGCGATTGCTGCAAGAATACCGATGATCGCGACTACGATCATTAATTCGATAAGAGTGAAACCCTTAGCATTTTTGATTTGGTTGATACCTTTCATTATTTCTCTCCGTAAAATAGGCCGGGTAGTTTCAATCCTCGATAACTGCGAGCTTAGTCTAGTCATAGAGCCTAGTCACTAAGTCGCCTGGCATTCCATTTGCCTAAAACCTTAAAGCACAATTATGTGGTGTTCGATGACCACGATTTTTATAGTGCCAACATTCCTTGTGTTGCCCATCGTTATTTATAAGCACAATGCACATATAAAAAACAATGTTAACTGCAAATAATGTTAGCTAATTATTTACTTAATGACATTTCGGCTGAGCGGTAAACATAGAGTAAATACGTTAATATTAACAAAATAAAAAATAACATTTGCCCATGTTTTAAAAGATAAATGTTAATTAGTTGATAACAATTGACGTAATTTACAATCTTATGATTATAGTCCATGGCCTAAAAGCCAACTCGCCTAGGACAAAGTTAGTATAAATTGTTACACAATGGAATAGTCTTAACGTACAAATAAGAAATAAATGTCTAAAAATGCACTAATTTCACGTTATCCGCACTTGGTACGATAAATTATTTTTTGACATTAGCGATTAATGAATGTTTTTTTGACAAAAATGCAACAAAATTGATTTTTTGGCGCTTTTTTGATGACTGATTTGAATTAGCACAAAGCCTAGAGGCTAGAGCGCTACGCTGCTAGATGCGATAAAAGCTCAACAGCAAAGTTGCCCTAGTATCTCAATCTCAGCAGCGAAGCTGTCCTAGAAGCGCAGCGACCTCGCAGGACGCAGTCCGCCCTAGCACCTAGGATCTAGAAGCATTACGCTTTTAATCGTAACGACAAGTCTAGCGCTTTAATGTGTTTGGTCAGTGCGCCCACAGATATATAGTCAACACCGGTTTGTGCAAAACTGGCTAGGGTGTCTAACGTGACATTGCCTGACACTTCTAATTTGGCACCTTTACCTTGGTCTTTATAACGATTATTTAGGCTAACGGCATCAACCATCATAGTGACATCAAAATTGTCTAACATGATGATGTCTGCGCCGCCGTCGAGAGCTTGGGTTAATTCGTTAAGTGACTCTACTTCAACTTCTACTGGTTTTTGGCTGTCTAATTGACGTGCTGCGTTAATGGCTTTTGAAATGCCACCACAAGCCATGATGTGATTTTCTTTAATCAAAAAAGCATCGAACAAGCCAATGCGATGATTATGTCCACCGCCACAGGTGACAGCGTATTTTTGTGCAGTTCGAAGGCCCGGAATAGTTTTGCGGGTGTCGAGTAATTGAGTATGAGTGCCAGCAAGCTTGTTGACGTACAGTTTGGTTAAGCTGGCAACGCCTGACAACATCTGAATAAAGTTCATTGCTGTGCGCTCGCCTGTTAAAATGGCTCGAGCAGGACCAGACAGTTCACACAAGACTTGGTTAGGGACCACTAAATCACCGTCGTCAACGTGCCAATGGAGTGCGACTTCACTACCCAGTTGATTAAATACTTGTTCAGCCCATTCTTTGCCACAGAAAACCCCTTCTTCGCGAGTGATGAGTACCCCAGACATGTGTTTATCTTCAGGAATCAGTTGTGCGGTGATGTCAGCAGTAAGCATCCCATGAATGGTATTGTGGGGTGTGTATCCTAAGTCTTCATCTAAGGCAGTTTTTACAGCGTGACGAATGTCATTTTCTAACATAAGCAAAGTCCTTGCTAACATAGCGTGATAGGGCAAAACGGTATCCGCATTCAGTAGAGTGTTTATTGCCGAAAGCAGCTATTAAAGATTAACATAATTTATCGCTATACTGACACAAGCAAATAGGTAATTTTTAGGATTGGTATTGCTGTTTAATACTGTTAAATTTGAACTCATAATGGTTTAGTTGTGATGTTTAAGGATGGATATGCCACAAGGCTTAATGGAACAAGGTTGGTTAACCCAGGCTCGAAAGTGTATATCGCCACATTTTAACGCTCGCCCCAATGGCGAGGTGAGTTTGTTGGTGATACATAATATTAGCTTACCCGCGGGGTGTTTTGGCTTACCGCACATTGATGAACTATTCCAAGGTTGCCTAAATGTAGATGCTGACGACAGTTTTACTGAGTTAGCAAGCTTGCAAGTTTCGGCGCATTTTCTTATTCGCCGTGATGGTGAAGTGGTTCAATATGTGGGTTGTGATGACAGAGCTTGGCATGCTGGCGTCTCTGAATTCAATGGGCGTGAGGGTTGTAACGATTTTGCCATAGGTATAGAACTAGAAGGGACAGATAACAGTGGGTATACCGATGAGCAATATGATCAATTAATCCTGTTAACATTGGAGTTAATGGCGCAGTATCCTATGATTAATGTAAATAATATTGTCGGCCATTGTGATATTGCGCCAGGACGTAAAACAGATCCCGGTAGTGGTTTTGATTGGTCTCGATATAAGCAAGCCATTCCAGTTGTTTAGGTTAGCACTTAGAGATTACGAACTTGAAACACAACACTTAGCGCTTAAAATAGCACTTACAGACTTTGCTGATGTTAGATGGTACTTATCAATATAGCCCGCAAAAGAGCTGCTTATTAATGCTGGCAATAACTGAATAGAAGTAAAAAAGGATTTTCATGGCGTTATTTTCATTGTTAATGGCAATTTTAGTAGAGCGTTTGAAACTTCTGCCCAGTGGTTGGCAGTTTGATAGCGTTATAGCGCGTTACCAAAAATTATTTTGGGATAACCAATCGCTTAAATCCGAATTTGGTGTTGCGATGGCAATTGTGTTGCCTGCTTTATTGGTTTTGCTGATTAGTTTTCTGCTCGATGGTATTTTTTATGATTTATTGAGTTTGTTGTTTTGGGTGCTGATATCCATTATTTGTTTTTGCCACCAGTCATTACGACGGGTGTTTAAACAGTATATTCAAGCGGCATGTCGGGGCGACATACAAGCTTGTTATAGATTGGCCGGAGAGTTGGACTGTACTGAACACTTGCATGTGGTTGATGAGCAAGATTTAGGTCGTAAAGTGGGGCAAATAACCGCTTGGATTAATTATCGCTATTACGGCGCAGTGGCATTGTATTTAATATTTTTAGAACCCGTTGGCGCTGTTTTGTATTGTACAGTGCGTTTTTTTAGTGATTACAATAATAAAAATACGCTTGAGATGCCATTAGTTGATCGTTTGCTGATGCTATTGGATTGGCTGCCAAGCCGTATCTTTAGTTTTGGCTATGTATTAAGTGGTCAATTTAGCACTGGTTTGAGTGCTTGGCGACAATATGGTTTAAGTGGCAAAACCGATGCGAAAACAATCGTAACTTACACTGCTGTCGCGGCAGAATCTTTACCTGAAGCAGGTGATGCGCCGCTGAGTATACGGTCGACATTGGCATTACTGGCATTGAGTAAGCGTAATTTTGTGTTATTGCTGACAATGGTTTCGGTATTAACCATTTTTGGTGTTGTTAGTTAGACTCTAGGGTGGACTACGTCCTACTAGGACAGCTTTGCTGCTGAGATTTTATAGCCTCTAGCAACGAAGCGCTCTAGTTCCTAGGGCGGCTTTATTGTATCCAGCGTTGAGGTTAATTCGAGTAAATGGTCTGACCCCTTGAGTGTTAATATCAGTTATGCTCTTGGCTTGAGCGTTTTAAACGAATACGGTGTTCTATTGTCGATATGCCGATAACTAGACATGGCTTGTATGATTTGATAAAGTGCGCTATCTCATATTAATTGGTCAGACCAATTGACAATTGCTTGTTTAGGGAGCAGGGCGCCAGATGGCTTATATTAAAATTAACCAGCCAAAAATTTCTGATGTGATCATGGAGCAATTAGAGCGAATGATCCTTGAAGGCAGTTTACAGCCGGGTCAGAAACTACCTCCTGAACGCGAACTCGCGGTACAATTTGAAGTGTCTCGTCCTTCTTTACGTGAAGCGATTCAAAAATTAGAAGCTAAAGGGTTGCTGATGCGTCGTCAAGGCGGTGGCACCTATGTAAAAGAACAACTTTGGCAAAGTCTTGCCGATCCTATCGTTGAATTAATGCATAACGATTCAGAAAGTCAGTATGACTTACTTGAATTTCGTCACGCTACTGAAGGCATGATGGCGTATTTTGCTGCATTGCGCGGTACTGATGCGGATATGCAAAATATTAAAAACCGAATTAATGAAGTAGAAGCCGCAAGCGGTATTGAAGAGCAGGCTGATGCAATTGTACATTTTTATCGTGCAGTGGCAGAGGCGTCACACAATGTTGCAATGCTTCATCTAGTATTAAGTTTAACCCCTGTACTACATAAAAATGTAGAACAAAACTTGGAACTTTTAAGCCGACGCGAAGAAGCTTCCACCATGGCAAATGATCACAGACGAGCTTTACTCGCTGCGATTGTACGTCGGGACCCAGACGCTGCGCGTGAAGCTTCGAATGAACATTTAAGCTATATCGAAGAAGTCATGTTGGCAGTAAGAGAAGAAGACAGTCGGTTGCAACGTAGTTTGCGCCGTTTAAAGAGCGGTGTGTAGTACTTGTCACTTTGAATAAGAATACATTTTTGCTGTGTCAACAAGCAGCAACTAAAAGCCGAAATATAACCCGTATATAAAGAAGGACTGCGAGATGTCTGAAGATATGCTTCAAGATTTAGACCCACTAGAAACCCATGAATGGGTTGATGCTTTGCAAGCTGTGTTAGAGCATGAAGGGCCTGAACGTGCACATTTTTTACTCGAAAAATTAATTGATAAAGCACGTCGTAATGGTACTCACTTACCTTACAATGCCACTACTGCCTATTTAAATACTATTCCAGCAGGCCAAGAGCCTAATATGCCTGGTAACCAAGAAATGGAACGTCGTATTCGTGCGATTATCCGTTGGAATGCCTTGGCAATGGTATTACGTGGTTCTAAGAAAGATTTAGAGCTTGGTGGTCATATATCCAGTTTTGCTTCTAGCGCGACAATTTATGATGTGTGTTTTAACCACTTCTTCCGTGCACCAAATGAGCAAGATGGTGGTGACTTGGTGTATTTTCAAGGTCATATCGCACCGGGTATTTATGCGCGTTCTTTCCTTGAAGGGCGTATTACTGAAGAACAAATGGCTAACTTCCGTCAAGAAGTCGATGGCAAAGGCTTGTCTTCTTACCCGCATCCTAAATTAATGCCAAGCTATTGGCAGTTCCCGACGGTATCGATGGGTCTAGGTCCTATTCAAGCCATTTACCAAGCACGTTATTTAAAGTATTTAACTGACCGTGGTTTAAAAGATTGTTCTAAGCAAACTGTTTACTGTTTCTTAGGTGACGGTGAGTGTGATGAGCCAGAAGCTTTGGGGGCAATTGGCTTAGCTGCGCGCGAAGAATTAGATAATTTAGTGTTTATCGTTAACTGTAACTTACAGCGCTTAGATGGTCCTGTTCGTGGTAACGGTAAGATTATCCAAGAGCTTGAAGGCGAATTCCGCGGCGCAGGTTGGGAAGTGGTTAAAGTCATTTGGGGTCGTTATTGGGATCCATTATTGGCGCGTGATACCAGCGGTAAGTTATTACAGTTAATGGAAGAAACCGTAGACGGTGAATACCAAAACTGTAAAGCTAAAGGCGGTGCATGGACTCGTGAGCATTTCTTTGGTAAATATCCTGAAACCGCAGAAATGGTGGCTAATATGTCAGATGATGACATTTGGCGTTTAAACCGTGGTGGCCATGATCCTGTAAAAGTTTACGCTGCACTTGAACATGCACAGAAAACCAAAGGTCGTCCAACGGTTATTCTTGCTAAAACCGTTAAAGGTTATGGTTTAGGTGATGCGGGTGAAGGTAAAAACATTGCTCATAACGTGAAAAAAATGGGCATTGAGGCTATCCAACACTTCCGTAACCGTTTCAATATTCCGATCCCTGATGACAAGTTAGAAGATTTGCCTTTCTATCATCCCGGTCCTGACTCTGAAGAAGTTAAATACCTGAAGAGCCGCCGTGAAGCGTTATTAGGTTATTTACCGCAGCGTCGTGAAAAGTTCACTGAAGAGTTAGATATTCCTTCATTGAAAATTTTCGATTCGATTTTGAAAGGTTCTAATGGCCGTGAAATTTCGTCAACAATGGCGTTTGTGCGCGTATTAACCGCATTGTTAAAAGACAAAGGCATTGGCAAACGCATTGTGCCAATTATTCCTGATGAAGCGCGTACTTTTGGTATGGAAGGCTTATTCCGTCAAGTAGGTATTTACGCTCACGAAGGCCAAAAATACGTACCACAAGATTCTGATCAAGTGGCGTACTACCGTGAAGCTAAAACTGGTCAGGTTTTACAAGAAGGTATTAACGAATTAGGCGCAATGTCATCTTGGGTGTCAGCGGCAACCAGTTACTCAGTCAACGACATGCCAACGATTCCGTTTTACATCTACTATTCTATGTTCGGTTTCCAACGTATCGGCGATATGGCATGGGCTGCTGGCGACATGCGCGCACGTGGTTTCTTGGTGGGCGGTACTTCTGGCCGTACAACATTGAACGGCGAAGGTTTACAGCATCAAGATGGTCACAGCCACGTATTGGCTAACACTATTCCAAACTGTATTTCTTATGACCCTACTTACGGTTATGAAATTGCGGTAGTTGTACAAGACGGTATTCGTCGTATGTATGGCGAAAACCAAGAAGATATCTTCTACTACTTAACCACAATGAACGAAAACTACGTTCAGCCAGAAATGCCAGCCGGTGCTGAAGAAGGTATTGTAAAAGGTATTTACAAGCTTGAATCAGTTGCTGGTAGCGGTAAAGGCAAAGTGCAATTAATGGGTTGCGGTACGATTCTTGAAGAAGTTCGTAAAGCCGCGCAAGCATTAGCCAAAGACTTTGGCGTAACTGCAGACGTATTCAGTGTGACCAGTTTTAATGAGCTAACTCGTGATGGTCAAGCTGCTGAGCGTTGGAACATGTTGCATCCTACAGCAAAACCTAAGCAAGCATATATTAGCCAAGTATTATCTGCAGATGCGCCAGCGATTGTGGCGACTGACTACATGAAGATATACGGTGAGCAATTACGTGCATTCGTGCCAACTGACTATAAAGTGCTAGGTACAGATGGTTTTGGTCGTAGCGATAGCCGCGCAAACTTACGTCATCATTTTGAAGTTGATGCCAAGTTTATTGTCATTGCGGCGTTGAAGTCACTTGTTGACCGTAATGAAATGCCAGTGGATGTGTTGACTAAAACCATCGCTGAATATGGCATTGATGCTGACAAGATCAACCCACAGCTCGCGTAAGGGGATACAAAATGGCTGAATTAAAAGAAGTTTTGGTTCCTAATATCGATACTGATGCTGTACAAGTTATTGAAATTTGTGCTGCAGTGGGTGATTTTCTTGAGAAAGAAGCGTCAATCATTACAGTTGAAAGTGATAAGGCAACCATGGACATTCCAGCACCTTTTGCTGGTACCTTGGCAGAATTAAAAATTGCTGTGGGTGATACAGTGTCAGAAGGCACGTTAATTGCGATGATGAGTGTTGCTGTTGCCGCGCCTGCCAAAGCAGACGTTGCAGCACCAGCGCCTAAAGCTGAAGCGCCAGTCGCACAAGCTGCGGCTCCTGCACCAGTGACGCCTGTTGCCGCACCAAGTGCTGGTGCCTCTGAAGTGATTGAAGTGAAAGTGCCAGATATTGGCGGTGATACAGATGTGTCTGTCATCGAAGTGTTGGTTGCTGTAGGTGATAGCATTGATGTTGATACAGGTTTAATTACCTTAGAAACAGACAAAGCCACCATGGACGTACCGTCACCTAAAGCGGGTGTGGTTAAATCAGTGAAAGTGGCCGTTGGCGACAAAGTATCTGAAGGTTCATTAGTTATTACGCTAGAAGTTGCTGGTTCTGAACCAGTAGCACCAGCAGTGTCAGCGCCACAAGCAACAGCACCGGAAGCTCAAGCCGCTGCACCTCAGGCTGCGGCTCCTGTTTCTCAAGCAATGGCAGCCGTAACAACAAGCCAAGTACAAGAAATTCATGTACCTGATATTGGCGACGCTAATGATGTCGATGTTATTGAAGTGCTGGTTGCTGTTGGTGATGAAATCACCGCAGATCAAGGTTTAATTACCCTTGAAACTGACAAAGCGACCATGGAAGTACCAGCACCATTTGCTGGTAAGTTAGTGTCGTTAACGGTTAACGTGGGCGATAAAGTGTCTCAAGGTAGCTTAATTGCGACTATTGAAACGACTAGTGCCGCACCTGCTCAAGCTGCTCCTGTTCAAACTGAGTCTGCTCCAGTAGCGCCTGCACCAACAATAGCTGCCAGTCGTCCATCGACTCCGCCGGTACCGTATCACCCTAGTGCTGCGGCACCTAAGTCTACCGGAGTTGCTTACGCATCGCCTTCTGTGCGCCGTTTAGCGCGTGAATTTGGCGTGGATTTAACCAAGGTTACTGGTACTGGACGTAAAGCGCGGATTTTGAAAGAAGACGTGCAAGCATTTGTGAAATATGAGTTGTCACGCCCTAAAGCGACAGCTGCTACGGCGGTTGCTGGTGGTGCAGGTGGCTTAAGTGTGATTGCTGCTCCTAAAGTTGATTTCAGTAAGTTTGGTGAAGTGGAAGAAGTACCACTAAGTCGTATCCAGAAAATTTCTGGACCTAACTTACATCGTAACTGGGTAACGATTCCGCATGTTACCCAGTTCGACGAAGCTGATATTACTGAGATGGAAGCCTTCCGTAAGCAGCAAAATGAGCTTGCAGCGAAGAAGAAAGCAGATTACAAAATCACGCCTCTGGTGTTTATGATGAAAGCTGTCGCGAAAGCATTGGCTGAGTTCCCTGTGTTTAACTCAAGCTTAAGCAGTGATGGTGAGTCGCTGATTCAGAAGAAGTACTTCCACATTGGTGTGGCTGTTGATACGCCTAATGGCCTAATGGTTCCGGTTGTACGTGACGTTGATAAAAAAGGCATTGTTGAATTGTCGCGTGAATTAACTGACATTTCGATCCGTGCTCGTGACGGCAAGTTAAAGTCGGCTGATATGCAAGGCAGCTGTTTTACGATTTCAAGTTTAGGTGGCATTGGCGGTACGGCATTTACGCCGATTGTTAATTACCCTGATGTGGCGATTTTAGGTGTGTCTAAATCTGAAATTAAGCCTAAGTGGAATGGCAAAGAGTTTGAGCCTAAATTAATGTTGCCATTGTCATTATCATACGACCATCGTGTGATTGATGGTGCAATGGCCGCACGCTTTAGTGTGACATTGTCAGCCATCTTATCTGACATTCGTACCATGATATTGTAAACAAATATGGCCGCTCTAATAGAGTGGCCTTTTTTATGTCGATGATTATCACTAATGTTTGATTGTGATCGTTATCAAACAAAGGGTAAAATGCGGTCAGCTATCACAATCTGACCACATTGATTGTTGAATCGGTTTTGTTCGCCAACATATGCAAAGAATAGAGGAAAACATGAGTAACGAAATTAAAACTCAGGTAGTTGTATTAGGATCAGGCCCTGCAGGCTATTCAGCAGCATTCCGTGCAGCTGATTTAGGTTTAGATGCCATTATCGTTGAACGTTTTAGCACCCTAGGTGGTGTATGTTTGAACGTAGGTTGTATCCCATCTAAAGCATTACTACACATTGCTAAAGTGATTGAAGAAGCTAAATCAGCTGCGAGTCACGGTGTAGTATTTGGTGAGCCAACAATCGATTTAGAAAAATTACGCGGTTTTAAAGACAAAGTTGTTGGTCAGTTAACGGGCGGATTAGGCGGAATGTCTAAAATGCGTAAAGTTAACGTGGTTAACGGTTTTGGTAAGTTCACTGGCCCTAATAGCCTAGAAGTGACTGCTGAAGACGGTACTGTTACCGTGGTTCAGTTTGAGCAAGCTATTATCGCGGCAGGATCTCGTCCAATTAAACTGCCATTTATTCCGCATGACGATCCACGTATTTGGGATTCGACTGACGCACTTGAATTGAAAGAAGTACCAGGCAAGTTATTGGTAATGGGCGGCGGTATTATTGGCCTAGAAATGGGTACTGTGTATTCATCTTTAGGCAGTGAAATTGACGTGGTTGAAATGTTCGACCAAGTTATCCCTGCTGCAGATAAAGACGTTGTTCGCGTATTCACTAAACAAATTAAGAAGAAGTTTAACCTTATTCTTGAAACTAAAGTGACAGCTGTTGAAGCTAAAGAAGACGGTATCTATGTCACAATGGAAGGCAAGAAAGCACCTGCTGAACCCGTTCGTTACGATGCCGTATTAGTGGCAATTGGTCGCTCACCTAATGGTAAGTTAATTGCTGCTGAAAAAGCCGGTGTAAATGTTGATGAGCGTGGCTTTATCAATGTAGACAAACAATTACGTACCAATGTGCCACACATTTACGCAATTGGTGACATCGTTGGTCAACCAATGTTAGCTCACAAAGGTGTGCATGAAGGTCACGTAGCGGCTGAAGTGATTGCAGGTATGAAGCATTACTTTGACCCTAAAGTGATTCCATCGATTGCTTATACTGATCCAGAAGTAGCATGGGTTGGTCTAACTGAGAAAGAAGCCAAAGAGCAAGGTATTGCTTTTGAAACGTCTACTTTCCCTTGGGCTGCTAGCGGCCGTGCAATTGCATCAGATTGCAGTGAAGGTATGACCAAGTTAATATTCGACAAAGAGACTCATCGTATTATCGGTGGTGCGGTTGTTGGTGTTAACGGTGGTGAATTATTAGGTGAAATTGGCCTAGCGATTGAAATGGGTTGTGATGCTGAAGACTTAGCATTAACGATTCATGCTCACCCAACCTTACATGAATCAGTTGGTTTAGCAGCTGAAATGTATGAAGGTTCAATTACTGATTTACCTAACCCTAAAGCGGTTAAGAAGAAGTAATTTACGCGGTCGATATAGCGATAAACAAGCACTCCATTTTGGGGTGCTTTTTTTTTGTCTGTAGTTTGATTTATAGACTAGTGTTATAGATGAGTATTACTTTCACTAGCGAATAATGTTAAAACATTAATAATGTTTATAAAATTACTCGAGAATACCCTAAAAATGATTTGTTAATTGTTATTTTTTTGTGTGTGAATGATTATACTGTGACTTCTCTTTACTGGGGTATGAAACCACTGTATTGGTTAGTGTCGGTGTTATTGTGTTTATCAGTAAGTCATGGCAATTAGTAAACATATTATCTTTTGAGGTCTAGGCTTAATTTATGAATAGAGCGGTAATCTATTGGTTCATCTGTATGGGGTTTTATCTGCTCGCTGCTATACCTGCTAATGCAGGGGATGTAGTACAGCGGGTATTTACTGCGCGAGATGGATTAGCCAATGCCAGTATTCAAGATATTAGCTTTGATCATTATGGTTTTGTTTGGCTCGCTACTCAACAAGGTCTGTATCGGGTTAGCAATAGCAAAGTAAGACGTATTGATAAAGTCGGTTTTGATTCGGTTCTTGATGATGAATTTATTACTACAGTGGTTAATTCGGGCCAAGATCATTTGCTTGTTGGCAGCAATACCTCGCTATATTTATACAGTATTTTAGATAATCACTTTAGTTTATTGCTTAAGCCTAAAGATAATGACGTCACTAATATCAACACCAGTATTCGTGTAGTGGCAACTCAGCGTCAGCTCGATGGGCGATTACTTATATTAGCCTATTCGGGACAAGTCTATTATTTTGATGATGTTTCTCAACAATTGTCTTTATCTGCAAGCCACTCATTAGATCATCAATTGCCTTGGCGCAACGCGTTAGAATTACACTCATCTCAATATCTATTTTCAACCGATCATTTATTGGAACTTCATCAGGCCGATGGGGCGTTTATTGGCGCATTTCCATGGACAGATAAAAATGGTTCGATTAGGGAATTGTTCCAAGATAAACAGCATCGAATATGGATGTTGACTTCTAAAGGATTATTTAGCGTTGATGTAGAGAATTTACGTTTACAACCCGTGACGAATATCCCTTATTACGTCGATCAGATGGAACAAGACCTTGATGGCAACTTGTGGATATCGAGTCGGACAGGGCTTATTTTTTGGAATCCATCTACTGATAAATTTACGATTTATCATGATGAACTTAAACAAGGTGCCAATATTGATTATATTCACGATATGGCGGTTGATGCCGATGGTCTGTTGTGGGTTGGTGGCTCTGGTGATGGTCTTGCGGTCATTGCTGGTAAACCTAAGTTTTTAGTTGAAGATTACTCTAAAGCACCACCTTATCAACTGGATAATGAAATGGTGTGGTCAATATACAGTGAAGGGGATCAGCTGTGGATGGGTACCGATGGTGGTTTGTCTGTGGTCGATACTCAACACCAAACGTCAACAATGATCACTCCACCAGGGTTTGAGCTTAATGACAGTATTTACCGAATTGAATCCCTAGATAAAGAGAATATCGTACTAGCCTCATCAAGCGGGCTTTATGTGGTGAATAAAATCACCAATGCCAGTTCTAATTTTGCTGACTGGAGTGGTGGTAAGGAGTCACTGAAAGATAAAGTGGTCATTGGTATTTATCATGATGACTTTTATCGCGATGTGATTTGGTTTGGAACTAATCAGGGATTGTATTATTGGAAAGAGGGTAATTCAGAACTACAGCTACAAGAATTATCCAATGGCGAACAGTCACTCACAAATACATTGTATAAAGCCATATTGAGAGACGATGCCGATCGTTTATGGCTCAGTGGCAGTAAACATTTTGGCTATTTAACCGCGGCGGGTGAATACGTTTCAAAATTGGAGGTGTTTTCTGACTTTACTAACCTCCCTACGATGAATAGTTTTATGCAAGTGGCACCAGACATTATGTGGTTGGGCACTTCCCAGCATGGTATTTATCAATTCAATACTAAAACCGATGACATTATTTCACTTGATCAACAATGGAAGATCGATTGTAAAGTGGTGTTCTTCCTTCAAGATACAGCTACTGACCACATTGTAGGCTGTGCTAATGCCATCATTAAAGTAAATAAAAAGTCCGGTGAAGTCAGTTCATTTAGCCATCAAGATGGATTAATTTCCGACGAATTTAATGAATCGGCAAAGTTTTATGATCCTAACAAAGGCTTTTTCATTGGCACGCCAGATGGGGCAATGTTAATCAATCTCGATGAATTAGCGTCTCGCACAATCAGTGACAAAGTCATACTCGAATCAGTGTCGGTGTTTTACGAAAATAATACCGCAGTTTATTTAATTCCAAGCCAGCTCACTCAAGTCGAGCCGGGCGCTAGCTTAATTAGTTTTCAAATCGCATTACTCGATTATCTTGATGATAAACCGATGGCCATACAGTACCGACTCGCTAAGGATGATAATGCGGCAGGAAACTACGTGTTATTAGAAGGCCAGTCGCAAATTAATATTACAGGGTTAAGTGCGGGAGCGTATGTACTTGAACTCTTGTATAAAAGAAATGGTGTTTGGTCGAGTGAACCATTCCAATATCAATTTGCCGTAAAGCAGCTTTGGTGGCGCACTCAGCAATTTGAAGTAGCCTTCATTTTTAGTATTTTGTTAATTGTTTCTATTATGTTGTTGTTTAGGCAGCGACAAGTGCATCGCTTTAAACAAATTAACCATGCATTAGTTGAAAGTGATGAGCGCTTACATCAAGCCTTAAAAGGCAGCGATTCTGATTTATGGGAGTGGTATGATTCTACTCAAATGTTGTCGCTAGATAACCAGAGTGGTGTGTTAGGACCAGAGCATAATATTAGTGTCAAACTAGACGATATACCCATACACGTAGACGATGTTGATCGGATGCAATCTGTCTGGAAAGACCTTATAACAGGTCAAGAAGAAATGATTGATGCCGAGTACCGATATCGCAATCAGTATGATCATCAATGGCATTGGCTACGGATTAAAGGCAGAGCGATTAAATTTGATCCCAGTAGTGGTCGCGTGACCCATGCGGCAGGTATGTATACTGATATATCGCAACAACGTGAGCTGGAAAGCGAAGTCAATTTGTTAGCTCAGGCTTTTGAAAATACCTCCGAAGGTATGTTGATATTAGATGCTAATAAAAATATTAAAATTAGTAATGCTGCGGCAAATTTAATTTTAGCTTCTAAAAGGAGTGATTTAGCAGGTAAACATTTTGCCGATTTGGTGTATGCAACCCCAGAGCCGTTCGATATGGAGGACGTGTTCGATAAAGAGCATTTTTGGACCGGAGAATGCGAGTTTAACTGTATTGATGGTAGCCGTTGTCCTGTTTGGGTAAACGTATCGACAATGCTCAATGCTAATGGTGCTGCATTACATTATGTGGTGGTTTTTTCTGATATCACCGAACGTAAGCACAATGAGTTGCACTTACGTCGTTTGGCTAACAGCGATACGTTAACTGGTTTAGCTAATAGGGCGATGTTTTCTCGTCGACTGGGCGAAGCAATTGAAACCGCTAAAAAGCACAAAGAAACCTTAGCACTACTTTTTCTAGATCTTGATCGCTTTAAACATGTTAATGATTCATACGGCCATAGTATGGGCGATGCATTATTAGTTGAAGCTGCTAATCGGCTTCAGTCTTGCTTGTCAGAAAAGCATTTATTATGCCGTTTTGGTGGTGATGAATTTGTGCTTTTGCTGCGTGACGCAAACGATGTCGACAGCATTAATCACATAGCGACACAATTACTAAAACAAATCGAAATGCCATTCAAACTGTATGGTAGAGAGTTTTTTATCTCGACCAGTATCGGGATTAGCATTTGGTCTGACGATGATCAAACCCCTGAAACCCTAATTAAAAATGCTGATTTAGCCATGTATCATGCTAAAGAAGAAGGCCGTGGTAATTTTCAATATTACTCCGCTGAGCGTAACGCAGAAGCCTTATATCATTTGCGCTTAGAAGCTGATTTGCACCGAGCAGTACAATGCAACGAATTTGAATTGTACTATCAACCTCAAATTGATGTTCAGCAACAAAATCGCTTAGTCGGCGTAGAAGCATTAATTCGTTGGCAACATCCAAAAGATGGCATGGTTAACCCCGATGTATTTATTGGCATTGCAGAATCGTGCGGCCTAATTGTTGAGATCGATCGCTGGGTGTTAACTCAAGCTTGTATCGATGGCGCTTACTGGCATCAACAGTATCAAAGTGAGATAAAAGTATCAGTTAATGTATCTGCTATGCACTTTAGACAGACTGATTTTATCGACTTTTTGACTGCGACATTGCATCAAACTGGCATGCCCGCTCATTGCTTGTCGATGGAAATTACTGAAGGTGTATTGATGAAAGAGATTGATATTGCCAGTCAGCATTTGCTCGCTTTGAAGCAGTTAGGTATTGATGTTGCCATAGATGATTTTGGGACTGGTTACTCCTCTCTTGCTTATTTACGCTCATTCCAAGTTAATGTCCTAAAAGTTGATCGCTGCTTTTTAATCCATATTGATACTAACAAAGCAGATCAAGCTATCTTGAGCAGTATTATTGAATTAGCACGAAATTTATCCCTTGAAGTGATTGCAGAAGGGGTTGAGTCGGAACAGCAATTGAATCAAGTTGTTCAGCGAGGATGTCATATTATTCAGGGTTATTATTTCGCTAAGCCTATGCCCAAAAACGAGATTGAACATAAAATAAAACAACAAATGTTGATTGATATGTCACGCGATGTTTAACGATACTGATTGTAATATTGTTGGTGCCATTCACTAGTATAGGTATTGGTTAAATTTTGTTAGAATGAGTCGTTTTTACTTACTTTCGGAATGATTTATGCAACAAATTTTGCGCCTTAACTTGTTTACTTGGTTTTTGGCTAGCTGTATTTGCTTTAGCTTGGTAGTACAACCTGTACATGCGGCTAAAAAAACGGCTAAAGAAAGACCTACCATTGGCTTAGTGCTCAGTGGTGGTGGTGCAAAAGGTGCTGCACATATCGGTGTGTTGAAAGTATTGGAAAAGTATCATATCCCAGTAGATTATATCGCTGGAACCAGTATTGGTGCATACGTCGCCGGTATGTATGCGCTGGGCTATAACGCGGATCAAATTGAAGAATTAATGCTTAATGGCCAATGGTCAAAAGGTTATTCCGATACCATTCCTCGTGACAAATTAAGTTACCGAGACAAGCAACAGCGAGACCAATTTAATATCCCTCTTACGGTTGGCTACAACGATAATCGCTTAACGTCGCCAAGCGGATTGTTGCGTGGCCAAAGCATGTCGCAGTTACTACGTCATTCAACGGGATTAGTTGAACAGTTTGGCGACTTTGATGAGTTGGCTATTCCTTATCGGGCTGTAGCAACTGACTTAGCAACCAGCGAAGCTGTGGTATTATCAAGCGGCAGTATAGTACAAGCAATGCAAGCCTCAGCCACTGTACCAGGAGCATTGCAACCAGCATTGATTAATGGTCGTTTACTCGTTGATGGCGGGATTGCTAACAATATGCCTATTGATGTAGTGAAAGCCATGGGCGCAGATATTATTATTGCAGTTGATATTGGTTCTGCATTGACTAAACAAGAAAACTTAGACAGTACCATTGCTGTGCTAGAACAACTTTCTACTATTTTGACTCAAGCCAGTACCGCCCGCCAAAAAACCTTACTGACGTCTGGCGATATTTTAATTCGTCCAGCCATTGATAGCTTAAGTACTACCGATTTTTCAATCATGCCATTAGCACTTAAATTAGGTGAAGATGCCGCCATATTAGAGTTGGTGAAGTTAGAGCCGCTTGGGATTAGTGAACACGATTATTTGGCTTACCAAGCGAGTAAATTACAACAAAGTTTATTGTGGGTAGATCCTCTTAAAAAACCCATTTATAAAATCGCCTTCGATAACCAGTCAAAAGTCAGTGAGAAATTATTGCGAGATCGCTTAGGGATTGTCGAAGGGGTTGCACTCAGTAAAGATGAATTAGATTCCGCCCTTAATCGAGTGTATTCGCTGAATAAATTTGAACGTGTCGATGCCGAATTTGAAGATGTTGAACAAGGCCGAATTTTAACGATTACCACCAAAGCAAAATCATGGGGTCCGAATTATTTCCAAGCAGGTTTTAACTGGGAAGATGACTTCACTCTCGATTCCGCGATTACATTAAGTCTAGCGTATACCATGACCGACTTAACTGAAAATGGCGGAGAGTGGCGTAACGAATTAGAACTAGGGTTTAAAAAATTAGTCGCGACGGAATTTTATCAACCATTAGATCGTGATCAAACATTTTATAGCCTAGCGAGATTCCAATATGAAATGAAAGATTGGGATTTGTTTAATCAAGATGGCAGTTATGTTGAGCTCGAACATAATGTGGCTCAAATTGTTTTAGGCACGGGTTATAATTTTAATTCAGATGGCATTATCGAACTAGGCTTTATTGCTGAAGATGGGCGAGTCAGCAGTGAGTTTGGTTCGGTTGATTCACTTAGTTATCATTCTACGGGTGGTTATTTTAAAATTGCCTATGACAATTTAAACAGTATTAGTTTCCCAACAGAAGGAAATCGAATTACCTTTGTCAGTTATTTTCGAGATGAATCATATAGCGGGTTAAGTAATCTTGATACAACCTTTAGTGACGATCTCGCTTGGCAATTTGAGGCGGATTGGAAGGGGGCATTAAAACTCGGCAACCATGCCATTGTGGGCAAAATGGAGTTGGCTACTGTTGAAAATGATGGTGACTTTACCTTACACGTTGCCGATTTAGGTGGGTTCTTAAACTTGTCTGGTTATCGTAAAGATACCCTAGCAGGCGCCCATAAAGTATTTGGCGCAGTGATTTATCAATATGATCTTGGCCGTGACGTATTGATCACCGATTTACCTTTGTATTTAGGCACAAGCCTTGAAGCTGGTAATGTGTGGTTTGATCGTGATGATGTGGATTTAGATGATTTGATTTTTGCCAGCAGTTTGTATTTAGGTACTGATACTGACTGGGGCCCTGCGGCATTAGGGTTTGGTTTTACTGACAGCGGTGAAACAGCATTCTATTTATTTGTTGGTAAAAACTTTTAGGCAGTCTATCTAAGCCAAAAGCCCAGAGGCTTACAAGCTAAAAAGCCTAGTGGCTAGAGCGCTTCGCTTCTAGAAGCTATACAAGCTAAAAACTAGGACGCTGCAGAGGTTATTAAATCTTAGCAGCGAAACTGTCCCAGCGATCTAGAACCTAGCAGGACGCAGTCCGCTCTAGCAGCGCGGGTAGTAATCCTGCATGAGCAAGTTGATTATGCGCAATAATCCATTTGGGCTGATTAACGGTATGAGGTGCAGGAATCGCCACGGTTTGCATACTGGCTGCTCGTGCGGCAATTAAACCATTAAAGGAGTCTTCAATAGCGATGCATTGACTCGGTGGCACGCCAAGCCCTTTAGCACAATTCAAATATACCTCTGGATGTGGTTTGCCATACTCTAGATTTTCAGCAGATTCAATCGCATCAAAATAATGGCCTATGGCCAGTTTATGCAGCACAGCTTCAATAATTAATGACGACGAAGATGTTGCTAACCCTATTTTAAGCCCTAAACGTTTACAGGCGTCTAGCGACTCAATGACACCTCGCATCGGTTCACCATTGGCATTGATTTGGGCGATAACTTCATTAACAATTTTATTTGCCGTGACTGTGTTGTCGTAATTCGGCCAAGGAAAACGTTGGTACCAATAGCTAACTACATGATCAATGCGCAAGCCAGTAGTTTGTTCTATTTCTTCGAGGCTAAGATTTAACCCAAAACTATTTAGTACAGTTTGCTCGGCTAACTGCCAAGCGGGTTCGGAATCAATTAATACTCCATCCATATCAAAAATAACGGCTTTTATTTGGGTCGACACAATACTGGCTCCATAAACGGTATAACCTTTAGCGTTAATTATTACTTTGTTGCTGATGAGACACAATCAAAACACACTTTTTTAAAAAATATTTCATTTAAAAAAGTGGATATTTCATTGTGTATAGTTTAATCAGTGGGTGTTGCGTAAGTTAATGTATTTAAGTGTTTTTTAGGCTGTTTCAAACTATTGTCTAATTTTAATTTATTTAACTTCCCGCTAAATTGATTGTTAGGTTGATAAATCGCGTTGATTTCATACCGCTAATAGTGTGAGCTGATTCATACTTTTATAAAGCTGTAGTATACTGGTGGTCGGATTTCAAGCCCGAACCAGTGGAATTATCAGCGTAATCATAATGACGTTGAGTTTCGCCGTTAGGCGTCAAACAAAGAGGAATGTTGCCGTGCTAAAAGCATATCGTAAACACGTCGCAGAACGTGCTGCAGAGGGTGTAGTCCCTAAGCCATTAAATGCACAACAAGTGGCTGAACTGGTTAAGTTATTTGAAACACCACCAGCAGGTGAAGAGGCATTCATCCTCGACTTGCTCGAAAATCGTATTCCACCAGGAGTAGATGAAGCTGCCTATGTAAAAGCCGCTTTCCTTGATGCTGTAGCTAAAGGCACAGTGTCATCTCCAATATTAAGCACAGAACACGCTGTTAAACTGCTTGGCACTATGCAAGGCGGTTACAACATTGAGCCGTTAATTGACCAACTAGACAATGCTAAATTGGCACCTTTAGCCGTTACAGCACTGTCTAATACCTTGTTGATGTTTGATTCATACCACGATGTTGTTGAAAAAATGCAAGCGGGTAATGATTTTGCTAAGCAAGTGGTTGATGCTTGGGCCAATGCAGATTGGTTCTTAAATCGTCCAAAATTGACTGACAAAGTTACATTAACTGTTTTCAAAGTGTCTGGTGAAACCAACACTGATGATTTGTCTCCTGCGCCAGATGCATGGTCTCGTCCAGATATTCCACTACACGCATTAGCAATGTTAAAAAATGCGCGTGACGGTATTGTGCCTGATGAATCAGGTGTTGTGGGTCCAATCAAAGAAATCGAAGCGTTAAAAGGTAAAGGTCATCCTTTAGTTTACGTCGGTGATGTTGTCGGTACGGGTTCTTCACGTAAATCTGCCACTAACTCAGTGTTATGGTTTATGGGTGATGACATTCCTTTTGTTCCTAACAAGCGTGCTGGTGGCTTCTGTCTAGGTAACAAAATTGCGCCTATTTTCTTCAACACCATGGAAGATGCAGGTGCATTACCGATCGAACTAAACGTTGATAAAATGGATACCGGTGATGTTATCGATATCTACCCTTATGAAGGTGTTGTTAAACGTGGTGGCACTGATGAAGTCATCTCTACGTTCGAATTAAAAACTGAAGTATTGTTAGATGAAGTTCGTGCTGGTGGTCGTATTCCGTTGATCATTGGTCGTGGCCTTACTGACCGTGCGCGTGAAACCTTAGGTCTTGAAGCATCGAAAGTATTCGTTCGTCCACAAGATATCGCCGCTTCTGATAAAGGTTTTACTTTAGCTCAGAAAATGGTTGGTA